>NZ_JBHFJG010000011.1:77517-93330 GCF_057559155.1 Rhizobium moroccans | reverse complement strand
GCGCTCGCCCGCTGGGCACGTCCCAGCGGCGTCTTGTTGACGATGTACCAGAAGGCGGCGAGCAGCACGACCGTCAGCAGGACGATGATGATCTGCTTCAGCGAAATGGTGATCGCGCCGAAATGATAGGTATCGCTGACGAGCTGCGGGATCGGCTTGTTGCGCGGTCCCTGCGTCACCTGGATGAAGTTCGACAGCACGATCGACATGCCGATGGCGGTGATCAGCGGCGCCAGCCGGAACGAACCGCGCAGCGGCCGATAGGCGACCCGCTCGATCGTCCAGTTCCAGAGCCCTGTCATCAACATACCTACGACCAGCATTACCAGAAGCAGTAACGCCACCGGAATGCCCGCGAAGAAGGATGTCAGGATCAGGAAGATGATGAGAGCGGCGAAACCGCCAAGCATGAAAATATCGCCATGGGCGAAGTTGATCATACCGATAATGCCATAAACCATCGTATAACCGATGGCGACAAGGCCGTAGATGGACCCAAGAGTCAGCCCATTAATGAGCTGCTGGATAAAATACTCCATATAGATTCCCCCGGATGCGATTCCCTGAAGGGTTGCATCTCTTTGTTCTTTGTCCCAAGCGGGTACTTAAGCTCAGGGCGGATTCCATACCGGTTTCAAAAGAAATGTGAAGACAAAAAGCCGAGAGTCGGCCGGAAATGAGCCGGTTCTTAACAATGTGACGTCGAAAAGATCAGGAATTTCAAAAATTCAGCGTTCCTTGTCCAAAAATTAGCCGCAGAAGGCGATCCGCGAAACGGAATATCGGGCTCCCGTGGCGATCGACGCCCAACAGCCCCGGCAGCGGCTCCCGAAAGCCTCCCGCGGCGCAATAAAAGCGCTGCTTCCGTCCCTCCAGCCGCATGGAAACTCCAAGAGAGCCTTCGCCGAACTTCCGAAGATTGCGGAGCATCTCGCCTCGCGGACCGGGGATGAAAATGCCGCCCGGCCTAACCTCTCCAATGGCTTAGCTTGCTCCGCCTCCCCGCCCTCGCCCGCTGGAATAGAATTGCTCCGATCGAACCGGGAGCAGAACCATGGCGGATACCACGACGAATCTCGAAATGCCCTTCATCCTGCCGGCGCAGGCGCAGAAGCATGTCACCCATAACGAGGCGCTGCTGCGGCTCGATGCTATCGTGCATCTGACGATCGCCGCAGAACTCGCCGCTCCGCCCGAGGAACCCGCCGATGGCGCCTGCTATCTGGTCGCCGCACCCGCAAGCGGCCCATGGGCGGGCAAGGAGGGACAGATTGCCGCCCGGCAGGACGACGCCTGGAATTTCATGCCGCCGCGCGAGGGATGGCGGGCTTGGTTCACGTCCTCCGAGACATTCAGGATCTTCTCCGGCGGCTCATGGCGAGACCTTTCCGCCGGCATCGAAGGGCTTGAGCAGCTCGGCATCAACGCGGCGCCCGATGCCACCAACAGGCTGGCGCTTTCCTCGCCGGCGAGCCTCTTCAATCACGCCGGCAATGGCCATCAGGTCAAGATCAACAAGGCAGCGGCAGGCGACACCGCCTCCCTTCTTTTCCAGACCAACTGGACGGGACATGCGGAAATGGGACTGGCGGGCGACAATGCCTTCTCGATCAAGGTGAGCGACGGCACCGCCTGGAGGACCGGCCTTGCGGTTTCCGAGGCCGGCCACGTTTCCAGACCGAATCAACCGACGGTCCGCGCCAGTCGCGCGGGGACGAGTTTTTCTCCGACCGCCGGCCAGGAGAGCGGTTTCACGGTGCTGACGCTCAACCAGGGAGGGTTTGCTCTGGGGGCGGCAGCGGCCGGCGGCGGCAATCGCCTGATCGTTCCGGCAACCGGCCTTTATCTCGTCGCCCTCAATGTGGCGGTACTCACCTCTTCCGGCCACACGACCAGCCTGCTTCTGAACGGTTCGCAAGTCCTCCTTTCGCTGAGCGGCGCGAGCGGCGGCGCTCAGGCGCAATCCGGCACGGGAATTTTTGCGCTCGCCGCCGGCGATTATCTGACGCTTCGGCACGCGGGAACCGCGCAACTGGAACTCGGACCGGGAAAAACGGAGCTTTCGCTGGCGATGGCCTGAAATTCGGACCGGCATTCGAAGCGGATTGCGGGACTGCGGCGGCATGCAACGCAGGCGGCAGTTTCAAAATGCGCTCTACTTCGGGACGATTATTTTCCCTCTAGGTAGAAAACGGCCATCACATTTAGTCAAATCTTAAAACTGCGGGCCTAGGCTGCCCGCCGTGGTCTTGTGTTTGTGTAGAGAGTCCCATGACCGAAATGATCCGACCCCGAGTAAAATATGTCATCGGCCCCGATGGCAGCCCGTTGACCATTGCCGATCTTCCGCCGGCCAATACGCGCCGCTGGGTTATCCGGCGAAAGGCCGAAGTGGTTGCAGCGGTTCGCGGTGGCCTGTTGAGCTTGGAAGAAGCCTGCGAGCGTTACACGCTCACCGTCGAGGAATTCCTCTCCTGGCAATCATCCATCAACGACCATGGCCTTGCCGGCCTCAGAACGACGCGCATCCAGCAATATCGCCACTAGCCGCGATATCAGCGCCAACGATTTGAAAAGGTGCCGTTTGCCAATGCAACGGCACCTTTCGTTTTGCCGACCGTTCCGCTTCCATTGACATAGCGTCCGCCCTCCCGGCTATTCCCCCGGGACTCGCCCTCTGCTTAGATCGGCGCAGAAACAGGAGCAGACACGAATGGATATCAGGAACGAAGAAAGCAAATCGGGCGGGCGATATCTGGCCGTAATCGAAGGTCACGAGGGCGAGATGACCTATTCGCGAACCTCCCCCGAGCTCATCATCATCGATCACACCGGCGTTCCGGATGCTCTTCGCGGCAAGGGTGTCGGCCAGGCTCTGGCCGTTCATGCGGTGGAGGACGCGCGCCGCGGCGGCTGGAAGATCATTCCGCTCTGCCCCTTCTTCCGCGCGCAGGTCGAACGCCATCCCGAATGGCGCGACGTCATCAAAGGCTGAATTAGGCTCGCCGAACAGGCCTGACGAACGCTGCGGGCAACGGAAAATGAAGCACGGGCCACCGGCCCGCCCCTCATGATAGCCCCGCAATTTCCGGCTTCGTTCAGGCGCGGACGCGCATCGTCCCGTCGCGTTCCTCCAGCGCCGAAGCCTTGGCAAATTCCGCCTGGGCTTCCTCGAGCGACATTTCGGCGCTCTCCTGCTGGGCTCTCAACTCGCGGATCGAGACCTGAAGATTATCCGCACGCTGCCGGGCGGCCTTTGCAAAGGTCGGATAGGCGAAGTGATTCGGATCGGCGATGCCGGATTTCTTCTCTTCCAGAGTGATCTGGTGTTCGAGCTCCTTAGCCATCCGCTCGAATTCGGCCATCATCAGTTGCAACTGCTGCAACTGCCGGCGTTTTTCGTTAACCTGAAATTCCTTCAGGCGAACAAGGCTGTCACGCGACTTCATACGCAATACTCCGTGGATAGCGAGACCCCGGCCCGTATACCCGGCGTGTTACACTCCGGGCCAAAAAACTTCCGCGACGTTAATAAAATCTAGGCCGCATTAACTTTTCATTTACGGGCATCATTAATGATAAGCCCGATCATTTAAGGGTAGGTAAATACCAAGGTCGATTTCGACGCGGCAATGTGCGAGTCGCTTGAATCAGTTAGCGGAGTTTCCTCATCCGCTAGTTCAAGTCTGGTGATGACCAATCCTCAAAAGAAAACAGGCTACTACTAATTTTGTTTAATGAACTGATACACCTTGCCAGAGTGAATCAGAATTTGTTAACCATTTAGTGGCAGCTTCCAAATCAGGCACAGTCTGGATCCGTGACGCGTAGGGGGCCAAGATTTACCTAGGCGGCGGTAAAGGGGATAAATATGCGGGTTCTACTCATCGAAGATGACAGCGCGACAGCGCAGAGCATCGAGCTGATGCTGAAATCGGAAAGCTTCAACGTTTACACCACCGATCTCGGTGAAGAGGGCGTCGATCTCGGCAAACTCTACGACTACGACATCATTCTTCTCGACCTCAACCTGCCTGACATGTCGGGCTATGAAGTGCTCCGCACGCTGCGGCTCTCCAAGGTCAAGACGCCGATCCTCATCCTCTCCGGCATGGCGGGCATCGAGGACAAGGTTCGCGGCCTCGGTTTCGGCGCCGACGACTACATGACGAAGCCCTTCCACAAGGATGAGCTGGTCGCCCGCATCCATGCGATCGTCCGCCGTTCCAAGGGCCATGCCCAGTCGATCATCATCACCGGCGAACTGATCGTGAACCTCGACGCCAAAACCGTCGAAGTTGGCGGCCAGCGCGTTCACCTGACGGGCAAGGAATACCAGATGCTGGAGCTGCTTTCGCTCCGCAAGGGCACCACGCTCACCAAGGAAATGTTCCTGAACCACCTTTACGGCGGCATGGACGAGCCGGAACTGAAGATCATCGACGTCTTCATCTGCAAGCTGCGCAAGAAACTCGCCAATGCGGCCGGCGGCGCGAACTACATCGAAACCGTCTGGGGTCGCGGCTATGTGCTGCGCGAGCCGGATGGCGCCGAATACGCCGAAACAGCCTGAAAACTGCGCCTTCCCCTTTTCGAAGCGCCTGTGCGAAAACCCTTCGCGCAGGCGTTTTGCTTTATGGATGCCCGCGCCATTCCGCGAGGAAGTCCTGAAACCGCGGCGCTGGCAGTCAGAAATGGCTGAAAATCTTTGGATCAAGCGGCCGCCGAAAGGCCGGAAAAGACCGAAGTCAGGATCTTGCGGTCGAAGGGCTTCAGCAGAAAATCGTCCGCCCCGGCGCGTTTCCCGATCATCATCTTCTTCAAGTCCGCTTCGATGACGCAATAGAAGATGCGGACATTCTTGCCGTTCGGCATGGCGCGAATGGCGGCAATGAGATCGACAGCCTCTTCGAGCGCCGAATCGACGATGAGGAAGGCGGGAAGTTCGGTCTGGCAGCCGAGGATAGCTTCACGCGCGCTGCCCGCTTCGGCGACGAGAAACCCGAGTTCCGAAAGGATGCGCTTGCCGACCTTGCGAACGATGTCTGAGCTGTCGGCAATCATCAAACGCTGCATCGCGATCCCCCTGACGACCCGCCTCCGGCAAATGGAAGCGAGCCCTCAATCATTAACGGGTTGCAGCTAACGAATCGTTACGCGGCAATCGCGAATCGGCGTTTTCACGCGACCGCCGCTTCGGCGATGAAGACGATCTTTTCGTCGGTCACGACATGCTTGAGATCCATGCCGCATTCTTCCGCCAGGAGTACGGTATAGTAAGGCTGGATCGAGTGGGCGTCGATCGCCTCCTCCAGGGTCCCGGAGAGGATTTCGGTGAATTTCGACGGCACCCGCATCATCCGCCCCTTCACGGTAATCGTGAACCTGGCGTCATATTCCGGGTTTTCGAGCACCACCTCCACCGAGCCGCCACGCGGGATGCCGGCATAGGCGACGAGGAAGAGGTTGAGCAGCAGCTTGACACGGTTCTTGGCGATGATCGCGCGCGGACCGCTCCAGCTGACCTCGGTCTTCCTTTCGGCGCTGGCGAAATCCTTGGCGGCTTTTTCCGCCTCGCCCGTATCGATCGAGGCGCCGACCGATCCGGAGGCCCCGAAGGCGAGCCGTGCGAATTTGAGACGGACGGAGGCGTTGTTGGCGGAAGTGCGGATGAGGTCCAGCGCATCGCCGTCGGCGGCGCCCTCGTCGAGCAGTTCCAGGCCGTTGTTGATCGCGCCGACCGGCGAAATCACGTCATGACACACCCGGCTGCACAGGAGAGCCGCAAGATCCGGCCCGCTGAGGGTGAGATTTGGATTCTTCGGCATGTTTTTCTCCTGTCTGGGGTTCGCTGTGCCATCTGGCCATGTCAAGGTTGCGTGGAGATGGTGCCGTGATATGAGCCACAATGACACCATATTTGGTAAACCGATTATTAAGGCCAACCAAGCAAAATGGGTATGCCGATGATCGGCGCCTGTACGACACAATCGACGGATCCGACGATGCGCTTGCTTCAAATCTCCGCCCTCACCCGCCTCCTGACCACTCTCGTTGCCGTAACGGCGGCGGCATGGCTCACGGTCCAGCCGGCCCGAGCGCAGGCACAGAACGATAGCCAGTACTCGGCGCAGGAGATCGTTGACGCCGGCCACGGCTTCTTCGGCTCCACCAGCGGCGGGCTTGCGAAGGTCGTCGAGAATGCCTTTCAGAAATACGGCCTCCCGAACGGTTATATCCTCGGGCAGGAAGGCTCGGGCGCCTTCATCGCCGGGCTCACCTATGGCGAAGGCGAACTCTATACCAAGAATGCCGGCCAGCATCCGGTCTTCTGGCAGGGCCCGTCGCTCGGCATCGATTACGGCGGACAGGGCACCCGCGCCATGATGCTCGTCTATGACCTGCCTTCGGTCGACAGCCTCTACGCCCGGTTCGGCGGCGTTTCCGGCTCCGCCTTCGTGGTCGCCGGCGTCGGCATGACGGTGCTGCGCAACAACAATGTCCTGCTGGTGCCGATCCGCACCGGCCTCGGCGCCCGCCTCGGCGTCAATGTCGGATATCTGAAGCTGACCCGCTCTCCGACTTGGAACCCTTTCTGAGCCTGGCGATTATTCCTGTCCCCCTGCAAGCGATGCTTGCCGGGCGACGCGCCCCATGTTTTAACGGAGGCAAAGACCTCCTATACGGTTTCAGCTTGGCTCTGACGTGATCGAATTCGCTCTCCTGTTCGGCCTGGGTTTCCTGAGCGCAACGCTTCTGGCGATGCTGATCGCGCCGGCCATCCATGGCCGCATCGTCCGCTATACCGAGAACCGGCTGAAGGCGACGCTGCCGATCAGCCCGCAGGAAGTGCGCGCCCAGCGCGACATGGCGCGAGCCGTCTATGCCGCCGAGAATGCCCGCACGAAGCAGGAGCTGACGCAGGAGCGCGACAGGCTGACCGCCCTGCAACTTCGCTACGACGCGCTCGCCGAGGAGGCCAAGCGCCTGCACGGCGAGAACCACGACCTGCACATGCAGATCAACGATCTGGACGTCGAAGCCGCCGAGGCCCGATCGAAGCTGCGCCACGAAGAGAGCCATATTCAGCAGTTGAAGGCGGCAATGGACGGAGCGGAGGAGGCAGGCATCGGCAAGGAACTGGAGATCGAAACGCTTCACAAGCGGGTGGCGAAGCTTGCGGCCGATGCCGACAATCTGAAGATCGATCTTTCCACCCGTGATACCGAGGTTGAAAACCTCAAGTTCCGGATAAACGCGCTGCGCGAGGAGCGCGACACGCTGCGAAACGACGTGAAGCTCCAGACCAACCGGGCCAAGGATGCCGAAACGCGGCTCGCTCAGGAGGAAAGCCGGTCGATGCGACTGGACGACAAGCTCGCCCGCGAGATTTCCGAACGCACCGACAAGGAAAATGCTCTGGAGCGTCGTTCCCAGGAAATCATCCGCCTTCGCGAAAAGGTGAAGGCGGCCAATGCCGAAGCACGCGAGGCAAACCGTGCATTGCGCGACGCTCCGCTGAAGCCGGGAAAGACGCCTGCTCCGAAGCGCAAGACCAGCGAGGACCGGACAATGGAAACCTCCTTCCAACCCTTGATCGCAAGGCTGCAGGACGGCGAACTCGATCCGGCAACCGCAGCGCTTGCGGAAGATGTCCGCAACCATGCCACGGCCGTGTCCGAACGATTGCTGAATGCAGCCTCCGGCGGCAACGACGAAGCGCTGCGGGAGGAGATCGCCTCGATCGCCGCCGACATGGTTGCGCTGACCGCCGATGTCGAAGGCTCCGCTTCGCCGATCCACCCCATTCTTTCCGGCAAGTCTGGCTCCGGCAAGAAGGACCGCCGGAGCCTCGCGGCCAGAGCGAAGGAAAAGCTCGAAAGCCTGCACGGCAACTGATGCCCAGCGGTTTCGGGGCAGTCCGCTAAAGCCGGCTCTGCGCCATTGCGATCTCGTAGAGCGCGATCCCGGTCGCCGTCGCTGCGTTGAGGCTGTCGAGCCCGGGCGCCTGTGCAATCCGGGCGGTCCGTACCCTGGAGAGGATTTCGGGTGGCAGTCCTTCTCCCTCGGTACCCGTTATCAGCGCCATGCGATCGGCCGCGGCAATCGACCGGATCTCCGCCTCGCCTGCCGGCGAAAGCCCCCAGACGGAAAATTCCCGCTCCATCAGCGCGCCGATGATATCGATCGCCGATCCGCCGCGCGCATAGGGCACCGAAAGCACCGAGCCCACCGAGACCCGCAGCGCCTTGCGATAGAGCGGATCGCATGAGGTGGCGTCGAGCAGCACCGCATCCGCGCCGAAAGCGGCGGCGTTGCGGAAGATCGACCCGACATTGTCATGGTTGGAGATGCCGAAGGCCGCGACGACGAGCGCCTTCTGCGGAAGATCGAGGATCAGTTCCCGCGCGGTCCTGTCCTCTCCGCGCCGCCCGAGCGCCAGCACGCCGCGATGCAGGTGAAAGCCCGCGATCGCATCGAGAACGGCGGCGGAGGCCACGAAGACCGGCACGTCTTCCGGAAACTCCACTAGTAGCTCCTCGACGCCCTGCACCCGGTTCTCGAGGAGCAGTATCTTTTCGGCGCTGAAGCCTCGTCTCGCCCCATGGGCGGCGGCGAGCATCCGCAGCACCACGGTGCCCTCGGCGATGAAGCGCCCTTCCCGTCCGGTCAGGTCGCGTTCGCGGATATGCCGGAACTCCGCGATGCGCGGATCGTCCGGATCATCGATCCGGATCGGTGGCGATGTCCGCCGTCCCCGTGTCACGGAGCCGCGCCGACCGTCACATCGGCGACGATGCGGCCGACCGAGAGGTCGAAGACGAAAGCCTTGCGCTCGCTCCCGAGCGATCCGTAGAAGAGGATCTGGCTGCCGGAAAGCGACGTCGACTCCACCGCGAAGCCGGCCGGAAGCGCGGCTGTCGCGGCAAGCGGCTGATCGGCCGGGACAGCAAAGCCGCCGCTGGCGGCAACCGGAGCCTCTTCCGAGGTCTGCGACACCTTGTAGACAACGGCAGCGAGGACGGCCATAAAGCAGACAAACATGATGCCGCCCGAAACCAGTTGCAGAAGCACCATTTTCCGGCGGATTCTCTCCATTGCCGGATCAAGCGGCTCTTCCTGTTCCTCGATATCGGGTTGTGACATGGGGGGTCCTTGTGCCGGAACTGCATCGGGTAAATGAATGAACGACCCCTTTAAACAAGGCGAGCCGCCAAGGAAAGTCCTGAAAGCAGCAGACGAAGCCGAAGGCCGCCTCGACGCCTGGCTGACCGGCGTGCTGGAGGGGGAGTTTTCTCGCAGCCGGATAAAGGCGCTGATCGAGCAGGGAGCGGTCTACCTGAACGGGAAGGCCTGCATCGAGCCGAAGAAGAAGATCGCCCCCGGCGACACGGTCGAGATCGCGCTTCCCGAGCCGGAAGACCCGAAACCGAAGGGCGAGGACATACCGCTCGAGGTGCTCCACGAGGATGACGACCTGATCGTCATCGCCAAACCCGCCGGTTTGGTCGTCCATCCCGGAGCCGGCAATTGGACCGGTACGCTCGTGAATGCCCTGATCCATCATTGCGGGGCAAGCCTTTCCGGCATCGGCGGCGTGAGGCGGCCGGGCATCGTCCACCGTCTCGACAAGGATACGAGCGGCGTCATGGTCGTCGCCAAGAACGACATCGCCCATCGCCACCTTGCCGACCAGTTCGCCGACCACGGCCGCACGGGTTCGCTGGAGCGGGCCTATCAGGCGATCGTATGGGGCCGTCCGGGACAGCTCCACGGTACGATCGACGCTCCGCTCGGCCGGGCGACGGGCGACCGCACCAAGCGGGCGGTCAAACGCGAGGACAGCGAGGACGCCCGCGAGGCGGTGACGCATTACGAGGTCGTCGAACGCTTCCATGAGAAGCCGGATGCGACCGCGCTCGCCTCGCTGGTGGAGTGCCGGCTGGAAACCGGAAGGACCCACCAGATCAGGGTCCACATGGCCCATATCGGCCATCCCCTCGTCGGCGATCCCGATTACAGCGCCGGCTTCCGCACCAAGGCCAACCTTCTGCCCGAACCGGCAAAGAGCGTAGTCGGCCGATTTCCGCGTCAGGCGCTGCATGCCTTCCTGCTCGCCTTCGAACATCCCCGCACCGGCGAAGTGATGGAGTTCGAGGCCCCCATGCCGAACGACATGCTGGAGCTGGTGGAAGCCTTCCGGACATAAACGGGTGGCAGGTGGGCTTGAGCAGGCGTATAAAGCACCTGCCCAACCTCCCGGAACATTCCATGAGCCAGTTTACGGTCACGAAACTTCTCTGTACGGAACTGGTCAGCGTCCGCGATGTGGTATGCAGCGGCGAATGCCGGCATAGAAGCGACGAGGAATGCGCGCATGCCACAAGCCTCGTCTTTCCCTATCGCGGCGTCTTCCTGCGCCATGTCGGCCGCGACGACGCGGTTGCCGAGGCGAACCAGGCGCTGTTCTTCAACCGTGACGAGGGTTACCGCATCAGCCATCCGGTCGAAGGCGGCGATGCCTGCCTCAGCGTGGATGTGCCGGAAGAAATGCTGGAAGAGCTCGTTCCGCAAACGCACCGCAATCCCAAGGGCTCGTACTTCGTCTTTAACAAGCAGCGTTTGAGGATCGATGCCCGCGCCCAGGCGCTGGTCGCGCTGCTGCGCCATAGCCTGAGCCGCGGCAGCGCCGAGACACTCGAAGGCGAAACCCTTGCCATGACCCTGATCCGCCGGGCGGTCGGGGAGCGCACGGCGCATGCCGCCGCCTCCAGCATCGGCCGCCAGAAGCTGGTGGACCGGGCTAAACTTGCCCTCGCCTCCGATCTGGCGCGGCGCTGGACGCTGGCCGAGATCGCCGGGGAGACCGGCGTTTCGCCCGTCTATCTCACCCAGGCTTTCCAGCAGGTGGAGGGCACGCCGCTCTATCGCTATCAGCTCCGGCTGCGGCTCGCCCGCGCGCTCGATCTGCTCGGCAGCTATGACGACCTGACCCGGCTCGGGCTCGATCTCGGCTTTTCCAGCCACAGCCACTTCTCCGCCGCCTTCCGTCAGGCCTATGGCCGCACGCCGGCGGAGTTCCAGCGCTTCGCCGGCCTGCGATAAAATCGCTAAAGAATCTGACAGCGCCGCCTATCCCAAAAGTGCTTTCCTTCTCCTGCAATCATTCATTCGGGAGATGAGACCCATGAAAGCGAACACCTGTGCCGCCTGCGACTGCGAACTCGACGAGACGCGGATTGCCGTGAAGATCGGCGGCAAGACGGTCGAAGTCTGCTGCGAGGAATGCGCCGAGGCGCTGAGAGAAGCCGAAGCCGCGACCCGCACTGCCCTAGCATCTCGAAAGTAACGAGCCTCCTCACCAAGGCCCCTAAGCACCCGATGATGTCGGCTTCCGCAAAGCCGGCATCTTTTCCGGAGAACCACGATGAAAAACGAAGCGCCAACGGTCCTGGACCGGGGGTCGGAAAAGCACGACCTCATTCTTGAACTTCCGCTCCCTCCAGCTCCGCGAGCTGAAGAGGCGGAGGCATTCACAAGCGCTCCCGAACCGCATCGCCGGCTCGGCTTGCTGCTCCATCTTTTCGCCTTCCTCGCGCGCAGGCTTCGCCGACGCCGCACCCGGCTGGCGCTCCTGGAATTGACGGAGGATCAGTTGAAGGATATTGGTCTTTCCAGAAGTGAAACATATGGCGGATACAGCCGTTACCGGCGTGGCGCCTCCCACGCTCTGGAGCGCAAAATTCCATGAGCCTACATTACCAAACTGTAATGGTATAACGCTTCTGTGAACACTTGAATCACCGTTTTGCCCTACTTATTTGTTAGCTGGGTTGGTGCGGGGTCGGAAATGACCCGCATCCGCGGCTTGCCTTCGGCCGTTGGGCTAAATCCAAGAGGGAGCCGGAAAATACGATCACAAGGGGGTGCTCTATGGCCCGCAATACATTGCCGTCCATTACCGCCGGCGAAGCCGGTCTCAATCGATATCTCGACGAAATCCGCAAGTTCCCGATGCTGGAACCGCAGCAGGAATACATGCTCGCGAAACGCTATGCCGAACATGGTGATCGCGACGCGGCCCACAAGCTCGTGACCAGCCACCTGCGTCTCGTGGCGAAGATCGCCATGGGCTATCGCGGCTACGGTCTGCCGATCGGTGAAGTCGTCTCGGAAGGAAATGTCGGTCTCATGCAGGCCGTCAAGAAGTTCGATCCGGAGCGTGGCTTCCGCCTGGCTACCTATGCCATGTGGTGGATCAAGGCTTCCATCCAGGAATATATCTTGCGGTCCTGGTCGCTCGTGAAGATGGGCACGACCGCCAACCAGAAGCGCCTGTTCTTCAACCTGCGCCGGCTGAAGGGCCGCATCCAGGCGATCGATGACGGCGATCTGAAGCCGGAGCACGTCAAGGAGATCGCCACGAAGCTGAACGTCTCCGAAGAGGAAGTGGTTTCCATGAACCGCCGCCTTTCCGGCGATGCCTCGCTGAACGCGCCGATCCGCGCCGCCGAAGGTGAAGCCGGCCAGTGGCAGGATTGGCTGGTGGACGAACAGGACAGCCAGGAAGAAGTGCTGATCGAGCAGGACGAGCTCGACACTCGCCGCCGCATGCTCTCCAAGGCGATGAGCGTGCTGAACGAGCGCGAGCGCCGCATCTTCGAGGCTCGCCGCCTTGCCGACGATCCGGTGACGCTGGAAGAGCTTTCGTCCGAGTTTGACATCAGCCGCGAGCGCGTGCGCCAGATCGAGGTCCGCGCCTTCGAAAAGGTGCAGGAAGCCGTCCGCAAGGAAGCGCTCGCCCAAGCGCAGGCTCTGCGCGTCGTCGACGCCTGAGCCCATCCAAAACTGAACGTGAAAAAGGGCTGCCGAGGCAGCCCTTTTTTCTTTGCGCGCAAAAGACCCGGCAATTACTCTGCCGGAGCCTTGACGCCGCCACTCGCGCCCTTTCGGCTCGAGAGCCTCCATCGGACGATATCCACGGCCAGAAACGCCATCAGGCTTGCGCCCATAACCGGCAGCGCCCAACCGAGCGCGACGGCCACGAGGATCACGCCGACCTTCGCCGGCAGGGAAAGATAGCACCACGCGCGGATAAGTGTGCGCGGCACGGCGCCGGGAGCCGGTCTCCTCGTCCACCAGATCCGGTAGCCGTAGACGATCATCACGATCAGCGCGGTGCCGAGCGCTGCCATGACGATCTGGTTCGCCACGCCGAAGAGTATGCCCATATGGGCATCGATCCCCCAGCGGATCAGTTTCGCCACGATCGGAAAGGTCTCGAAATCCGCCCGGCTGGTCACCTGAAGAGTTTGCGGATCGATGGCTATCGTATCCACCTGGGTCGGCCATTGCCGATCATATTCGCGCACCAGCCAGGCCTGACCGTCGGCTCGCGGCGGGCGAAGTTCGAGCATGCCGGAATCGATGCCGGCCTCCCGCGAGACGGCCAGAATCCGATCGAGCTGCGCCACCGGATCGACTGCCGCCTCCTGCATGGCCATATGACCATGCCCTTCCCCGCCGCCGTGATGGGCATGGTCTCCCTGCGGGGCCGCGGGGGAAGTACCGCCGAGCGCCAGCGAGACCGAGGGCGTGACCCAGCCGACCTCGGACCGGAACTGGTCGATGCGGTCTCCCGCCCAGCGGGACCAGGTCAGTCCCGTCGCCGAAAGGAACAGAAGCCCCACCGCGATCCAGAGGCCGATCAGGCTGTGGAGACGGCGCATGGCGAAGGCTTTGCGCGCCTTTTCTGCTGCGGGCCGGACGGCCTTGCGCCGCCAGAACCAGAGGAAAACGCCACCGAGCACGGCCAGCCACAGCCAGGAGGCGGCAAGCTCGCTGTAATAACGGCCGGGTTCGCCGAGAAGCAGGTTGCGGTGGAGATAGTCGAGCGTCGTGCGGAACGGCAGAACACCGCTGGTGCCGTAGACCACCAGGTCTCCCTGGATCTTCAAGGAGGCCGGATCGACAAAGATCGCCCGGCTTTCGGATTCGCCGAGACCGGGCTCGCTGAACATCACCTGCGTTGTCATGCCCTCTTGCGGCGCCGGGCGGATCGCGAAAAGCCTCGGCCCCTCGCCTATGAACGCGCGCGCCGCCTCAGCCTGCGCGGCAAGCGGCTGAGGGCTGCCTGCCGTCGCTGCGTAAAGCTGGTCGCGATAGAGCCAGGTTTCGATCTGCGGCGTCACGACATAGAGCACGCCGGAAAGTGCTGCGCCGAGAATGAAGGGGCCGACGAAAAGTCCGACATAGAAATGCAGCCTCAGGATGAAGAGCTTCATCGCTCCCTCCTGATCGCGGGCTTCGGAACGCGGGCTCGCATCAATAGCCATGCCGCCCTCCTCCCGGAATGGCTTGCCCGAAAACCGGACAAGGAGGTGAAACGGTCAAGGCGACGCGCAGCGAAACGAGCCGCGCCTGCGGAAGGCTGAACATGGTTTTCTCCAGGGACGTATGGGGCGGCGTGCGCTTCACGCCGGATCGAGCGGTCGAACGTCAGATGGAGAATGGCGGAGGAGCGCGCGCCTCCCCCGTCAGCCCGAGGGCGCGCGGAGCGAGGTCGGCAAAAACTGTCTCGAAGGAATGGTGTGCCGCATGCGGCCGGTAATTATTGAGGACGAAGCTTTCCGGCGGAAAGCCATGCCCGATCGTGCATGCGATCTGACACGCCGCGGAGCAGCAATCCGGCCATGAAGCATCGGGAGAATGCTTTTGCGGCAGCGTCTCCGTGCCGTGCGTGGCGCAGATGACGAGCACCGGATCGGTTTCAGCCGATGCCATCGAGGCCTGCGCATAGGCGCCGATCGCGCCCTGCATCGTGAGCATGACGACGATCAGCGCGGCGAGAACCCCGCCGCTCATTGCATCGCCGATGATCCGCCTGATGTCGCGCATGGCTTCACATGCCCCGGCAAGCCGCCGCTTGTCACTGCGGCACGTTGACCTTCAACGCGCCGCAGTGGAATTAAGCTCGCATCACTGGCTGCTGGCGGAGTTCCCGAGCGCGGCCCATTCGCGGATCGCCTCGTTGAACGCCTGCACGCCTGCCGGCCCCTTCTGCAGGGTAAGCAAGGCGCGGCGGCCATTCCGGTAAGCCAGCGGGATGTCCATCCAGTCGCGGCTGCGCAGCAGCTCGAGATTGGTGGCCCGCGCATCCGGGAAATCGTTGAGCGCGATCATGTGGAAATCGTCGGTGATCTTCGCCGGAACGGCGATCAGCGCGTTGCCCCGATCCTGCTCGGTCTGCTTCATCGCGATGCGCTGTACGCTGTCGATCGCCCCGCCCTCGAAATCCGGCGGAACCGAGAAGACGATTTCGATCAGATGGCTTGCCGGCAGCGACGGGTCGGCATTGCGCTTGACGGTGAGAAGCGCGGTCAGCCCACGGCCGGGTACGGCGATGCGCCCCTGCACCACCGGCTCCTGCGCGCCGTTCTCGCCCGGTTCGCGCTGGAGGGACCAGGAAACCGCTCCCTCGATCGCGGTCGGAGCCGTCTGGCCGAGACGCTCCTCGTAGAGGAACATCTTCTCGCCCGCCAGCGCCGGCGCATCCGACGGATTGGCGGTCGGAGCGGGCTGATCGCCAGCGGCTTCGGCGCCTTGCTCGCTCGTGGCAGCAGGCGTCGTTCCCTGAGCGGGTGTATCGGAAGCGGCAGGCGCCGGCGGTGAATTCAGCGAAGCGACGGACTGGCCTTCGGCACCGCTTGCAGGCGCGCCGCCTGGTCCTTCATCCACTTCCGAACCGTCCGGCAGCAGACGCTGCGTGAACTTGCTGCCAGCGACCGATCCGTCGTCCGGTGTCGGGGCCCC
>NZ_JBHFJG010000011.1:32997-77497 GCF_057559155.1 Rhizobium moroccans | reverse complement strand
GTCGGGTGGCGGCGCCGCGGCGCCGTTTCCATTGCCGTTCGACGGCTGCGCGGGCGGCGGCGTCTGCGGCGTGGCGGGCGCCGTCTCGGCGGATGGCGTTTCCGTTCCGGGTGGGCCGGGCTCCACGAAGGCGCTGACCATCTCGGTCAAAGCCTCGCGGTTGAGCCAGAGGCCGTAACCGCCGCCGAGAACGACGACGAGGCCCAGCAGGCCGAGCACCACACCGGTGTAGCCGCGCTTCTTTTCAGGGGTGACGCGATAGGCCTTGGCGGCGGGCGCATCGTCCTTCGCGCTTTCAGCCGCGAGCGGATCGCGCGCCGTACCCGTGAAGGGAGCGTCCTTGTTGTAGCCGATCAGCTCCTCCAGGTCGGCCCAAGGGTCGTTTTCCTCCTTGCGGGCGCCGTCCGCCTGCCGATTATCGGCATCGGACACAGCATGCGAGGGCTTTGCCCCGAACTCGGGAAGATCGGAGACGGAAGGCATGCGTACCGAATCGGCCGCGACATTGTTCTCCTGAACGAAACGGGCGTCGACCGGCTCCGATGCGGCGGCATGGGCGTCGGCCTCTGCCCCCTTGCGAGCCGGCAACGAAAGGTCCGGGACGTCGTTCCATGCCGATTCGGCTTCCGCAGCGTGCCGCGTTTCGGCCGGGTCGTTCCAGCCCCAATCCTCTTCCGGACGCTGCGCGGCGGCTGCCGGTTCATGCTCCCAGGCGGGCTCCTGCGGCTGGCCGGCTGCTACCGGCTCTTCCTCATGCGCCGGATGGTAACCATCGGCGGCATATTCGGATGCCGGCGCCGGCTCCTCGGCAAGCCTGTCCGATGTATCCTCCAGGCGCGGGATCGTCTCGTAGGCCGGCTCATGCGGCGAAACCGTATCCTCGTCCGGTATTTCGTCGCGCCAGTCGCCGTAGCGTTGAGGCTCCTCGCCCGAAGGCCCCTGCTCGTCAGACGCGGCAGTTACCTGTTCCGCTTCCTCTTCCGGATAGGCGGGCTCTTCCGGATAGGCGGGAGTGGTTTCCGCATAGGCTTCGCTTTCGGCCTGCGGCTCCGGCTCATGCGCCTCGGCTTCCTCCGCAACAGGCTCTTCGGCCGCAGCGGTTTCCTGCCCCGCCTCATGCACGTCGCGCTCGGCCGGCTCCTCGTAGGTATCCGGCTCCTCCTGGGCAGCCGGTTCCTCGGGAAGGGCCGCATCGGTCTCCGCCGGATAGGCAACCGGCTCCTCGGCAAGCGCCTGTTCTTCGATCGGCGGCAGGGCCTCGGCGTGCTCGCCTTCCACCTCGACGATCGCCGCTTCCAGCTTTTCCATCTGCCGGCGCAGCATGTCGTCCGAGGGACGCGGCTTCATGTTCTCTAGCTGCCGCTGGACCGCGCTACGAGCCTTGTCGTAGACCTTCGTCCGCATTTCGGGCGTATTGTTCGCCAGACCGTCCACGGCGCGGCGGATAACCGCTACAAAATCAGCCATCAGCACTTTCTCACGTTCATCGGCTTAACGCCGGATGAAAGGTAACCATTTTGAGACATTAGTCTTCAAACGGATCAGTCACAAGTATGGTGTCCTCGCGCTCCGGACTGGTCGAAAGTAGCGCGACGGGCGCACCGATCAATTCCTCCACCTGGCGGACGTATTTGATCGCCTGAGCCGGCAGGTCCGCCCATTTGCGGGCGCCCACAGTCGATTCCTTCCAGCCTTCGAGCGTGATGTAGACCGGCTCGACGCGTGCCTGCGCGCCCTGGCTTGCCGGCAGGTGATCGATCCGCTCGCCATCGAGCATGTAGCCGACGCAGATTTTCAGCTCGTCGAGGCCATCGAGCACATCGAGCTTGGTCAGCGCGATGCCGGTGATTCCATTGGTCGCCACCGACTGACGTACCAGTGCTGCGTCGAACCAGCCGCAGCGGCGCTTGCGGCCCGTTACCGTGCCGAACTCATGGCCCTTCTCGCCGAGGAACTGGCCGATCTCGTCGTTGAGTTCAGTCGGGAACGGCCCCTCGCCGACGCGGGTCGTATAGGCCTTGGTGATCCCCAGGATGTAGCCGAGCGCGCCGGGCCCCATGCCGGAACCGGCGGCCGCCTGGCCGGCGACCGTGTTGGACGAGGTGACGAAGGGATAGGTGCCGTGATCGATATCGAGGAGCGAACCCTGGGCGCCTTCGAACAGGATGCGCGAACCCTTGCGGCGCTCCTTGTCCAGAAGCTCCCAGACGGTCTCGCGGTAAGGCAGGACCCGCTCGGCAACCGACATGAGCTCCTGCATGATGGTCTCATGCGAAACTTCCGGAACGCCGAAGCCGCGACGCAGCGCGTTGTGATGGGTGAGGATGCGATCGACCTTGGCCGAAAGCGCTTCCGGATCGGCAAGGTCCATGACGCGGATGGCGCGGCGGCCCACCTTGTCCTCATAGGCCGGGCCGATGCCGCGGCGGGTGGTGCCGATCTTGGTGCCGCTGTTGGAGGCCGCATCCTCGCGCATGCCGTCCAGTTCGCGGTGCAGAGAGAGAATCAGCGTCGCGTTGTCGGCGATGCGCAGGTTGTCCGGGGTGATATTCACCCCTTGTGCTCCGAGCTTGTCGATCTCGGCGACCAGCGCATGCGGATCGACCACCACGCCGTTGCCGATAACCGCCAGCTTGCCGGGGCGCACGACGCCGGAGGGCAGCAGGGAAAGCTTATAGCTCGTGCCGTCGATCACCAGCGTATGGCCAGCATTGTGCCCGCCCTGGAAGCGCACGACGATATCGGCGCGTTCCGAAAGCCAGTCGACAATCTTGCCTTTGCCTTCGTCGCCCCACTGCGAACCGATCACTACGACATTCGTCATTTTTCGCTTCCTGTTTTCCGGGCAAAGCCCAAACGTCCATACGCGCATAGCCCCATAGATCGAAATGATCCATGGAAGGGATATGCGCCGATCCGAATTCCCACAGCGTTTTGCCTGTCGCACACGGCAAACGCGCTGCAAACGGCCGCATCTATAATGCCTTGGCGGAAGGAAAGCGACCTGTTTGTGGCCATGCCATGGTTTTTGCGTGACAAATCACCGAACGGCGCGTTATTGCGCCTGTCGCCGAAGGTTTGATGCGCCTTTGCGCCGGCGAAGGAGAATGTCTTGCGCAAAATGGCCTATTTCTATCTCGCCACGGCAGCGCTCTGCTGGGGCGGCAACGCGGTGGCGGGTAAGCTCGCGATCGGCCATGTGAGCCCGATGATGCTCACCTTCTGGCGCTGGTTCTTCGCAACCGCCATCATCTTCGCGATCTCGGTTCCGCAGCTCGTCAGGGACTGGCCTGTCGTGAAGAAAAACCTGCCGATCTTCATCTTCTACGGCATCATCGGCTACACCATTTTCAATGCCGCGCTTTATACCGCCGTCAACTACACGACGGCGATCAACGTGACGATCGAGCAGGCCGGCATTCCGATGCTGATCTTCGTCCTCAATTTCCTCCTGTTCAGGACGCGGGTATCGTTCGCGCAGATCGCCGGCTTTTCGCTGACGCTGGCGGGCGTTGCGCTGACCGCCGCCCATGGCGATCTTGGAAGCCTCATCCATCTCGGGGTCAATTTCGGCGACGCTATCATGATCATCGCCGTCGTGGTCTATGCCCTCTATACGATCGCGCTGCGCTGGAAGCCGCGCGTCGACTGGCGCACGCTGATGGCCTTCCCGGCACTGTTCGCGATGCTGGCCACCGCGCCGCTGGTGGCATGGGAATATTCCCGCGACGCCCTCGTATGGCCGGATACCGAAGGCTGGGTCATCGGCCTCTATACGGCGATCTTCGCCTCACTCATCGCGCAGATCTTCTACATCAGGGGCGTGGAAACCATCGGCGCCAACCGCGCCGGCCTCTTCATCAACCTTGTGCCCGTCTTCGGCACGCTGCTGTCCGTCGCCATCCTCGGCGAGGACCTGCAGCTTTTCCACATCCTCGCGCTCGCACTGGCGCTTGGCGGCATCGCGATCGCCGAAATTGGAAAACCGGCCTCCGCAGGCGATCAGGCCGGCATCTCGGCGCCTTCGGCAAACAGATCGAAATAGCCGTCCAGCGCGTCCATCGTGCCGAGATCGCCTTCGGCGCCCTCGAATTGCACCGAGGGCGAGGCTGCGAAATCGCGGACGAGGCCGGTCGGTCCGGCCGCATCGGCTTCCTTGCCGGCGATGAGAACCGTCAGAACGATCGCGGAAATGATGAGCTTCTTGACCATTGCCTGAACCCTGTTTCGTCGGACGGCCAGCCCGCCGTCTCTTTTTCTCGATGAAGCCAGCCTAGGATGGCAGGTTTTCGGCGCGCTTAAGCCGATAACTGCAATTTTAATGAAATCGCGCTTTTTCCCACAATGAGACGCCGCCTGGGGGACGCCACCGGGGGCGCTGTCGGCGCGACATCCCGATTCCTAAACTTTTCCTTAAATTTTACGGGTCATTAATCTCTCGAAACCGAGAGAGACTAGGCGATGCGTATTGCGTTCTCCATCGCTCTCCTGCTGCTGCTTTCCGCCTGTGCTTCCGCTCCCAACCGGATCACGAATGCCTGTGCGATCTTCGAGCAACGGGACGGGCTTTTCAACAACTGGGCACGCGATGCCAGGGCAGCCGAGCGCGAATTCGGCGTACCCGTACCCATCCTGATGGCGACGATCTATACGGAATCCGGTTTCCGCTCCAACGCCCGACCGCCGCGCACCAAGCTGCTCGGCTTCATTCCGTGGAAGCGCCCCTCCTCCGCCTATGGTTATGCGCAGGCGCTCGACGGAACCTGGCTCGAATACAAGCGCGCCACCGGCCGCTGGAGCGCCAGCCGTACCGATTTCACCGACGCAATCCACTTCGTCGGCTGGTATCATAACCGCAGTCACATGCGGAACGGCATTCCGCTCAACGACGGCTACAGGCTCTATCTCGCCTATTATTCCGGCCACGCCGGCTATTCGAAGGGCCAATTCGGCTCCGGCGTCAGGAAGGCGGCCCAGCGCTCCGCCGCCATGGCATCGAAATACGAGGCGCAGTTGAGGAACTGCGGTTACTGAGGCTGGAACGTGGAAACACGCGACGATTGAATTCCGTCCTCCTTCCCCTAAATTCCGACCGGATTTGGGGGGAAAGGCAATGAGGGCTCGCCTGAAGGGCATCATCGCATCCGTGTTGGCGCTGGCGGGCTGCGGCTCGATTTATTATCGGGATCAGCCGCCAGGCAGGTTCAGCGGCAGTCTTGTGGTCATGTGGGTGGGCGAAGGCGGCCCGAGTGGAGACGGCAAATTCGTCTTCGTTCCTCGACCGGGCGCACCGCTGACCTTCACCCGCCCGAACGGCAATCAGCCCGCAACGGTTATCAAGCCGGGCATCATGTATACCGATGGCGGCTCCGTCCCAAGAGGTGCGCAGATATTCAAGGGCCTTTCACCCTGGGGCTATGCGCCGGCTTACATGATCCACGATTGGTTGTTCGAAGCACGGCATTGTCTTCTCGACGGGGAGCGCAATCCCCGTTTCGACGGGCTTGAAGACGTAACTTTCGAGGATTCTGCAAAAATTCTGGGCGAGGCCATCCAGGCGCTGATCGTGCAAAACAAGGTGGACCGCAACGATCTTGCCGGAAACGCCATTACATCCGCCGTCAGCGGAGCGTTTGCGAAGAAGGTGTGGAATGAACAGGGGGCCTGTGCTCGGGGCCACATCTCTGAGGAACATCGCGCGGAAATCGATGCGGCCTTTCCCGAAGTGGCTCCCGAGGAGAAGGACCGTGTATTTCGCACGCCTCCGGCCCCACCGCGCATCGCTGGTGCCCGGCCGGGAAGGATCATCTCGGCCATCGACTTTTAGCAACCCGCTGCGGCTCTGTGCCTGAAGCCCGTTGCTTCGGCTTACGCGATCAGAACACCCGCAGGTTTGCGAACGGATGGAGGATTGAAAGTTTCATTCGCCGTAGCCGACGATGCCCTTGATCTCCAGGAAGTCGTGGATGGCCCAGTCGGCATATTCCCGGCCATTGCCGGATTGCTTGTAGCCGCCGAACGGCGCCTTCGTGTCCCAATCGGGATAGTTGATGTAGACTGAGCCGGCTCTTAGCCGTGCGGCGACCTTGCGGGCATGGGCGAGATCACCCGACTGGACGTAAGCCGCGAGGCCGTACGGTGTATCGTTGGCGATCTCGATCGCCTGTTCCTCGTCCCTGTAAGGCAGGATCGACAGCACCGGCCCGAAGATTTCCTCGCGGGCGATGGTCATGTCGTTGGTCACGTTTGCGAACACCGTCGGCCGCACATAGTAGCCGCGATTGAGATTTTCCGGCCTGCCCGGTCCGCCGGTCACGAGTGTCGCGCCCTCCTCGATACCGGCCTCGATCAGCCGCTGGATCTTGTCGAACTGGGCCTTGCTGACGACCGGACCGAGATCGGTATCCTTCGCGCGCGGATCTCCCGTCTTCACCTTTTCCGCGGCTGCCTTGGCGATCGCAAGCGCCTCGTCATGCCGATCGGCCGGCACCAGCATGCGCGTCGGCGCATCGCAGGACTGGCCGGAATTGCCGAAGCAGGACGTGACCCCTTCGGAAACCGCCTGTTCGAGATCGGCATCGGGAAGGATGATGTTGGGAGACTTTCCACCGAGTTCCTGCGCCACCCGCTTGACGGTATCGGCCGCCGTCTTGGCGACGATAATGCCGGCGCGCGTCGAGCCGGTGAAGGACACCATGTCGACATCCGGATGGCCGGCCATGACCTGCCCGACATCGGGACCGGTGCCGTTCACCAGATTGAACACGCCCTTCGGCGTGCCGGCCGCCTCCATCACCTCAGCGAAGATGATGCCGCTGATCGGCGCGATCTCGGAAGGCTTCAAAACCATGGTGCAGCCGGCGGCGATCGCCGGCGCCACCTTGCAGACGATCTGGTTGAGCGGCCAGTTCCACGGTGTGATGAGGGCGCAGACGCCGATCGGCTCCTTGACGATGGTCGTCGTGCCGCGCTTCTCGGTGAACTCGTAAGCCTCGAAGGCTTCGATCGTGGCGATGAGGTGCCCCTTGCCGGCGGCGGCTTGCGAATTGCGGGCGAAGGTGAGCGGCGCCCCCATTTCCTGCGAAACCGCTTTGGCAATGTCTTCGTAGCGCTTCTCGTATTCAGCGAGGATGCGTCGCAGGAGCTTCAGCCGCTCCTCCTTCGGCCAGACGGAAAAGACAGGAAATGCGGCTTTCGCCGCGGCCACCGCCTTATCCACATCCTCCTTCGAGCCGAGAGCGATCCGCGTGAAGGCCTCTTCCGTCGAAGGGTCGATCACGTCCAGCGCCACGGGGATTGCAGGCTCCACCCATGCGCCGTCGATGAAGAATTTCAGGTGGTTGCTCATGGGAGACCTCCGATCGAACAGGCATGACCTGGATACTATCGACCATGGTCATGCCTGCCGCAAGCAGAACTCACCCACTGTAAGGAGCAAAGAACGTCCTTACCGCCTCGATCTCGTTGGGGCGGATTTCATGCCCGCCGGCATGCCATTCCACCGTCACCTTGTCGCCCTGGCTCTGGAAATAGTCCGCGAGCGCCTGCGTCTCGGTCACCGGGCAGATCGGGTCGTATTGACCGGCAGTAATCAGCACACGTGCCGTCTCCCCTTTGCTGCGGTCCTTGGGCACGAACGGGATCAGCGGGTGCATCAGCACGCCCGCATGGAAGAGGCCGGGTTTCTCGATCATCATATTGGCGAGAATGTTCGCGCCGTTCGAAAAGCCGAGTCCGAGCACGGCCGAGGAGCCGTGGCGGTCACGGTTGGCCGCCACGAAGTCGCTCATCCGCTCGGTTGCCCGGGAGAGATCGTCCAGATCGTAGACGCCCTCGGCCCTGCGCCGGAAGAAGCGGGCCGCACCATGTTCGGCAACATCGCCGCGCGGCGAGATCACCGTGGCGTTCGGCAACAGCCGGCCGCCGAAATCGAAGAACTGGTTCTCGTCGCCGCCCGTGCCGTGAAAGACGAACAGGATCGGCGATCCGGGTGCACCGGGCCTCGCCCGGTGCACATAGCTGTCGTGACTCATTTCTGTTCTCCTGTCCCGAAACCCTTATGCGATCGGTTCGAGATGCTGTTCGAGGGTCCTTCTCAGGTGCTCGTGCTGCATCGGCAGCTTCAGCGCCTCCCCGAGATGGGCGGTATCCTCGTCGCGATCGAAGCCAGGTTCGTTGGTGGCGACCTCGAACAGCACGCCGCCCGGCGTGCGGAAATAGATCGCCCAGAAGTAATCCCGGTCGATAACGGGGGTTACCTGATAGCCGGTATCCATCAATGCCTTGCGGACTTCGAGCTGCTTTTCGCGGTTCTCTACCGCAAAGGCGATGTGATGCACGGAGCCCGCGCCGGGGCGCGCGCCGTTGATGTTCGGCATGGTTTCGATATCGATGACATCGGCTCCGTTGCCGCCCGGAATACCGAGCCTCGTGACCCCGTCCTTCGCATCCACCTGTTCATAGCCCATGAACTTCAGGAGTTCGGCGGTCGCGCCTTCGTCGCGAAGCCTCAGCGAAGCGGAATGGAAGCCGCGGATCGCATGGTCTTCGGAAACGCCGTTGCCGGTCCAAGGCAGGCGGGCATCGTCCTTGACCTCGACAAGCGCGAAGCCGTCGCCGTCCGGGCCTGCGAAATGCAGCCGGTTTTCACCGAAGGCGCTGTCGGCCTTGATGCCTTCGACGCCCGCCTTCGTCAGCCGGTCGGTCCAGAAACCGAAGGAGCCTTGCGGCACGGAGAAAAGCGTGGTCCCCACTTCGCCCGTGCCGGGACGGCCGCGGGCGATATGCGGGAACGGGAAATAGGTCATCACCGAACCCGGCGTGCCGACTTCGTCTCCGTAATAGAGATGGTAGACATCCGGCGCATCGAAGTTGACGGTCTTCTTGACCCGGCGAAGCCCGAGCGTATCGGTGAAGAACCTGTTATTGGTGCTGGCGCTGGCCGCCATCGAGGTGACGTGATGGAGACCCTTGATCTGATCGAGCATTTGAAACCCCTTTCCGGCTCTAAAAGCCTTTGTTCTGGGGCAAATGTGGTCGATCGGGTGGGACTTGGATAGGCTACCGTCCCCGAACGCATTGTTCACTGAATGGATATCACGAAGTCCGTATCGTTCACTGAACTAGACGCGTTCAGGCAATTGCCACTCCACTGGCTGTTTGCCGCGCGAGGCCAGGAATTCGTTCGCCTTGGAAAAATGACGGCAGCCGAAAAAGCCGTTATGGGCCGAAAGCGGCGAGGGATGCGGAGCACGCAGCACGAAGTGCTTTTTCGTATCCACGAAGGCCGCCTTCTTCTGCGCGTAGGAACCCCAGAGCATGAAGACGACGCCGTCGCATTCCTCGTTGACGGCGCGGATCACGGCATCGGTGAAGCGTTCCCAGCCGCGCCCCTGATGCGAGGCCGCCCTCGCCTCCTCCACGGTCAGCACGCTGTTGAGCAGCAGCACGCCCTGCTCCGCCCAGTGTTCGAGGAAACCGTGATTGGCGGGCGGAATGCCGAGATCGGTCTGCATTTCCTTGTAGATGTTGACGAGCGACGGCGGAATGCGCACGCCGGGCCGGACACTGAAACAGAGGCCGTGCGCCTGCCCGTAGCCGTGATAGGGATCCTGCCCGAGGATCACCACCTTGACCTTGTCGAGCGGCGTCAGGTCGAGAGCCCGGAAATATTCCGAGCCCTTCGGAAAGACGTGCTTGCCCGCCTCCTTTTCGGAAATCAGGAAACGGCGGAGCTCGCTCATATACGGGTTTGCGAATTCCGGTCCGAGCACCCGCTTCCAGCTTTCCTCGAGCTTCACGCCCTCCGTCATCTCCATCTCCTTACTGGAACCGCCCGCCTCTCTGCAGCACTTCGATCTTGTAGCCGTCCGGGTCGGTCACGAAGAAGAAGCGCCCGAAGGGCTTACCGCCGTGCTGCATATCCACGAGCTTTCCGACCGGCAGTCCAAGCCCGGTGAAGCGCTCGTATTCGGCATCGACATCCTCGACGGAGACTGCAAGGTGGCCATAGCCGTTGCCGAGCTCATAGGGTTCTCCCCGGCCCGCATTGACCGTCAGCTCCAGTTCGAAGCCGGTCTCCGGATTGGAAAGATAGATCAGCGTGAAACCGTCGAAGGGAACGCGCTGCGCCACCTCGAGCCCGAAGGCCTGCCGATAGAATTCAACTGACCGCGCCTCCTCCAGCACGCGGATCATCGAGTGGATCATCTTCGCCATGACTGTCTTCCGTATCATTCCAGGATGTGATTGCTGCGCGAATGCCAGTCCCACGCGGAGCGGATGATATCCGTCAGACTGTATTTCGGCTCCCAGCCGAGCACGGCGCGCGCCTTGTCGTTGTTGGCGACGAGCGAGGTGGAATCGCCGTCCCGCCGGCCGACATATTCCACCGGGAAGGGCTTGCCCGATACCTCGGAGATCGCCGCCAGCAGTTCCTTGACGGTCGTGCCGGTTCCGGTGCCGAGGTTGAGTTCCACCGTCTCCCCG
Source organism: Rhizobium moroccans (assembly GCF_057559155.1). Taxonomy (NCBI): domain Bacteria; kingdom Pseudomonadati; phylum Pseudomonadota; class Alphaproteobacteria; order Hyphomicrobiales; family Rhizobiaceae; genus Rhizobium; species Rhizobium moroccans. Next base: position 67,009 of record NZ_JBHFJG010000011.1, on the reverse strand, counting down.
CCATCGAGCAGGTAGTCGACGGCGCGCACATGCGCGTCCGCGAGGTCGAGCACGTGGATATAGTCGCGCACGCAGGTGCCGTCGCGGGTATCGTAATCGTCGCCGAACACCTTGAAGCCCTGACGGCGGCCGAGCGCGGCCTCGATCGCCAGCGGGATCGCATGGGTTTCCGGCGTATGCCACTCGCCGATCCGGCCTTCGAAATCCGCGCCGGCGGCGTTGAAATAGCGCAGCATCACCGAGCGCAGGCCCTTATAGGTGCCGTAATCCTTGAGCGCCTGCTCGATCACCCACTTGGTGCGGCCGTAAGGATTGATCGGAGCCTGCTTGTGCGTCTCGTCCATCGGCACCCGGTCGGGCAGGCCATAGGTGGCGCAGGTCGAAGAGAAGACGAAGGCCTCCACGCCGGCATCGATCACGGCAGCCAGAAGCGTGAGCGCGCCGACGACGTTGTTGTCGTAGAAGCCGACGGGGTTCTTGACCGACTCGCCGACCTCAATCAGCGCCGCGAAATGCAGCACCGCATCCGGCTTGTGCTTGGCGAAGACTTCGTCGAGGCGCGCACGATCGCGGATATCCCCCTGCTCGAAGGGCCCCCAGCGCACGAATTCAGAATGACCGTTGGAGAGATTGTCGAAGACGATGGGTTCATAGCCCCGTTCCGCCAGCACTAGGCAGGTATGGGAACCGATATAGCCGGCCCCGCCGACCACGAGCACTTTCTTTTTCGACATCATGTCTCCTGAAGGCTGTTGAAGTCGGCGGCACTATAACGGGCATGTCCGGAAAAGCCAGCCGCAGCGGCGAACATCAGGATGCTTAAACTCAACATCGGGACTGCGGCCGGTTCACTGGTTTGACCGGAGTGCAGGTGCTACTTTCGTCATTCCTGTTCCTCGGGTTAAACCCGAGGATTGTCACAGGAATCCAGCCGCGCGAAGTCTTTTGTGTGAAAGGACTCTTCCCCGTCGCGGACGCGACGCCGCTGGATCCCTGTGACAAGCACAGGGGGATGACGATTTGAGGCATCGACAGCCCCTGGAAAAAACTTATGCCTTGCTACAAAATCATGAGAAAACATGAGCTTCAGGGACTTACCTGAATCATTCACGAAAGCACCTGATGCGCCTTCTGTACCTCTGTCTCGGCTGGCTTTTCGTGGCACTCGGCGTGGTGGGCGCGTTCCTGCCGGTGCTGCCGACGACGCCTTTCCTGCTGCTGGCGGTCGCCTGCTTCGCGCGCTCGTCGCCGCGGCTGGAAGCTTGGCTGATGGAGCATCCGAAGTTCGGCCCTCCTTTGAAGAACTGGCGCAGGGAAGGTGCGATCAGCAGAAGGGCGAAGATCGCCGCGGTTACGCTTATGGCTGCAAGCTATGCGCTCTTCTGGTTCGGCACGTCACCGCCCTTCTGGCGGGCGATGCTCGTTGCGGCCGTGATGATCGTTCCGGCGGTCTTCGTGGTGACGCGGCCAGAACCGAGTTCCTGATCAGCGCTCGCGTGATTGCGGCAGCACATAGGGAATGTGCTCGGCCGGAAGACGCCCCACCGCACCGGCGATACCGTAGACGCTGGCGATAATCCCGTCGTTCACCGTTTCGAGACAAGGGCCTTCCGCCACCACCCGGCCATGGTTCAGCACCACGAGATGATCGGCGAACTCGGCCGCCAGGTTGAGGTCGTGCAGGATTGCAAGGACGGCGCCGCCGGCGCTGGCGAAATCACGGGCGATCTCCAGCACGGCGATCTGGTGGCCGATATCGAGGCTTGCGGTCGGCTCGTCGAGGAAGAGCGCCCGCGGCAGGCCGTCCGCGACCGGATGCGGCACCTGCGCCAGCGCCCGAGCGAATTGCACGCGCTGCTGCTCGCCGCCCGAAAGTGAGAAATAGGGGCGGCTTTCGAAGCCGCGCAATCCGACGCGGGAAAGCGCCTGACGGGCCTGTTCGGTCGGGTTCAGCGCCCCTTGAGCCACCGCCCCCATGCGCACGATCTCGAGAGCCGTGAAGGGAAAGGCAAGCTGGATCGCCTGCGGCAGGACCGCCCTCCTCCGCGCGAGGTCGGCGGGCTTATAAAGACGGACATCGGTGCCGTGATAAGTAACTGTGCCTCGATCTGGCTCCATCTCTCCCGAAATGGCCTTCATCAGCGTCGACTTGCCCGCTCCGTTCGGGCCGATCACCACCGTGAATTGGCCCGGTTTCAGCTCGATGCTGATATTGTCGACCAGATTTCGACCATCTCGGGTGACGGTAATCTGTTCCGCGGAAATCATGGCGCATCCCTCATTCCGAGGCCGCCTCGCCTGCCGAGCAGCAGGAAGAGGAAGACAGGCGCTCCGAAGAGCGCTGTGATGACGCCGATCGGCAATTCGGCGGGTGCGGCCACGGTCCGGGCGACACTGTCGGCGATGAGTAGCAGCGCGCCGCCGCCGAGCGCCGATCCCGGCAAAAGGAAACGGTGCGACGGCCCCATCACGAGACGCAGGAGATGCGGCACCACGATACCGACGAAGCCGATCGAGCCTGCGACCGCGACGGTGGAGCCGCAGGCGGCCGCGACCGCCACGATCACGATCTTCTTCAGCCGCTGCACCGGAATGCCCATGTGGAAGGCGGCGGCATCGCCGAGCACCAGAGCGTCCAACCCGCGGGCTACGAAGGGAATGATCGCCATCACCAGCACGATGAAAGGCAGGATCGACAGCACGCGCCCGGAGGTCGCTCCGCCGAGAGAGCCGAGGCTCCAAAAGGTGATGTCGCGCAATTGCCGGTCATCGGCCATGAAGATCAGCAGCCCCATGAAGGCCGCGGCAAAGGCGCCGATCGCGATGCCGGAAAGGATGAGCGCGGTCGTGGAGGTCTGCCCGTCACGGGTTGCGATGACATAGAGCAGCCAGGTGTTCAAAAGCCCGCCAAAAAACGCCATCAACGGCAGGAAATAGCTGCCGAACAGAGCCGAAAGCGGCGCCAGAACCGTTCCGCCGAGCACGATCGCGATAACGGCGAAAAGCCCGGCGCCGGAGGTGACCCCGACGATGCCGGGGTCTGCGAGCGGGTTACGGAAGAGCCCCTGCATCATCGCTCCGGAGACCGCGAGCCCCGCGCCGACCAGAAGCCCGAGCGCGGTGCGCGGCAGGCGCACCGCCTCCAGCACCACCCGCTCCTGATCCGAAAGGCTGGCCGTGTTCCCGGTCAGATAGGCCCAGAGTTCGGAGAGGCCGACCCCTGTCGGGCCGCTGCCGAGCGAGACGAGGCAGGCGGCGACAAGCAGGAGGACGAGCAGCAGGAGGACGATCGCTCCCTGGTGCGTCCGGTCTCCATCGGCTGCCAGCCGGAAGGGCATTGCCAGCGTCTTCATCAGTTCATCGCGCCCGGATAGAGGCTTGCGGCGAGCGTGCGGGCAGCCTCGGGCGTGCGCGGGCCGAAGCCGAGCAGAAGCAGGCCGTCCATGGAAACCAGCGCCTTGTTGGCCGCAGCCGGCGTTGTTTGCATCGAAGGCAGCGCAAAGACTTCCTCCGGCTTCAGCTGATGGTCGCCGCGCGACATGGAGAGGATGACATCGGGCTTTGCCGCGATCACCGCCTCGTCGGAGAGCGGCTTGTAGCCGGTGATCGTCGGGGCGGCATTGATGCCGCCGGCCATTTCGATAATGGCACCGGCCTCCGTATCGGCGCCGCCCGCCATGATGCGGCCGTTGGAAACGGACAGCACGAAGAGCACCCGCTTCTTCTCGCCGCCCAGCTTGGCGACGTCTTCCGCAAGCGTCTTGAGGTCCTTATCCGTCGCGCTTGCGAGCGCTTCCGCCTTGTCGGAGAGGCCGACCGCTGCGCCGACATCCCTGATCTTCTGGGGAATGGCCTCGGCCTTCGGCGGCGTCGGGATCGTCACCATCGCAACTTCACTCGCCCGGAGGATGTCGAGAACGGGCGGCGGTCCGGAGCCTTCCTCGATGAGGAGCAGATCCGGCTGCTGGCCGAGAATGCCTTCGGCGGAAAGGGCGCGCATATAGCCGACATCCGGCTTGGAACCTGCTTCGGAGGGATAAAGGCTCGTCGAATCCACCGCGACGATGCGGTCCTGCGCACCGAGAGCATAGAGGATTTCGGTTACCGTGCCGCCGACGGAGACGATGCGCTGGGCCTCCGGATTACCCTTCTCCGCGGCAAAAACGTTATGGGACAGCATGCTTCCCGTCAGGACGATGGCTGCGAACAGCCCGCGAAAAACAAAGGAAGACCTCATGATTTCTGCCCCTTTCCCATCCGTTCGGAGCACGTCCGACCGCGCCTGCCATTCTCGATGGCATCAATAACTTGAGTTGACTACGCAAGTTTTTTCAGCTTTTCAAGAGCACCGGCCGCAGATATCTTGAGCCGAAAATGAAACATATGTGAGGGACCGATCCAATGTACATCGCCATGAACCGTTTCCGCGTCGTGCCGGGCTATGAAGAAGCCTTCGAAGCCGTCTGGCGCAGCCGCGAAGGTCGGCTGGCCGAGCTTCCGGGCTATATCGAATTCCACATGCTGAAGGGCCCGAAGGCGGAGGATCACACCCTCTACGCATCCCACACGGTCTGGGAGAGCTACGAGCATTTCCACGCCTGGACTCAGTCGGAACAGTTCCGCGCGGCCCATGCCAAGGCCGGCGAAAACCGCGGCAAGGTCGAATACCTTTCCGGCCCGCATTTCGAGGGTTTCGAAGTCATCATCCATGAAGACAGCAAGGGCGTTCGCCGCGCCGATGCCGCGTGAGGGAAACAGAGATGAACGCAGCCGCTGACATCAAGCCGGGCCACATCAACCCCGATCCGCGCGCCCGCGCGCTCGAAGCCCTCGCCGCCAAGCCGGATGGCGTCGTGGAGGCGATCGCCTCCACCGCCGACGTAACACCTGCCGAAATCCTCGAAATCCTGCCCAAGGGCGCGGCTGTGATCGCCTCCAAGGAAGCCTTCGCGGATATCTGGTCAGAACTGACCACCTGGGGCGAAGTGCTGTTCATCGTCCACACGGACGATATCGTGCTCGAGGCCGAAGGCAGCCTGCCGGCGGGCTCCGAAGCCCATGGCTGGTTCAATATTCACGGCGACAGCCCGATCGGCGGTCATATCAAGAAGGACAATTGCGCCTCGGTGACCTTCGTGGACCGGCCCTTCCACGGCCGCCGCTCCTGTTCCGTCTGGTTCATGAACGAGAAGGGGTCGGCCATGTTCAAGGTCTTCGTCCGCCGTGACGAGAACCGCGAACTGATCACGGAACAGCTTGCGAAGTTCGAGGGCCTGCGCGACCGTTACGCCGCGCTTTGAAAGGAACCGGCCCAGGAAGTTTCTCCTGGGCCGAAAAACCTGAACCATGCCGCCGCGCCGCTGGCGGACCGTTCGCCCTCCCCGTGCGTAACAAGGAAGGTGATCTTGAGTGGCGCGGCGCACTTTTCGTGGCCTCTCAGATCGCCGGCACCCATTTCCAGAAGACGCCTTCCATTCGATCCGGATAATATTTGAACTCGCATTCGAAGCGCCGGCCATAGATTGCCGCGGCCTTCAGCGCGTTTTCGCTCACGGGTTTCATTCCGGTCCCTGGCGCGAACCAGTCCTCGAGAAGATCGTCGGGAATATAGACGCCTACCCGCAAAGGCAGCGCCGTCAGGGTCGCTTCGAGTTCATCCGGCGGCATGATAATCCCTCCTCGTTTTTATTTCGAACGCGGCTCCTTCAGCCCCGCACCGGCGCCGATCCTGTGCCCGGCATGCTTGGCCAGGACCGCCTCCAGGAGCGTGCGCGCGGCGTTGCGAACCTCTTCCTGCATTGCCTGGTCGCGGTCGAGCGCCTCGTGGCTGGTGGCATAGGGCTCCCAGTATCCGATATAGCGGTCCAGTTCCGCAAGCGGTCCCGCCGGCATCAGGTGCATGAAACGCAGCCAATCGGAAAGGCTGCGGCGGACATTCTCAGCACCTTCCACGTCGCCGTGGCTGATGACGGAATAAAGCCGCCCTTCGAGATGCCGCGGATAGTCCCAGCCGCGCATCTCGATTTCCTTGGCTTCCTTGGCGTGCTTGCCATGTGTGGTGGTGGGATCGGGATTGCCGCCATCGGCGCAGACGAGCCGGTCCATCATCAGCTTCACCGGCGAGGAAACCTGATACCAGTTGACCGGCGTGATGATCATGATGCCATGCGCCTCCACCCAGAGCGGATAGATCTCGTTCATCCAGTCGTGAACCTGCCCGAGCGAATAATTCGGATAGCAGGAGCATGGCCAGTGACAGAGCGCCGGGGAGGTTGAAAAACAGGCCTTGCAGGGATGGATATGACGTCCGTATTCGGAAGCGAGCCGGCTCAAATCAAGCACTTCCACCGAAACGTTCTCAGATTGCCTGAAAACTTCCTCCGCCACTTTCACCAGCCGGTAACTCTTCGAAAGTTCGCCGGGACAGGTGTGCTCGCTGCGCGACGAGCCGCTGACCAGCAGGAAGCGGCGCGGACCATGAGTATCCTCATGGCGAGCCGCGGCCGCCTGAACGGCATCGCGGGCGTTCAGCCAGTCGACGGCAAGATCGTAATCGGGATCGGCGAATCCTGGACCGGCCTTGCGCGTCTTCGGGCTCTTGCGGGAATTGTAATAGGCATCCCAGGCGGCATCCGCGATCCGCCCGAGTTCGGCCGAAAGCGGATCGTAGGCCCTGTCCTGGAACTGGTTGAGAAAGCGGCGCTTGAACTCTGCTTCGTCGAGGCGGGGACTCGGGCTTCCCTTGCGGGGTTCAAGGTCATGAGCTTGCGGCGTTTCACCTGAATTTGCAGGCATGGCAATGTCCCGGAACAAGGAAAGGGCGAGCGCCTTCGTAACGCTCGCCCTTTCGTGAAGGTTCCGGCTCCGCTCAATGATGAGCGTTGTGCTCCGGCTTGCCCTTGCGCTTGGTCGAAGCCATGTCGTGCAGCTCCTTTTCGCTCATGGATTTCTCCATGCCTTTCGAAGCGCCCTTGAGCTCGCTCTTCTTGATATCGCCGCGCTTGGCGGCGAGCGCGGCACCGGCCGCCTTCTGCTGTGCCTTGGATTTCGCTGGCATGTCTGCCTCCTCGGATGATTGGCAGGGAATCCAACAGGTGAGAGGGCAGATGGTTCCGGGATAGCCGGAACCACACGCCGGTGCGGGAGGTTCTGGTGATAGTCGCGATCACCGGAACGCGGCAGGAAACCGAAGAAAGGCATGGGATCATGGAACGCAAGGCAAACGATGATCGCGAGAACAATCGTTTCGAGCAGAAGGATCGTCAGCGGGTGGACGACGAATTGCATGCGCAGACGGACATGACCAAACATGAGGCGCAGAAGGAAGCCTCCGAACTCGGCGGCGGCGACACTTACCTCGTCGAGACCGATCTCGATGAGCGGGATCAGCGGGAAGACGAAGACCAGCCCGATGGCCGCGCAAGCCCGATGGCGAATACGGACAATCCGAAGGATTGACCTCGCCGTTCGGTTCTCCCGCCCGAATGGAAATCGGCCGGGCACGGAACCTCCGGCCTTCCCAAGGTGTTCATCTGCGCGGACCAAAGTTTCGGAGATGGCCGATGAATGCCGAAGTCAACGCAGCGCAGAACCTGCCTCGGGAGGGCACAACGCACCCGGTGGAGACCATGCCCGGCATGGAGGTGAAGGCCGCGCCGACCCTCATCGACGCGGAAGCCGAAGCCTTTGTGGCCCAGGCGGTGGAAGATCTGGCCAATTGCCACATCCCCTTCCTGCTCGCCGGCACTTTCGCGATCAGCGCCTATACGGGTATCACCCGGCAGACCAAGGATCTCGACATCTTCTGCAAGGCGGGCGACTACGCCCGCATCCTCGCCCATTTCAAGGAGAAGGGTTACGAGATCGAGGTGGAAGACGACCGCTGGCTCGGCAAGGTCAAGCGGGGCCGCCACTTCTTCGACGTGATCTTCGCCGGCTCGAACGGCACCATGCCGATCAGCGACGCCTGGTTCGAAAACGCCCGCCAGATCGACATGAACGGGCACAAGGTGCGCATCATCGCACCGACCGAGCTCATCTGGTCGAAATGTTTCGTGCAGCTTCGCCACCGCTATGACGGCGGAGACGTGGTGCACATGATCCTGCGCGCCCACGACCAGGTCGACTGGCAGCGGCTGCTCAACCACATGGAAGTGCATTGGGAAGTGCTCCTCATCCACCTTCTGAACTTCCGGTGGATCTATCCGACCGAGCGCGACAAGGTGCCCGACTGGCTGCTCGACGAACTCCTCGACCGCCTGAAAGCACAGCGCGAACTGCCCCTGCCGCAGATGAAGATCTGCCGCGGCCGGATGTTCAGCCGGGTGGATTTCGAGATCGACGTGAAGGAATGGGGCTTTGCCGATGTCGGCGGCGAGGGTGACCTGCGCGAGGACCTGGAAGGAACACTCGCATGAAGAACCCCACGGAAGCGAAGAGCCAAACCGCGAAACCGGAAGCGAGCGAAACGAAAAAGGCGAACGGCAAGCTGAAGATCGCCGCCATGGGCGACCTGCATATCAAGGAACATGGCGGCAATTCCTACAAGGAACTCTTCACCGAAATCTCGCAGTCAGCCGACATCCTGGTGCTGACCGGCGATCTGACCGATCTCGGCAAGCCGAGGGAGGCGGAAATGCTGGCCGCCGATCTGCGCTCCTGCTCCATTCCGGTGGTGGGCGTGCTCGGCAATCACGATTACGAATGCGGACATGTCGAGGAGGTGACGGCGATCATCAAGGATGCCGGCATGCACCTGCTCGAAGGCCAGGCGGTGGAGATCGGCGGCGTCGGCTTTGCCGGCGTGAAGGGTTTCGCCGGCGGCTTCGGCCGCCATATGCTGGGCTCCTTCGGCGAGCCGGCGATCAAGGCCATGGTGGCGGAAAGCGTCGAAGAGACCATGAGGCTCGAAAACGCGCTCCGGCAGGTGCGTTCCGAGCGCGCCATGGTGGTTTTGCATTACGCGCCGATCGTCGAGACGGTGGAAGGAGAGCCGAAGGAAATCTATTGCTTTCTCGGTTCCTCGCGGCTTGCCGAAACCATCGACCGGTTTCCGGTATCGGCCGTGGTGCACGGCCATGCCCATCGCGGCAAATACGCCGGCAAGACGCCTGGTGGAGCGCCGGTCTACAACGTCGCCTCGCATGTCGAGAAGCCCACCGGCCGGCCCTATGCGCTGATCGAGCTGTAGAAGCATCTCCCTATCAAGTGGGAGGTCGTCGCGAAGCGAGGGGTGGGGGTGACAAACTGATCACGGAGCGCTCTTCTTTCCGTCATTCCTGTGACAAGCACAGGGATGACGGTGGGAAAGGCTCCTGCCCTCAGCAACACAACACCTCAAATATGCAGCGCGTGCCCCAATCCCTTCAGCGCCGCCTCCGCGAAAGCCTCCGACTGCGTCGGATGCGCATGGATCGTGCCGGCAATGTCCTCCAGTCGCGCGCCCATCTCGACCGCCAGCGAAAAGGCGGCCGAAAGCTCCGACACCCCTGCCCCGACCGCCTGGATGCCGAGAACCAGATGATTGTCCGCCCGCGCCACGACCCGCACGAAACCGTCCTCCGATGACAGCGTCATGGCCCGACCATTGGCGGTGAACGGGAACTGTCCGATCTTCACTTCGCGGCCGTCCGCCCTCGCTTCCTCCGGCGACAGGCCGACCGAGACGATTTCGGGATCGGTGAAGCAGACGGCCGGGATCGCCCGCTTGTCCCAGCTTCGCCGGTTGCCCGCAACGATTTCCGCCACCATTTCGCCCTGCGCCATGGCCCTGTGCGCCAGCATCGGCTCGCCGGTCACGTCACCGATCGCGTAGATGCCGCGCATGGAGGTGCGGCATTGATCGTCGATGCGAAGATACCGGCCGTCCAGCTCGAGCTCCAATTCCTCGCGGCCCCAGCCCTCGGTGACCGGCTTGCGCCCCACCGTCACGAGCACCTTGTCGGCCGCGATGCGCTTTTCCTGACTGTCTCCGTTTTCGGCAAGCAGGGCTTCTCCATTGGAAGAAAGCCCCTTCACCTTCGTGCCGGTGAAAACTTCGATGCCGAGGGCGGCAAGCCGCTTGGCGACCGGTTGGGTGAGCTGCGTATCATAGAGCGGCAGGATGCGGTCGAGAGCCTCCACGATCGTTACCTTCGCACCGAGCTTGGCAAACGCGATGCCGAGTTCGAGACCGATATAGCCGGCACCGACCACCGCCAGCCTCTGCGGCACCTCCTTCAGCGACAATGCGCCGGTGGATGAGATGACTTTTCCGCCTGACGGCGATTTGGGGCCGCCGAAAGGCAATGCCGGCAGTTCAACCGGCGCCGAGCCGGTGGCGATCACGATGTTTTCCGCCCGAATGACCTGCTGGCCGGTTTCGGTTTCCACCTCCACGGTCTTGCCGTCCCGGAATTTCGCCCGGCCCATGACGATCTTCACGCCGGCTTTCTTCAAGAGGTTCGCGACCCCCATGGTCAGCCGGCCGGTGATGCCGTCCTTCCAGGCCATGGTCTTCGCCAGATCGATCGACGGGCTTTCCGCCTTGATGCCCATGGCGTTCCGACCGGCGGCCATGGCGACGGTCCCGGCATAGTCGTCCGCCGCATGGATCAGCGCCTTGGAGGGAATGCAGCCGATGTTGAGGCAGGTACCGCCGGGCTTTACCATCTCCACGATGACCGTATCGACCCCGAGCTGGCCGGCCCGGATGGCGCATACATAGCCACCCGGACCGGCACCGATGACGAGGAGCTTGCAGGTGATTTCCTTCATTGTTCTTCTCTCACCTCACTCCTCGACGAATATCAGCGCAGGCGTTTCCAGAAGCGCCTTCAGCCGCTGCACGAAGGTCGCCGCATCCCAGCCGTCGATCACCCGATGATCGAAGCTCGACGAGAGGTTCATCATCTTGCGGGGCACGAACTGCGTTCCGTCCCAATGCGGCCGGATCGCCATCTTGTTGACGCCGATGATCGCCACCTCCGGATGGTTGATGACCGGCGTCGAGACGATGCCGCCCATGGCGCCGAGCGAGCTGATGGTGATGGTGGAGCCGGAAAGCTCCTCGCGCAGCGCCGTGCCGTTCTTGGCAGCCTCGCTGAGGCGGCCCACCTCGCGGGCGCAATCGAAGATGTCGCGCGCCTCCGCATGCCGGACGACGGGCACCATGAGGCCGGCTGCCGTCTGTGCCGCAATCCCGATATGCACGCCTCCGAACTGCCGAATGACGCCCGCCTCGTCGTCGTAGTGGGCGTTGATGCCCGGCTGTTCGGCGATCGCCTTCACCGTGGCCCGCATCAGGAAGGGCAGGATGGTGAGCTTCGGCTTGCCGGGCTTCAGATTACCGTTGAGGCGGCCGCGAAGCTCTTCCAGAGCCGTCATGTCCACCTCCTCCACATAGGTGATGTGGGGGATGCGGGATTTGGAAAGCGCCATCTTCTCGGCGATGCGGCGTCGCAGGCCGACGACCTTGATCTCCTCGATCTTCTTGTTCGGCTGCAAACCGGGGGCAATACCCGAGCCGCCCTCGCGACTCAGGAAGGCGTCGATGTCCTCATGGGTGATGCGCCCCGCGGGCCCGCTGCCCGGCACCTGTCGAAGGTCGATGCCCGCTTCCTTCGCCCGCAGGCGGACCGCCGGCGGCGCAAGCGGCCTTTCGCCTTCCGCCCGCGGCGCACCATGCCCGCCATTCCCGTTTTTCACCGCTCCGCCCGCTACCGATTTAGGCGGAATGATCTCCGCTGCCGGCTTCGGCTTTTCCACCGGCGGGGGGGATGTTCTTTCCGGCTCGGGCTTCGGAGCCGGCTCTGCCGGGGAAAGCTCGACCTCAGCGTCCTCTTCTCCGGCCTCACCGGCCGTCCTGATCTTGAGAATCACGGTGCCGGTGGCGATCACGTCGCCGATTTCGCCATGTCGGAAGGTCACCTCGCCTTCCACCGGCGAGGGGATCTCCACCGTCGCCTTGCCGGTCATGACAGCGGCGAGCACCATGTCCTCGCGCACGATATCCCCGACGTTCACATGCCATTCCACGAGTTCGGCTTCGGCAACCCCTTCGCCCACATCGGGCAGCTTGATGATCTTCTCTCCCATCTCAAGCCTCCATCATGTCGCGCAGCGCCTCGCCGATGCGGGCCGGTCCCGGAAAATAATCCCATTCCTGCGCGTGTGGGTAAGGCGTATCCCAGCCGGCGACGCGGATGACCGGCGCCTCCAAGTGGTAGAAGCAATGCTCCTGCACCAGCGACACGAGCTCCGCGCCATAGCCGGAGGTAAGCGTCGCCTCGTGCACCACCATGCAGCGGCCGGTCTTCTTCACCGATTGCACGATCGTCTCCAGATCGAGCGGCAGGAGGGTTCGAAGATCGATCACCTCGGCGTCTATACCGGTCTCCTCGGCCGTCGTCTGCGCCACATGCACCATGGTGCCGTAGGCGAGCACCGTGACGGCGGAACCCTCGCGCCGCACCACTGCCTTGCCGAGCGGCACGGCGTAATGATCCTCCGGCACCTCGCCGAGCGAATGGCCGGCCCAGGATGTGACGGGGCGGTCGTGGTGCCCGTCGAACGGACCGTTATAGAGCCGTTTCGGCTCCAGGAAGATGACCGGATCGGGGTTCTCGATCGCCGAGATCAGCAGCCCCTTGGCGTCATAAGGATTGGACGGCACCACCACCTGCAGCCCGCAGACATGGGTGAACAGCGCCTCCGGGCTCTGGCTGTGCGTCTGCCCGCCGAAAATGCCGCCGCCTGTCGGCATGCGCACCACCATGGGGCAGGTGAATTCCCCGTTCGAACGGTAGCGCAGCCGCGCCGCCTCCTGCGTGAGCTGGTCATAGGCCGGATACATGTAGTCGGCGAACTGGATCTCGATACAGGGTTTCAGGCCATAGGCCGCCATGCCGATCGCCGCGCCGACGATGCCGGATTCGGAAATCGGCGCGTCGAAACAGCGCGTCCTGCCGTATTTCTGCTGGAGCCCCTGCGTGCAGCGGAAGACGCCACCGAAATAGCCGACATCCTCGCCGAACACGACCACGTTCTCGTCGCGCGCCATCGAAACGTCCATGGCGCTGCGGATAGCCTCGATCATCGTCATGCGCGCCATGGGGAGACCTCCGATGCGGCAACGCCCCCTCTGGCCTGCCGGCCATCTCCCCCACAAGGGGGGAGAAGACAAGCGGCGCTGCCTCGGCCCCAATCTGCCGTGGTTGCGGCTGGGTTAACCCCTCCCCCTTGTGGGGAGGGGTTGGGGAGGGGTCTTCCAAGAATGATGACGGCCATATCACACCCCCGCCTGTTGGCGCTGACGCTTCAGATGCGGCGGCATTTCCGCATAGACGCCCTCGAACATGTCGCGCATCGAAGGCCTGCCGCCGGAATGCAGCGTGCCATGCCGCTCCGCCTCCTTCTGGGCGGCGACGACGGTATCGCGGATTTCCGCCTCCGCCTGTTTGTGACGCTCCTCGCTCCAGGCGCCGATGCGGATCAGGTGGTTCTTGAGCCTGATGACGGGATCGCCGAGCGGCCAGGCTTCCGACTCCTCCTTCGGGCGATAGGCGGAGGGATCGTCGGAGGTGGAATGCGCGCCAACGCGATAGGTCACGTATTCAATCAGTGTCGGGCCGATATTCTGCCGCGCCCGCTCCGCTGCCCATTTGGCGACCGCGTGCACGGCGAGATAATCGTTGCCGTCCACCCGCAGCGAAGGCAGGCCATAGCCGAGCCCTCTTGCGGCGAACGTTCCGGAGCCACCCCTAGCAACGCCCTGGAAGGTGGAGATGGCCCATTGGTTGTTGACCACATTGAGGATGACCGGCGCGCGGTAGGTGGAGGCGAAGACCAGCGCGGTATGGAAATCCGATTCCGCGGTGGAACCGTCGCCGATCCAGCCCGCTGCGATCTTGGTATCTTGTCTGATGGCCGATGCCATCGCCCAGCCGACCGCCTGGATATATTGGGTCGCAAGATTGCCGGAGACGGTGAAGAAGCCATGTTCCCTAGCCGAATAGAGAACCGGCAACTGCCGCCCTTTCAGGGGATCGGCATCGTTGGAATAGATCTGGTTCATCATGTCGACCATCGGATAGCCGCCGGCGATCAGCAGCCCCGCCTGCCGATAGGTCGGGAAATTCATGTCCCCCGGCTCGAGCGCCCGCTGGAATGCGCAGGAAACCGCCTCTTCGCCGAGATGCTGCATGTAGAAGGAGGTCTTACCCTGCCGCTGCGCCGTCAGCATCCGCGCATCGAAGCTGCGCAAAAGCATCATGTGCCTCAGGCCTTCCAGAAGCTCTTCCGTGGTCAGCGTTCCAGCCCAGGGGCCGACAGCCTCTCCTTCCCGGTTCAGCACGCGGATGATGGAAAAGGCGAGATCGCGAATGGTTTCCGGGTCTGCATCGACCTCCGGCCGCCGCACCGAACCGGCCTTTGGAATGGTGACCTTGGAAAAATCGGGCTTGTCGCCCGGACGCACCTCAGGCTCCGGCACATGCAGGCTGAGCCTCTGTCCATCCCTCATGCGTTTCTCCTCCCAAAGAACCGATGAAATGAAGCGCTTCCTCCTCGAAAGCACCTGTTTTTAATCTAGGACGGGTCGTGCTTTCCGGCAATTTCCTTCCCTGATGTCTACTTGCGAATAATTGCGCGGCTGAGCAATTTTCTTTCGCCCCATCCCCATCTGGCTCTTCCGCGTGCCGAATCACCGCTTCGGGCAGATGGAACCACAAACCGCCGTGAGCCGTTTGGCCCTCACTTGAGACGATGGGGCTGGCCAATCATGTCCGCAATGAGCACATTCAGCGAATTCCGGGCCTTTCCGAAGACGTGGGGCTGCGAATTCGTCGCCGCCGGCGAAGCCGCCTTCCGGTTGTGGGCGCCCGGACAGGCAGCGCTCTACCTGCGCCTCAACGACCGCGAAACGCCGATGACCCGCAGCGATGACGGCTGGTTCGAGCTGCTCGCGGCCGGCATCGAGCCCGGAACGGAATATGCCTATGTGCTCCCCAGCGGAATGGCGCTTCCCGATCCCGCCTCGCGCGGCCAGAAGGAGAGCGTGACCGGCCCATCCCTGGTGATCGACCCCACCTCCTATCAATGGCGGAACCTCGACTGGCAGGGCCGGCGCTGGGAAGAGGCGGTGATCTACGAGCTGCATGTCGGCACCTTTACGCCCGAAGGTACCTTCCGCGCCGCGATCGAGCGCCTGTCGCACCTCGCCGCACTCGGCATCACAGCCATCGAAGTGATGCCGATCGGCCATTTCGCCGGCGCACGCGGCTGGGGTTACGACGGCGCGCTCATCTACGCCCCGCATGCCGCCTACGGCGCACCGGAGGATTTCAAGGCTTTCGTCGATGCCGCCCACGGACATGGGCTGATGGTCCTGGTCGACGTGGTCCACAACCATTTCGGACCGGAAGGGAATTTCCTGCCGCTTCTGGCTCCCGATTTCTTCCATCCCGAAAAGCACACGCCCTGGGGCGCGGCGATCGCCTACGAGAACGATCCGGTGCGCCGTTTCTTCGTGGAGAACGCTCTCTACTGGCTGGAGGAATTCCACCTCGACGGCCTCCGTTTCGATGCGATCGACCAGATCGAGGACCCGTCCGAAAAGCACATCATGGTCGAGATCGCCGAGCACATCCGCGCCGAATTCGGCGACCGCCACATCCATCTGGCCACCGAGGATTCGCGCAACCTCACTTTTCTGCACGAGCGGGATGAGCAAGGGCGCGTGAAGCTCTTCACCGGCGAGTGGAACGACGACTTCCACAACGCCATGCATGTGCTCGCGACCGGTGAGACAGACGGCTATTACCGCGATTTTGCCGATAGCCCGGAGAAGCTCGCGGCACGCGCGCTCGCCGAGGGTTTCGCCTACCAGGGCGAGGTCACGGTGCGGACCGGAAAACCCCGCGGCGTGCCGAGCGCGGCGCAGCCGCCGACCGCTTTCGTGGATTTCATCCAGAACCACGACCAGGTCGGCAACCGGGCGCATGGCGAGCGCCTTCTTTCCCTCGCCGGCAAGGACAAGGTGAAGGCGCTGACGGCCGCCCTTCTCCTCTCGCCCCACATCCCGCTCATGTTCATGGGTGAGGAATACGGGGAAACGACCCCCTTCCTCTTCTTCACCGATTTCCACGGTGATCTCGCCAAAGCCGTGCGCGAGGGAAGGCAGAAGGAATTCGAAGGCCATAATGGTCACGGAGAAGAGACCGTTCCGGACCCGAATGCGAAGACGACCTTTCTCGACTCCAGGCTCGATTGGAGCAAGGCCGAAAATGACGAAGGCCGCGAATGGCTGAAATTCACCCGCGAACTCCTCTCCGCCCGCAGGAGGTTCATCGTGCCGCTCATCGGTTCGGCGGCAGGCAATAGCGGCCGCGTTCTCGCCACCTCCAGCCGGTTCATCGCCGTCTCATGGAGCTTCCCGGCGGGCCGCCTGCACATGGCGATAAATCTCGGCGAGGAGGCCCGCTCAGCGCCTGGCCTCAAGGGACAGCTCGTATGGGGCGAGCCCGTCGATGGCGGCGCGGTGCCGCCGAAGGCGGTGCTCGTCCGCCTCGAAGCGGCCGGAGGCGGGCCGTGATCCCGCCGCTCGCCACCTACCGCATCCAGTTCCGTAACGGCATGACCTTCAACCGTGCGGCAGCGCTGGTGCCCTATCTGAAACGCCTCGGCATCAGCCATCTCTACGCTTCGCCGATCTTCTCGGCCGTCAGCGGCTCGACCCATGGTTATGACGTGACGGATGCGAACGAGATCGACCCCGCGATTGGCGGGCGAGAGGGGTTCGATCGGCTTTCGGATGCGCTGAAGACCGCCGGGCTCGGCCTCATCCTCGATATCGTGCCGAACCATATGGCCGCCTCGCTCGAAAATCCCTGGTGGCGCAGCGTCGTGGAGCTCGGCGAGGCGAGCCCCTATGCCCGCCATTTCGATATCGACTGGAGCCGGCGGCTCACCCTGCCCGTCCTGGCCGAGACGTTCGAGAAGGTGCTGGAAAGGGGCGATCTCTCGGTTAGGCCCGATCCCAGGACGGGCAAGCCGGCACTTGCCTACCAAGGCACCTGCTATCCGCTGACGCCGTCGAGCTATGCGGGACGGGAGGCGGAAGTGCTGGCCACCACCGCGCCCGACGCCATCGCCGGTTTGCACGACCTGCAGCCCTGGCGCCTCATCCCGTGGCGCGATGCGTCGCGCGAGCTCAGCTATCGTCGCTTTTTCGAAATCACCAGCCTCGTGGGCATGCGGGTCGAGGATGGCCGGGTGTTCGATGACATGCACCACACCGTGCTGGAACTCGTCCGCACCGGCCGCGTCGATGGACTCAGGATCGATCATGTGGACGGCCTTGCCGATCCCAAGGCCTATCTCGAACGGCTGCGGCACGACGTCGGGCCGGATATCTATATCGTGGTCGAAAAGATCCTCGGCGAGGGTGAACATCTGCCCGCCGACTGGCCGGTCTCCGGCACGACCGGATATGAACTCATCTCCGCCCTTGCCGATGTCTTCGTCGACGGCCGCAAAGCCGGAAAGCTGACGGATGCCTATACCCGCACGTCAGGAAGTCCCGTTGATGTGGCGGAGGAGCTTCGCCAGGCCAAACTGCTGATGGTCAACAACAATTTCGCTGGGGAGTTTGCCGCCCTGCTGCGCATGGCCGTACAGATCCAGCGGGCCGAGGACTGGGAAGCGCCGCTTGTGGAGGATAGTCTGGAAACTGCGCTGCGCGAGCTTCTGGTCGCCTTTCCCGTCTACCGCACCTATGGCACGAAGGCCGGCCTTTCGCCGGCCGATCGCAAGCTCCTCGCAAAGGTGCTCGACCAGGTGAGGACCCGCTCCATCACCACGTGCCGCAACGCGCTGGCTTTCCTGGAACGCATCCTGATCGGCGATGTCGAACCTCCGCTTGCCGCAAAGGCGGCCCTCTTCCGTAGCCGCTTTCAGCAATTGACCGGGCCGCTGATGGCGAAATCGGTGGAAGACACGCTTTTCTTCCGCCATCACCGGCTGCTCGCGCTGAACGAGGTGGGAAACGAGCCGCTTCCCAGATCCTCTAACATCGAGCACTTCCACCGCCGCATGGAAACCAGGCGGGGACGCGTGCCGCTTTCGCTTTCGGCAACCTCCACGCATGACACCAAGCGCGGGGAGGATGCCCGTGCGCGGCTCTATGCCATCAGCGAAGCGCCCGAAGCCTGGGCCGAGGCCGTGGAGCGATGGCGCGGCATGCACCGGCATCTCGTACGGGAGCTGAAGGGCGGCCCCGCTCCGGAGCCCGAATTGGAATGGATGCTCTATCAGGCGCTTGCCGGCGTCTGGCCGGCGGACCTGTCGGTGGACGAACCCGAGGAATTGGAAGCACTTGAGGAGCGTTTCCTCGCCTATGTCGAGAAGGCTTTGCGTGAAGGAAAGCTGCGCACGAGCTGGAACGATATCGATCCGGACTATGAGCAGGCGGTGACCGGCTATGCCCGGGGATTTTTCTCCTCAGAGGCTTTTCTCGCGGATTTCACCGGCACGCTGCAGCCCTTCATCCGGGCCGGTCTGGCGAATGGTCTCAGCCAAGCCATCCTCAAGCTCACGGCACCCGGCGTGCCCGACATCTACCAGGGAAGCGAAGCGCTGGATTTCAGCCTCGTCGATCCCGATAACCGCCGCGAGCCGGATTTCCGGCGTTTGGAAACCTGGCTGACGGCGAACGATGCCCCAAGCTTCACCCAGGAAGACGATTGGCGAAGCGGCAGGCTCAAGCAGCACGTCATCGCAACGCTGCTGCACCTCAGACAGGAGAAACCGCAACTCTTCCTGGAGAGAGCCTATCTGCCCCTGCGGCCATCCGGTATGCGGGAGGCGGACATCGTCGCGTTTGCGAGAGCGGACGAAGCGGACGCGCTGATCGTGATCCTTCCCCACCTGATCTTCGCCGCCTTCCATGACGGTCTGCCGCGACCCGACTATTGGGCGGATACGCAGATCACGCTTCCGCCGTCTCTTGCGATCCGATCCTACCGGGAGATATTCACCGGCGAGGAATTTACCGGCTCCGTGCCGATCGTCATCGGCCTTGCCTTCGGCCAGCACCCTTTCGCCGTCCTCGCCGCACGGTGAACTTAAAAATGAAAGAGGCGCCGATCGAGGGAACCCGGCGCCTCTTATTCCTCCTCCGGCAGCCAGCCGATCAGCCGAAGCCCAGCAACGACAGAACTGCAAGAACGATGACCACGGCTCCGACGAGCCAGATGATGCTGTTCATGGCTGCCTCCTTTCTATCCAAGAGGTTCGTGGGCGACGGACCCGGCACCTCCGGCATTCGGCCTCACGCGAAGCCGACCAGGTTCAGGATCGCAATGACGATGACGATCGCGCCAACCAACCAGACGATGCTGTTCATGACTTCTCTCCTTGTCTGTTGTGGGAATGAACGGCGGGGTCAACGAAAGGTTCCGGGCTTGAGGTGAACGGAACTTTTAGCCAGAGTGGAATGTTGAAAGGCATCACGGGCGATGCCGTGCTCGAGGCGGGGACAGGATGACTGGCGAGATCACGACCATCGAGACACTCGATCAACCGGACGAAAAGACCGGCGCTCCGCGCGTGGTGATCGTCGGGGCCGGCTTCGGCGGGCTCGCTGCGGCGCGCGAGCTCGGCAATACCGATATCGACGTCACGGTCATCGACCGTCGCAACCACAATCTCTTTCAGCCGCTGCTCTATCAGGTGGCGACCGCCGCCCTTTCACCGGCCGATATTGCCGAGCCGATTCGGCGAACGCTGGGCCGCTTTCACAATATCAAGGTCATGCTGGCCGAGGTGACGGGCATAGATACCGCCGCCAAGACGGTCCATCTCGATTACGGCGCCGACGTCGCCTATGACCGGCTGGTCGTCGCCACCGGCTCGGAATACAACTATTTCGGCCATGAGGATTGGCGCGCCGCGGCACCAGGGCTGAAGACCATTCACGAGGCGCGGCTGATCCGGCAGCGTTTGCTTCTCGCTTTCGAAAAGGCCGAACTCAGCCAGGATCCGGAGGAGAAGAAGGCCCTTCTGACCAGCATCATCATCGGCGGCGGCCCGACCGGGGTCGAGATGGCGGGCGCCATTGCCGAACTCGGCCGCTTCATGATCAGCCGGGATTTCCGCAAGCTGGAGCCGGACCATATGCGGGTCATCCTGATCGAGGCTGGGCCGCGCATCCTTTCCGCCTTTCCCGAGAGCCTGGTGGCCTATGCTCAGCGTGCGTTGGAAAAGATGGGCGTGGAGGTAATGACCAATCTTCCGGTCGAATCCGTCAGCAAGGATGAGGTGGTGGCCGGCCCGCATCGCTTCCGTACCGGCTGCGTCATCTGGGGCGCGGGGGTGAAGGCCTCGCCGGCGGCGGGCTGGCTCGGCATAGAGGGCAAGGCTGGCGGGCGCATTCCCGTCGAGCCCGATCTTTCCATTGCCGGTCACCCGGATATCTATGCGATAGGCGATACCGCCCTCGGGCTGAGCGACGACGGCAAGCCCCTGCCGGCGCTCGCCCAGGTCGCCAAGCAGCAGGGCGGCTATATCGGCAAGGCGCTGCGGCGCAAGCTCCTGGACGGAAAGGACAGCCCACCCTTCCGTTTCAACAATCGCGGCAATACGGCCGTCGTCGGCCATAAGGCGGCGATCTTCGACTTCGGAACCTGGCGGCTCAAGGGAAGGATCGCCTGGTACCTGTGGGCACTCGTCCACGTCTATCTGCTGGTCAATTTCGAAAAACGCCTGCTCGTCAGCACTCAATGGGCCTGGCGCTATGTCAGCCGCCAGCGCGGCGCCCGGCTGATCGACGAGAACGCCGCATCCTTCGTGCCGTCTTCCACACAAAGGACCGAGACATGAACACCGCAAACCCACAGCTCGAAGGGCTTTACCTGGCGGTCGCCGCCATCAACCGCCTGTTGGTGGAGAAGGGGCTGGCCACCCATCAGGATATTCACGAAGCGCTGCAGGGCGCCGAGCAGACGGTCCTTTCCGATGCCGGACAGCTGACCATCTCCGCCTCGCACCAGAAGGCCGTCGCCTTCCCGATACGCTTCCTGATGCTCGCCAACGAAATGGCCGAAAAGGGCGGCGACTGTCAGTTCGAACCTCTGGCAAGGGAAATCGGCCGCCGGACGTAACGGCGGCGCGAGGTTCACGCCAGCGGCTCCACCGGGCTCAGAGGATCGGCTTGCCTCCGGTTACCGCGATGGTCGCTCCGGATACGTAGCTCGACAGCGGATCGGCGAGCATCACATATGCGGTCGCGAGTTCCGCCGGCTGGCCCGGCCTCTTCATCGGCACCTGCTTGCCGAAATTGCTAACCGTGTCTTCCGGCAAGGTCGAGGGGATAAGGGGCGTCCAGATCGGGCCGGGCGCGACCGCATTGGCGCGGATGCCCTTCTCCGCCAGAAGCTGCGCCAACCCCGCCGTGAAGTTCTGGATGGCGCCCTTGGTGGTCGCATAGGCGAGCAGCGTCGGGTTCGGAGTGTCCGAATTGATCGACGCCGTATTGATGATCGCGCTACCGGGCTTCATGTGCGGCACGGCGGCCTTGGTAAGATAGAACATCGCATGGATGTTCACCTTGAAGGTCAGCTCCCACTCCTCGTCGGCAATATCCTCGATCGACTTGAACGTCGCCTGATGGGCCGCGTTGTTGACGAGGACGTCGATACCGCCGAGTTCCTTGACCGCCTTGTCGACGATCGCCCGGCAATGGGCCGGGTCCTGGATATCGCCCCGCACGAGCACCGCCTTGCGGCCCGCCTCCTCGACCACACGCTTGGTATCCTCGGCGTCCTCATCCTCGGCGAGATAGGAGATCAGGAGATCGGCGCCCTCGCGGGCATAGGCGATCGCGACTGCCCGGCCGATGCCGCTGTCGCCGCCGGTGATCACCGCCTTCTTGCCGGCAAGCCTGCCCGATCCGCGATAGGAACGCTCGCCGTGATCCGGCACCGGGTCCATCCGGCCGGTAAAGCCCGGCATCGGCTGCTGCTGTTCGGGAAAGGGCGGGCTGGGATAGTTCGCCATGGCGGCATCCTCCGTGGGCTGGTGGAATGAAGATGGCTCCCCAACCCGCTTGCGCCGCCGAATGTTCCATAGGCGAGGCCATGCCGAACGCCCCGGACGGCCGGCTTCCCGTCAGCTACGGCTTGCCGGAGGGCGCGTTTCGTCGCCGGCGGCAGTCGTCCCGCGATCGAGCTTGCCCTGCTCTGCCTTGTAGAAATACTGGCTCGCCACCAGCCAGCCCTTGAGCGGCCTCAAGGGCAGGATGCAGGTCGCAAGCATGAACGGCACCGAGATCAGCAGATGAACCCAGAAAGGCGGCTGGAACGCCAATTCCAGCCATACCGCGAGCGCCATGCTCGGCACGCAGGCGAAGCACAGCACGAAGAAGGCCGGCCCGTCGGCGGGATCGGCAAAAGAATAGTCGAGGCCGCAGGCTTCGCACCGGGGGCGCAGCTTGAGGAAGCCATCGAAAAGATGTCCCTGGCCGCAGCGCGGGCAACGCCCCCGCACGCCGGTGCTGTAGGGCGAAAGCGGCGCCCATTTCGCTTCATCTGCCATGACGTCCGCCTTTCGTGACCCGACGCGATAAATTCATGCCCGCGATATCGCTCAATCCGCCTCGGCGGCAAGCGGTTCCACCGCCGTGCTTCACTCTGCCGCGCCCCGCATTGTTCGCTTCCGGAACCATTTTAACCGCCCTCCGTTCAAACCTTGTACATCGCTTGAGAAAATCCCGGCAAAGGGAGATCGAGGCGAAAGCGCCGACCCGGCATGGGGAGGAGTGAAATGAACGCAATCCGCGAACTCGCCGTCGTGACAGGCGCCTCCTCCGGCATCGGCTTCGAACTGGCGAAGCTTTGCGCCACCGAGGGCTATGACATCATCGCGGTGGCCGACGAGCCGGAAATCCACGACGCCGCCGAAAAGCTCGCGAACGAGGGCACACGCATCACCGCCGTCGAGGCCGATCTTGCCCAAAAATCCGGTGTCGATAAGCTGATGGCTGCGATAGACGCGGATGGCCGCCCCGTCGAGCTGCTGCTTGCCAATGCCGAGCGTGGTCTGCGCGAAGGCTTTCTCGACCGTGACTTCAAGGAGATCGAGCACGCCCTCCATACCAATATCACCGGCACGCTCGACGTGCTTCACAGGATCGGCATGCAGATGCGCGAGCGGCGGCGCGGCCGCATTCTCATCACCGGCTCGATCGCCGGCTTCGTCCCCGGCAGCTTTCAGGCGGTCTACAACGCCTCCAAGGCCTTCCTGAACAACTTCTCCTTCGCGCTTCGTAACGAGCTGAAGGACAGCGACGTGACGGTCACTTGCCTGATACCCGGTCCGACCGACACCGAATTCTTCGAACGCGCCGATATCGCCGACATGCCGCTCGGTGAGATGAAGAAGGGCGACCCGGCTTTCGTTGCCCGCATTGGCTTCGAGGCCATGATGGAGGGAGAAGGCGATGTCGTGAGCGGCTGGAAGAACAAGCTTCAAGCGGCCATCGCCAATGTCACGCCCTCCGAGATGCTGGCCGAGCAGCACCGCGAGTTGGCCGAGCCGGGCGGCGGAAAACCAACCTGACGACGGACCGCTCAATCATCATCCCAGAACGGTCCGCGATAGACGCGGCGGCTGACGAGCTTGAGGCTGCGATCCGGCTGGAGGATGTATCTTTCCTCGACCCGCTGGCCGAATTCGTTGCGGAATTCATGATTGACGACGCTGCCGATCGGCGACCGGGTAAGGCGCGAGCGCGGCTGTCCGCCATAGGTGATGCTGCCGGGGATGGGCTCTAGGTCCGGCCCCGCTCCGTAGGTGACCGCACCCGCCGTGCAGCCGGAAAGGAGCGCGGCAAAACCCGCAATGATGACGAACTGTTTCAACGTGTGATCCTCCGCAATCGCCGGGCGCATGGGACATTGGCCATTTTCCGCAGTCAGCATCCGCCGATTTGATCGGCGGATGCTATCGATATAGTCCGAGGCGTGTTTTTTGGAACATCCGGCAGACGAAATCGGCAACCGGCATCATGAAGATTGATGTTTGCTCGCAGGCTCCTAAGTTTGACCACGGAGGAGCCATGCGCAGCATTTTCGTCAGTATCTCTCTCATCCTGGTTCTTGCCGGCTGCACCGCGCATGAGGCAGGGCTGGAGCCGATCCCCGGCAGCATCACCTATGGCGGGCAGCCGCGCACGAAGCTCACCAAGGCGCCCGTCGGCAGCACCGTGACCAACCGGCTGAACGACGAACTCGGCCGCCCGGCGGAGGAAACCTACATCATCCAGCCAGACCGGTCGCTGAAACTCGTCAGCCGCCACATCATCGAGTTCCGCGACGATTGAAGCCACCTCAATCCTTTGGGTGAATTGAATGGGATGAATTAGCAGTATCTAATTAGAAAACCAAAGCACAGAGTGGGAACATGACAGTCGAGGAGAAATTGGAGGCGATCTGCCGAAAGGAATGGAGTCGGGTCCTTGGACTTCCGACGCGCGGGGCCTCGAGACCGGCGTCGGCTGAAAAGAAGGCAGCCCCCTCGCCCTCCGATCGCTTGACGGGCCGTCCCCCTCGCCTTCCGCCCAAGCCGCCCCAGGGCTGATGCTGCGGTAATGCCACCGCCCGAACGCGAAAGCCGCCCCGGACCGGAGCCGCTTCAACCTCTCATGATCCCTCTCGCCTTAAATCTTCGTGATCTCACAGCGTGATCCGGAGCACCTGCCAACCCGAACCACGGCTTGAATACATCGCACGCCAACCACAACCATTGGCCGCGTCATCCTGCGTATTCAATTTATTGTTGCATATTAAATGGAATGCAACTAACCTTCCCTTGTCGACCAGGCTGGCCCGCGAGGGAGGAATGTCCATGGCGGCGGGTGCGGCAAGCCCGGAATGCGTGGCCGCAGCCCGACCGATAGCTCGCGCCGCCTGGTCGGCACCGTGAGCGACATATCCCGACCCCGTCGAAGAGGAGGATCGGTCCATGGACCGGATACGTGCTTTCTATGCCGCCGATGCCAAATTGCGCGGTCTTGCGGAGATTGCCTGGGAAATGTGGAGAAGGCGGTTTTCGCGCGCACCACGGCAGGAAGCCGCCGCAGCCGGCGGGGCGAGACGGTTCGACAGGGGGCCCTCGGCCGATCTTTCAAGGGTGCTGCAGGAAGCCCAATTCCCGGCCAGGAACACCAGCGGGTGGCTGCGCTACCATGGAGCGAAGGATGGGGTACGCATCATCATTCCGCCCTATGAGACGATGCGTCCCGGCGACGTGGTGACGCTTCTCTGGGTCGCCCACGACGACCTCTGGCTCGGCGGCAGGAATATTCCCGGAACCGAGTTCGCCGACGAGAAACGCGTGACGCGCCAGGATATCGCCGATGGTATCGAGTTTCTCGTCGGGCCCTACCAGGCCAAGGTCCGGCCCATCCTCAAGTCTCAGAAGCTCTGGGGTGCCGCCCGGGTCTTCTACATGGTGACCCGCAATCGCGGCATCTTCTGCGGGCCGGAAAGCACGGTGCGGATCAACCTCTTCGAGGATCCGGACCTCGGATAAGGCTTTGCAGGATGAATTTTCTGGAAAATGGTAGCGGGAGAGGGACTTGAACCCCCGACACGCGGATTATGATTCCGCTGCTCTAACCACCTGAGCTACCCCGCCACAGGGTCAACGGGGCCGTCCGCAAAGCGTCGATCCCGTGGGATGGGGGGCTTATAAGGTCGCTCCCCGCTTTGTGTCAAGCATATGATCGGAGAAAAACCGCCTCCGCCTGAAACCCGCCGGAACGGCCAGCTTCAGGCCGCCACCGGCGCCGAAAGAAGCGCCTTCAGCGAGGCTTCCGCCGCCGCTGCGCGTTCCGAGCGCTCGATGAAGCCGCCGCCATAAACGCGCGCATCCGCACCCTCCGCCGAATAGAGAACGCAGGCCTGACCGGGCGCGACGCCCGCTTCGCCGACCAGCAGGTCGACATAGACGCCTTGGCTGTCGCAATGGAGGGTAGCCGGCGTCGGCGGGCGCGTGGAGCGCACCTTGGCGAAGCAGGCAAAACCATCCTTCGTATCGTTTTCCAGCGAGCTGTCGCCGATCCAGTTCATATCGCGCAGATAGACGCGGTGCGTATCCAGCGCTTCCTTCGGCCCGACGATTACCCGGCGGGAGCGGGCGTCGAGAAAGACGACGTAGAGCGGCTCGCCGGTCGCGACCCCAAGCCCCTTGCGCTGCCCGATCGTGTAGTTGACGATGCCTTCGTGCCGGCCGAGCACCCGCCCATCGAGATGCACGATCTCGCCGGAAAGCGCCGCGTTCGGCTTCAACTTGTTGATGATGTCCGTATACTTGCCCTGCGGCACGAAACAGATGTCCTGGCTGTCGGCCTTCTTGGCGACGACCAGGCCCATCTCTTCCGCAAGCGCCCTCACCTCGGCCTTGGACATGCCGCCCAGCGGAAAGCGCAGGTAATCGATCTGCTCCTGCGTGGTCGCGAACAGGAACCAGCTCTGGTCGCGGTCGCTGTCGATCGGGCGGAAAAGCGCGCGGCGGTTCGGATTGTCCGAGCTCGGATTGCGGGCCGAGCGGATGTAATGGCCGGTCGCCAGCGCGTCAGCCCCGAGTTCCCTGGCCGTTGCCAGGAGATCGGCGAACTTGACCGTCTGGTTGCAGGCAACACAGGGGATCGGCGTTTCGCCCATGGCATAGGCCTCAGCGAACGGGTTTATGACCGTTTCGCGGAACCGCTTCTCGTAATCGAGCACGTAATGCGGAATGCCGAGCGTTTCGGAAACGCGGCGCGCATCCTCGATATCCTGGCCGGCACAGCAGGAGCCCGCGCGATGCACGGCTGCGCCATGGTCGTAGAGCTGTAGCGTGATGCCGAGCACATCGTAGCCCTGGCGTTTGAGCAAGCCGGCCACCACGGAGGAATCCACTCCCCCCGACATGGCGACGACAACGCGCGTGTCTTCCGGCCTCTTGTCAAAATCCAGCGTGTTCAAGAGTAACTCTCTCGGTCTCTCTGCCGCCGATGCAAGGCAGCCGGGCGAACGTCGGTCCCGCGGGCGGTATCGGCCGTCCGTCAGGCAATTGGCTGAGGATATAGAAAGGATTGGGCTTCGGTGCAAGGAGGAGCCCAATCACGACTGCAGGGACTGGTGACGCCCCGCCTCGCCGACGACCGCCGCATTGCCATTGGCCGCTCCCTCAGCCCTCACCCGCGGCAGGGCGGAGGGATATTCCCGCTGGATGAAATCGATGAGCTTTTCGCGCATCTCGCAGCGCAGATCGAAGGTTTTAGGCGCATTGTTGGCCGAAGCCAGAATGCGGATCTCCATGACGTTCTCCCGGAAATCCGTTACCTGCACGGCGACCACCTTGCGGTCCCACAGCTTCGAGGCGGCGGCGATCTCTTCCGCCTTGCTGCGGACGACGGCCACCGGCACGCTGTAATCGAGGTAGATCATCACCGTGCCGATCAGCGCGGAACCTTCGCGTGTCCAGTTCTGGAAGGGCTTTTCGATGAAATAGCTGAGCGGCAGGACCAGCCGGCGCCAATCCCAGAGCTTCATCACGACATAGGTGGAGGTGATCTCCTCGACATTCCCCCATTCGCCCTCGACGATCAGCGCGTCGTCGATGCGGATCGGCTGCGTTATCGCAAGCTGGATGCCGGCGAGCAGGTTCTTCAGCACCGGCTGCAGGGCAAGGCCGAGAACGATGCCGGCAACGCCGGCGGAAGCCAGCAGGCTGACGCCATATTGCTGCACGGCCGGAAAGGTCATGAGGATCGCCGCTAACGTAACCGCGACGATCACGATGCTCGCGATCCGCTCCATGATGCGCGACTGCGTCACATGCTTGCGGGCGAGCAGGTTGTCCTCCGCATCCAGCTTGAAGCGGCGCAGATAGACCGTCATCCAGATGTGCAGCGCGATCTTCGCCATCCAGCCGACGACGATGATGAAGCCGATAAGGAGGATGTGGCGCAGCGTCGTTGCCTGGTAATCCGTGAGCGGCGCTACGGCCGCCCCGAAGGAAAGCGCCCAGGTGAGAATGGCGAGCCGCATCGGCCGGCGCGTGCGCGCCACCAGCGAGCGCCAGAAGAGATCCTTATTCTCCACGAGCCGGGTCAGGATGCGGAAGCCGAGGCGCTGGATGAAGAGACCGAGCCCGAAAGCTGCGGCAAGCACCGCGATCGAAACCGCCCAGTCGGGCAGCCAGGCAAAATCGCTGCGGAATTCCTCGATGAAGCGTTCCATGCCCGAGAGCTAGGGTGCATGGCAGCATGGTAAAGGCCACGAGGGGAAATTTGCCCGTCTCACGCTCCAAAAACTCGGATCACGCCCTATCCTTCAAACGAAATGGAATGGAGGAGGCCATGATCATGGCGAACGGGGACGAGTTCGATCTCCAGCGTTTCGTGGAAGCACAACATCCGGTCTACCGCCAGGCGCTGCAGGAGCTTCGCGACGGCCGCAAGCGCTCGCACTGGATGTGGTTCGTCTTTCCTCAGGTGGAGGGTCTCGGCTTTTCGGCGATGTCGCAGAGATATGCCATCCGCTCCAAGGCCGAGGCACGGGCCTATCTCGTCCATCCGGTTCTCGGCGCACGCTTAAACGAATGCGTGGAGGCGATGCTGACCCACAAAGACCGCTCGGCGCACGAAATCCTGGGCTCGCCGGACGATATGAAATTCAGGAGTTCGATGACGCTGTTTGCGGCCGTCAGCGAAAAGGGCTCGCCTTTCGAGCGAGCCCTTCAACAATTTTACGACGGAGAGCGCGACCGCAAGACGATCACGCTCCTGGAAAATCAGGCGGCCGACTGAATGGCCGAGAGCTTCCAATCATTGGCGGGCTTGCGCACGAAGGTCCAGACCTCGACGATTTCGGTCGCGTTGTCCGGATCGCCTTCGGCCACCGCGCCGGTATTGCGGTCGCGCATGTAGTCGATGCTGGAATAGCGCAGCGCCACCGTCGCATAATCCTGACCGTTTTCGCGCCAGGCCTCAGCCAGGTCGCCCTGCAGAAGCTGGACGTCCTTCACCTCGTTCTTGAGCCCGTTGGTGGCGTTTTCGCCCAGCTCTTCGGCAAGGTAGGACATGGCCTCCGGCGTGGTGAGGTTGCGCAGCTTGCCGTAGTCCTCCTCCGCATAGGCAGCCTGGACGTCCTTCAACAGCTTCTCGAAGTGGTCGAGATCGCGATTGGTGATGCCGATCTCGTCCGTTTCCGGTCCCGCCTGACGCGGCGCGGCAGCATATCCGCCTGCCCCGCCTGCGGCGGCACCGCCGAGCGAGCCGATCTTCGGGATCTGGAAGCCGGAGTTGCCCTGCTGCGGGGGTTCATAGGCGGCGTTGCGCTGCTGGCCGTAATTGCCGGACGGACCGGCAGGCTGCTGCTGCCGACGACCGAAGAAGCCGAAGGCAAGCATGGCAAGGCCGGCGATGACCGCGATCTGCAGAAGCATGCCGAGGAAGCCGGCCATGCCGCCGAAGCCGCCGCCGAACATCATGCCGAGCAGGCCACCCATCAGGAGGCCGCCCATCAGGCCGCCAGCGATACCACCGAAGAGGCCGCCGGGACGCTGCTGTTGGGTCGCGTTAGGACGCGCAGCGTTCTGCGTCGCGCCCTGCGGACGCGGGGTCATGGAACGCTCGATGCCGGTTGCGGGGCCAGGCGCCGTGTTCGTGGCAGGCGGTGCCGAATAGGTGCGGGTGCCGCGGCTGCCGAAACCACCGCCGCCGCGACGGGCTTCCGCGAAGTCCACGGCTGTCAGCGAGACCGCAAGCCCGAGCGCGGCAACCGCGAAGAGCTGCTTGAAACGCCGAAGGGATGACAACATCATTCTCTCCTCTTGAGCCGCGGATGCGGCCGTTCCCGATTCATATAGCAATGCAGGCCTGATGATTTGAGTCCCGCCATCGCATTTTTCACGTTGTGGTAGATAACCAACTTTGAAACGGGAGCCAAGTTCCAAAAATACAACCTATGCGAATTGTAGCGGTGCGAATGGTCGCAGGCGACAGAAAAGGAAAAGCCCGGCGCGAGACGCGCCGGGCTTTGGTAGGACGGTTTAGTCGAACAGGCGAGCCGCGCACGCCCCACCCTCCCCTTGAGGGGGAGGTGGGATGTCTCAATCCACGTTGAAGACGAGCGGCTTGGCCTGCCGGATCGCCGGGTTGGCGCGAAGCTGGTCCAGCACCTCTTCGGAAACCGGGCCGTCTACATAGAGAAGCGCGATCGCGTCCCCGCCTTCCTTCTCGCGACCGAGCTGGAAGTTGGCGATGTTGACGCCGGCATTGCCGAGCGTCGTGCCCATGAAGCCGATCATGCCCGGCACGTCCGTGTTGGTGATGTAGATCATGTGGGCGCCGACATCGGCATCCATGTTGATGCCCTTGATCTGGATGAAGCGCGGCTTGCCGTCGGAGAACACCGTGCCCGCAACCGAACGGACCTGGTTCTCGGTCTTGACCGTCAGCTTGATGTAGCCGTCATAGACGCCCGACTTGTCGCGCTTGACCTCGGAAAGGATGATGCCCTTCTCCTTCACCATGATCGGCGCCGAAACCATGTTGACGTCGGCGACCTGACTGCGGATCAGCCCGGCCAGAAGCGCGCTCGTCAGCGCCTTGGTGTTCATGTTGGCGGTGGCGCCGTCATAAAGAATCTCGATTTCCTTGGTCGGGCTTTCCTGCACCTGGCCGACGAAGGAGCCGAGAACGTCGGCAAGGCGGATGAAGGGCTTCAGCCGCGGCGCTTCCTCGGCCGTGATCGAAGGCATGTTGATCGCGTTGGAGACGGCGCCCTTGATCAGATAGTCCGACATCTGCTCGGCGACCTGCAAGGCGACGTTTTCCTGCGCTTCCGTGGTGGACGCGCCGAGATGCGGCGTGCAGACCACGTTGTCCAGGCCGAAGAGCGGGCTTTCGGTGGCCGGCTCCACCTCGAACACGTCGAAGCCGGCACCGGCGACGTGGCCGGACTTAATGGCTTCGGCAAGGGCTGCCTCATCGACCAGACCGCCGCGTGCGCAGTTGACGATGCGAACGCCCTTCTTGGTCTTGGCCAGCGCTTCCTTGCTGATGATGTTGCGGGTTTTGTCGGTCAACGGTACGTGCAGGGTGATGAAGTCGGCGCGCTCCAGAAGCTCGTCCAGTTCGACCTTGATGACGCCCATCTCCTCGGCGCGCTCCTTGGAGAGGAAGGGATCATAGGCAAGCACGTGCATGCCGAGCCCGATCGCCTTTTTGCAGACGATACCGCCGATATTGCCGGCGCCGATGACGCCGAGCGTCTTGCCGGTGATCTCGACACCCATGAAGCGCGACTTCTCCCACTTGCCCGACTGTGTGGAAACGTCGGCTGCCGGAAGCTGGCGGGCGACCGCGAACATCAGCGCGATCGCATGCTCGGCGGTAGTGATCGAGTTGCCGAAGGGCGTGTTCATGACGATGATGCCGCGGCGCGACGCAGCCGGGATATCGACATTGTCGACGCCGATGCCGGCGCGGCCGATGACCTTGAGGTTGGTCGCGGCGGCGATCAGCTTCTCCGTCGCCTTGGTGGCCGAGCGGATGGCCAGACCATCGTAATTGCCGATGATCTCGGCGAGCTTTTCCTTGTCCTTGCCGAGCTTCGGCTGGAAATCGACTTCGACGCCGCGATCACGAAAAATCTGGACGGCGGTTTCCGAAAGTTCGTCGGATACGAGAACGCGAGGTGCCATTGGTCACGGGCTCCTTGAAAGAGGTTCGAACTTCTAAAAGCGGGATGATGCGGCCCCGCCTGTCGCGGGGCCGGAACCGGTCAGGCGGCAGCCTTGGCGAGCGCCGCCTTCTGCGTCTCGAAGGCATAGGAGAGCCACGGCATCAGAGCCTTCATGTCGGCTTCCTCGATGGTGGCGCCGGCCCAGATGCGCAGGCCCGAAGGGGCATCGCGATAGGCGCCGATATCGAGCGCCACGCCTTCCTTCTCCAGGATCGAAACGATGCCCTTGGCGAAAGCCGCCTGAGCATCCGCATCGAGTGCGGCGACCGCCGGATCGACGATCTTGAGGCAGACGGAGGTGTTCGACCGGGTGGCCGGATCGACCGCGAGGTTCTCGATCCAGTCGTTTGCCGCAACGAAATCGAAGATCACCTTGGCGTTCGCGTCGGCACGGGCGATCAGGGCCTTCAAGCCGCCCGCCGACTTCGCCCAGTTGAGCGCATCGATATAGTCCTCGACGCAGAGCATGGAGGGCGTGTTGATGGTCTCGCCGGTGAAGATGCCTTCGATGAGCTTGCCGCCCTTGGTCATGCGGAAGATCTTCGGCAGCGGCCAGGCCGGAACGTAGCTTTCCAGGCGTTCGACAGCGCGCGGGGAAAGGATCAGCATGCCGTGGCCGCCCTCGCCGCCCAGCACCTTCTGCCAGGAGAAGGTAACGACGTCGAGCTTGGAGAAATCCATGTCCTGGGCGAAGGCCGCCGAGGTGGCGTCGCAGATCGTCAGGCCCTTGCGGTCCGCCGGAATGAAATCGGCATTCGGCACGCGCACGCCTGACGTGGTGCCGTTCCAGGTGAAGACGACGTCGCGGTCGAAATCGACTTCGGCAAGGTTCGGCAGCAGGCCATAATCGGCCTCGAACTTGCGCACGTCCTTGAGCTTCAGCTGCTTGACGACGTCAGTGACCCAGCCGGCGCCGAAGCTTTCCCAGGCGAGCATGTCGACGCCGCGCTCGCCGAGCAGCGACCAGAGCGCCATTTCGACGGCGCCGGTATCGGAAGCCGGCACGATGCCGATGCGGTAATCCGCCGGCACATCTAAAATTTCACGGGTAAGATCAATGGCCTGCTTCAGCTTCGCCTTGCCGATCTTGGCGCGGTGCGAACGACCGAGCGGTGCATCGGAAAGCGCTTCGAGCGTCCAACCGGGGCGCTTCGAGCAAGGGCCAGAAGAGAAATGGGTATTATTCGGACGCACGTCCGGCGGGGTGACGGTCTTCGTCATGATGGCTATCCTCTCAGATAGAAAGCCCTTCGTTGGGGAAGGGTGTCCCGCCGCCGTGGGTATTCCTGTCCGGCTTCATAGTCAAGCGGGTTGTGTCGTTCCGAGATAAATTTTTGCCGCAGTGGCTAACCCGCGCCTTACCGCACGCCCCGAAGGATTTTCCATTTGAGCGGGCGCAGCGCCTGCCACAACGCCGTCGCCCGCAGCGCCGCGATCAATCGCGCTCTTGCGGCGAAGAGACGGCCTCTCAGCGTGACGGCGGACTGCCTCGCCGTGAGCGGAAAGGTCGTCTCGCAGCTTTCCAGCTTCCATGGCTCATCGCCGATCCCGAGGTCCAGCCATTCGAAGCCATGCTCGTGCAGCCATTGCAGGGTTCGGTAGTAGAGCGCGCTGCCGGGCGAGAATTTCGCCCAATCGCCCGCCTCGAAGGAAAGCATGATGGCGTAATAGCGCCTGCCGGCGGTGAGCCCCCATATCGTGGCGATGATCGTCTCACCCGACTTGAGATAGAAAAGTTTCAGCATTCCCTCACGGGCGAAGACCTCGGTGCCCTTGTCGAAGAAATCGCGCTTGTCCAGATCGACGTCGAAGCCCGGAACCAGCGTCTGCTCGAAGCGCCACTGCTTTTGGCGGATGAAGGCCGCGGTCGCTTCCCGACGCTCAGACTCGTCTTCCGCAAGCCCGAAGACCAGCGGCGCCAGCTTTTCGAGATTCCTCATCTTGCGCATCAGCGTCTTACGCTGCGGCACCCCCGCCTCCACCTCCTCCCAGGTCCGGCGAAGATCGTTTCCGTGGCAGGAAATCTCGTTCGGCCGATCTCCGAGAAGCGACAGCGGGTTGGGAATCCCATCGATATCGCGCGGCATTTTGCTGAGCGACAGGAAGTCGAAGGGCGGCAATGCGTCTGTGATCTGCCGCCAGAGGAGGTCCACGGTCTCGCGGTCCCAGGCGATCTCCGCCGGAAACAGCACCGGCGCGTTGTAATCCGCAGCCTCGTCGTCGATGAATTCCAGGATGCG
>NZ_JBHFJG010000011.1:0-32977 GCF_057559155.1 Rhizobium moroccans | reverse complement strand
GCCCTTGCGGCGCGCAATACAGAGCGGCAGGAAGAGGATGGGCCTGCCTCCGTCATCACGCACTTCGATGAAATACAGGCTGCGTCGGCCCGAACGGCCGAAACTCTCCAGCCAGACGCGAAGGAATGTAACCGTCTGGAATGGATGATAGCGGGCGCTCTCGGAATCCGTCGCGCCGCTCGGCCAATCGGCGGAGACCTCGTCCAGGCTATGGAAAACGGAAATCCTGAATTGCGGCTTCATCAAGTGCCCTGTCGCGATGCGCGGCTTCCGATACCAACTGACGGGTCAGGCTTGAAGCTCAAACCTGTCCCATCGTTAATGGCAAACAGGCCCTTAGAAAGAAGCCGCCCGATGGGCGGCTTCCGGCGGTTCGTGGATCACTTGTAGACGATCGGTTCCGGCGGCGGCTCGTAAGCGACTGGGGTTTCGCAACCGTTGAAGACGTAGCGGGCGCCGACGCGGGCCTCATGCATGTCGAAGCCCTTGTCACGGCCGGGACCGCCGTTGTCCATATAACCGAACATGTCGCCGCCCGAGATATGGCGGAAGCGGTAGCCGATATCGGCCTTGAGATTGCAGGTGAGATCGATCGTCGCGCCGGCCATCAGAGCATAGCTGAAGCGCCAGCTTCCCTTGCCTTCGTGGTCGCTGCCGTAGCAGCCCGGCATGGAGGGATCATCGCAGATCCTGTTGCGCAGCTTGCCCCATTTCACGTAGCTGCCGCCGATGCCGGCGCCGACATAGGGCGTGACGCGGCCATAGGTGCCGAGATCGACATAGACATTGGCCATGAGAGAATAGGCGCGCATCTCCGCCTCGTCGCGGGAGGAGCACATCACCGAGCCGCACCAGCCCGTCGTGCTGCCGCGGAAATCCGACTTGCCCAGATAGTCGAAGGTAAGATCGGTGCGCAGATAGTTGTTGACCTGGTAACCGACACCGGCGCCGACCACGAAGCTGTCCTTCAAGGTGGTGCGGTCGAAATCGGCCAGGAAGGCGTTTGAGCCCTGGAAGTATTCGGCACCGCGCATGTGGTTGAAGGAATATCCGACATCACCGCGCAGATACCAGCCGCTGGCTTCCTGGATTTCCACTTCCGGCGCGTCGATGATCGGCTCGGGCTGGGGCTCGTATAAATCGGCGGAATAGGCTGCACTTCCTGCCAGCGCCAGCAAGGCTGCGCCGATCAGACTCTTCTTCATGGTTCCATCTCCAAGATCCATCTCATTGAACGGCGACGCGCCTATCAACGGGTTTATCCGGCATGGATAATGAAGGAGAAAGGTTAAGCCTCGCTTAACCATGTCCGTTTACCAGTAAAAATCGGGGATAGACAAGAAAGCCCACCGTGAAGGGCCGGCTTTCTTGCAAAAGGACTTGGTGTTCTTCAGGCCGCGCTGCGGACGTTGGAGATGACGCCGATCAGTTCGCCGACGATGCGCTCGATCTGATCGCGATCGTCGCCTTCGGCCATCACCCGGATCAGCGGTTCGGTGCCGGAGGGGCGGATCACCAGCCGGCCCTTGCCGGAAAGCTCCTGCTCCGCATCGGCGATCGCCTGCCGCACGATGATATCCTCCAGCGGCTTGCCGCCGGCATAGCGCACGTTTTTCAGGAGTTGCGGCACCGGCTCGAACCGCCGGCAGACCTCGCTGACCGGCAGGTCGAGCCGCTTGACGCGGGCAAGGATCTGCAGGGCCGCGACGAGCCCGTCGCCGGTCGTGCCGAAATCGGACAGCACGATATGGCCGGATTGCTCGCCGCCCACGTTGAAATCGTGATTGCGCATATGCTCGACGACATAGCGGTCGCCGACCTTGGTGCGGGCGAGCTTGAGTCCCTTCCCGTCCAGGAAGCGCTCGAGGCCAAGATTGGACATGATCGTCGCCACGATGCCGCCGCCGGTCAGCTTGCCGTCGTCGGCCCAGCTCTCGGCGATTGCCGCCATGAGCTGATCGCCGTCGATGATCTCACCGCGCTCATCGACGATGATGACGCGATCGGCATCCCCGTCGAGGGCAATCCCGATATCGGCCCGCACCTCATGCACCTTCTTCTGCAGCGCCGAGGGGCTGGTCGAACCGCAATCGAGATTGATGTTCGTGCCGTTCGGCTCGTTGCCGATCGTCACCACGTCGGCTCCGAGCTCCCAGAGAGCCAGCGGCGCTACCTTGTAGGCGGCCCCGTTGGCGCAGTCGATCGCGATCCTCAGCCCATGCAGCGTGACATCGCGCGGCAGCGTGCGCTTGGCGTGCTCAATGTAACGATAGATATCGCCCTCGACGCGCTTCGCCCGGCCGATATCGGCGGACTTGGCGAGCTGGGTGTACATATCCTTGTCGAGCAGTTCCTCGATCTGCATTTCCAGCTCGTCGGAAAGCTTGTAGCCATCCGGACCGAAAAGCTTGATGCCGTTATCCTCGTAAGGATTGTGCGAGGCCGAGATCATCACGCCCACATCGGCGCGCAGCGAGCGGGTAAGCATGGCGACGGCCGGCGTCGGGATCGGACCCAGCAGGAAGACATCGAGCCCGGCGGCGGTGAAACCCGCCACCATGGCATTTTCGAGCATGTAGCCCGAAAGGCGGGTATCCTTGCCGATCACCACCCGATGCCGATGGTTACCATTCCTGAAGATCGTGCCGACGGCGATCCCCACGCGCATGGCGAGATCGGGCGTCATCGGGAAAACGTTGGAATGTCCGCGGATGCCGTCGGTACCGAAATAGCGACGTGTCATATAAGCTCCTTCGTCATCGCGCCCTGATGGCGCGGTCTTGGCGCATAGCCCTCAAAACCGGGGCACAGCGCTATGGCAGGCGAACCTGCAACCATAATCTCCGGCAGAGCCGGTCCATGCTCGGCTCATGCCACAGTCTGCATGTATAAGCACGTAAATTAGCGTCAAAATTGATTATATCTCGTTACCAAGTAAGGTTACATCGCTCCCCGACGGTCAAACCGTGACGAAGGGCAGCAACATCTCTTTCGTCATTGCGACATGAGCAAATCCTCGACACACCGAGGGTGACGCCGCGTATGCCGAGGGGTTTATCAGCAAGCAAAAACCGCCGCGGATTGCTCCGCGGCGGTTTCCTTGAATGCTGTGCAGCCGGATCAATGCGGCTGAGGTTCGAGGCCGCTTTCCGGCTCGTCGCCCTTGGGCTGGCCCTTCTTGGCGCCAGCCTTCGGCACAGCCGAACCACGCGCCGGCGGCGCATCGTCGCCGAGGTCGCGGGAAGGTTTGTGCCCCTTGATGAGGGCCTTGATCTCCTCGCCCGAAAGCGTTTCGTATTCGAGAAGCCCTTCCGCCAGCACCACGAACTCGTCGTGCTTTTCGGTCAGGATACGGCGAGCCTCGGTATAGGCCTCCTCGATGAGGCGGCGCACCTCCACATCGATCTTCTGAGCGGTCGCCTCGGAGACGTTCTTCGATTGCGAGACCGAGTGGCCGAGGAACACTTCCTGTTGGTTCTCACCGTAGGCAACCTGACCGAGCACGTCGGAGAAGCCCCATTGCGTGACCATGGCGCGGGCAAGCTTGGTTGCCTGCTCGATGTCCGAAGATGCGCCGGAGGTGATGTTCTCCTTGCCGAAGGTCAATTCCTCGGCAACGCGGCCACCCATCATGATGACGAGGCGCGAGACCATCCACTTGTAGCTCATCGAATAGCGGTCGCCTTCGGGAAGCTGCATGACCATGCCGAGCGCGCGGCCCCGCGGGATGATCGTTGCCTTGTGCAGCGGATCGGCCACCGGCACATGCAACGCCGTGATCGCGTGGCCGGCCTCGTGATAGGCAGTGAGCTTCTTTTCCGCCTCGGTCATGGCCGAGGAGCGGCGCTCCGCACCCATCATGATCTTGTCCTTGGCGTCCTCGAACTCGCTCATGGTGACGAGCCGCTTGTTGCGACGCGCTGCCATCAGGGCTGCTTCGTTGACGAGATTCATGAGATCGGCGCCGGAGAAGCCGGGCGTGCCGCGTGCCAGAACCTTGAGATCGACGTTCGGCGCCAGCGGCACGTTGCGCACATGCACCTTGAGGATGCGTTCGCGTCCGACGATATCCGGGTTCGGCACGACGACCTGGCGGTCGAAGCGGCCGGGACGCAGGAGCGCCGGGTCAAGAACGTCCGGACGGTTGGTCGCGGCGATCAGGATGATCCCCTCGTTCGCCTCGAAGCCGTCCATCTCGACCAGCAACTGGTTCAGCGTCTGCTCGCGCTCGTCGTTGCCGCCGCCGAGGCCTGCGCCACGGTGACGTCCGACGGCGTCGATTTCGTCGATGAAGATGATGCAGGGCGCGTTCTTCTTGGCCTGTTCGAACATGTCGCGGACGCGGGACGCGCCCACACCGACGAACATTTCAACGAAGTCGGAACCCGAAATGGTGAAGAAGGGAACGTTGGCCTCGCCCGCGACGGAGCGTGCGAGGAGCGTCTTGCCCGTGCCGGGAGGACCGACCAGCAGCACACCGCGTGGGATTCGGCCGCCGAGGCGCTGGAACTTCTGCGGGTCACGCAGGAATTCGACGATTTCCTCGAGATCCTGCTTGGCCTCGTCGACGCCTGCGACATCCTCGAAGGTGACGCGGCCATGCGCTTCCGTCAGAAGCTTGGCCTTGGACTTGCCGAAGCCCATGGCACCCCGCGAACCGCCCTGCATCTGCCGCATGAAGAACAGCCAGACGCCGAGGATGAGCAGCATCGGAAGAAGCGTGCCGAGATAGCTCAGGAAGCCGGAAGACCCATCGGTTTCCGGGCGTGCCACCGTGGTCACGTTCTTGGACTGCAGCCGCTCCACGAGCGCGTCGTCGATGACGGGCGAATAGGTCTGGAAGCCTGCGCCGTTCTCGACATAGGTTCCAAGCACGCGATTGCCGGTAATGACGACGTCGCGCACGCGACCGGCATCGACCTCTCGCAGAAATTGCGAATAAGGGATCTCGCGCGAGCTGGTCTGCGAAGGTGCCGTCTGGAACATGCTGAACAAAGCGATCAGCAGGAGGGCAATAACGGCCCAGAGGGCGAAATTACGTAGGTTTGGGTTCATCGAACTCCCCGGAACTGCGACGGCCGACTTCCGGCCACCGCCTTGCTTGCCCATAACATAGGGTTACGCCACGGCCTTGCCAAGGCAAGCGGCGGCTACGATCACCTTTTGCGTGCGGAAACCTTAACGCGCATAGGGGGAAAATCGTCGCATCCGAGCAAATACGCCAGGCGAGCAGCTAAAGTATAGTCGAACTGCGGCAAAAAACGGTCGAACGGGGCAAGCACCGGCTGGATAACCGTCTGGTCTGCCGCCGAGATACAGGGCATCACGGCCATCGCCCGCATCGCGACCGGCGGCGGCACGTCCGGGAACAACATCGAGGCCTCCTTGCGATCCGACGCGGTAGGGCCGACGACGATTTCCCCGTCGCCGCGATTGGCGACACGATAGCGCCCATCCCAGAGAGCCCACTCTCCAGGAATGAGATGGAGGGGCTGCAGGCCGCGGTTCTCGCGGGAGAGGTAGAGCCCCTCGCGGCGACGGTCGAAGATCACCCGCCCGGCGGTGATCCGCCCTGCCCCGCTGCCGTCGAGCACGGCCACGACCCGGTCCATGCTTTCCCGGCCCGGCACATATGTCCGTCCCCCGAGAGCCGCCGCGAGATATCCGAGCGCATGCCGCCGGGCCGCCGCATCGGCTGCGAAGAATTCCGGCGCGAGGTGAACGAGAACGCCGTGATGAGCGATCGCATGATCGGTAAGAAGGCTCGCGGCCTGTTTCGAAAGCTGCGCGCGGCGGCAAGCGGCGGCATCGAGGCTCGCAAGGTCAAATACTCCCCCACCCGCAAGCCGCTGGCGCGTTCTCACGCGCTCATAGC
Source organism: Rhizobium moroccans (assembly GCF_057559155.1). Lineage (NCBI taxonomy): Bacteria > Pseudomonadati > Pseudomonadota > Alphaproteobacteria > Hyphomicrobiales > Rhizobiaceae > Rhizobium > Rhizobium moroccans. The sequence continues at coordinate 27,102 of NZ_JBHFJG010000011.1, read as the reverse complement.
GAGGGTCGAGATTGCTGGGATCGTCGATCCAGCCGAACCCCTCCCCTTGAAGAAAGGCGCGAATATCCGTGCGGCGGGTCCGCAGGAAGGGCCGCAGCAGCCAGAGTTTCCGATCGAGAAGCACAGCCTCCGCCATGCCGGCAAGCCCCGGATCGTCCCCGCCGACGCTGCGGGCACCGCGCATGGCCACCGTCTCGGCCTGGTCGTCCAGCGTATGCCCGGTAAGGATCGCCATCGCGCCGACCTCCTCCGCGATCTCGGTCAGCAGGCGATAGCGGGCTTCGCGCGCGGCAGCGGAAACCCCGCTCTTCGGCTTTTCGCCCTCCCAGCGGCGGGTGACATGCGGGATGCCCAGTTTCCCGCAGAGTGCGGCCACCTCCCGCGCCTCGTGGGCGGATTCCTCGCGCAAGCCGTGGTCGATCGTCGCGGCATGAAGAGTAATGCCCTCCGGGGCGGAACGGGAAAGGGCGACGAGCAGGCCCGTGGAATCGCTGCCGCCGGAGATCGCAATGAGCAGGCGCGCCGGCCTTTCAAGCTCCGCCAGGAAGCGGCGGATCGCGTCTTGGGGAGAAAGCGGCTTCGGGGCGGCGGTCAAATGCGTGGGCCGCCGATCAGCAACTCAGGCGCTTCTGCTCGCTCGTTACCTTGCCGAGCACCGAACGTGGCGCGCTCGGGTAACGCTTGCTCACCTCCTTCAGGGTGGCGCAGGCTGTTTCCTTGTTGTCGAGCGCGGCAAGCGACATGCCGAGCTTCAGGAGCATTTCGGGAGCCTTTGGAGATTTGGCATAGGTCTGGTGGGCGTTGAGAAAGGTCTTAGCCGCCTCGTTGAACTTGCCCTGCGAATACTGAGCCTCACCAAGCCAGAAATTGGCGTCCGCCGCACGCGCGCCTTTCGGATAGCTTTCGAGATAGCTGTTGAACTCGCGCTCGGCGAGCTGATAGTCGCCGGAGAGCACATGCCCGTAGGCCGCCTGATAGACATCGTTCTCGCTGCCGAGCGATGCAGTCTGCTGCGGGTCCGGCCGTGCGCCGCCGCGCGGGTTCGACGGGCTATCCACGCCGGGAAGGCCGGAGGAATTGTTGGCGTTCTCGTTGCGCCTCGCCCCGACGGGATTGCCGCCCTGATCGAACTCTATGGAACCGAGCGTCGTTTCCGGCGCGCCGGTATCAGGGTTCCGGCCGCTGCCCTGGTTCTGGGTTCGACCCTGGCCTGGCTGCGGCGTTTCGATCACGCGGGCGACATCGTCTTCCTGCCTGGGCGGCTGGGCAGCCGGAGCGCGGTTGGAGGCGGTGGCGGCCGGTTTCCCGGCCGCTCCGTTCTCGCTTTTCTCCAGTTCCTGGAAGCGGAACTCATTGTCTTCCTGGGCCTTGCGTATCTGCTCCTGCATCTGCAGAAGCTGGAAGCTCATTTCCTCGATACGACCATTGAGCTGCCGGATCTCTTCCTCGAGCTGCTGGACGCGGATGGCCGCATCTCCGCTCTGGGCGAGAATCAGCGGTTGCCCGCCCTGACGCGGCTCGGCCGCAGCCTGATTGCCGCCCTGGAAAAGTTTCGGCAGCGTGAGCGCCCCAGCCGGGCCGCTCGCCACCATGAGCCCCAGCATCGCTGCCAAGACAAGTTTCTTCATGTCGTCCGTCCTTTGATCTGCACCTGATTTGGCGCGAGAAGGAGATTTTTCCAACTGCCCCGAAAAAGCAACCAAGCCGACGGTCAAAAATCCTAAGAATCAGGGCCAAACTATGGAAAAAGCAAAAAGGCGGCCCGAAGGCCGCCTTTTATTCCTGGCCGTGTGGCCGGAATTACGAACCGGCGCCGCCGAGAACGGTGACCGCGCGGCGGTTCTGCGACCAGCAGGAGATGTCGTCGCAGACGGCGACCGGGCGCTCCTTGCCGTACGAGATCGTGCGCATGCGGTTCGCCGGAACGCCGCGGGCGGCGAGATAGTCGCGGGTAGCGGCCGCGCGGCGCGCGCCGAGCGCGAGGTTGTACTCGCGGGTGCCGCGTTCGTCGGCATGGCCTTCGACGGTGATCGCATAGTTCGGATAGCGGGCTAGCCACTGAGCCTGACGGTCGAGGGTCTGCTGCGCGTCGGCGCGGATCGAGGTCGAGTCGGTATCGAAGAAAATGCGGTCGCCGACGTTGACGGTGAAGTCTTGGCTCGAACCGGGCGTTGCGGCGCCCGCGCCACCGAGGCCGAGATCGCCGGCGTTGTTCGGCAGGTTCTTCTTGTTGGCGCAGCCGGCAAGGGCAAGCGCCAGTGTCAGCGCGATGACGGCGGGGTTGCGGGCGAGGTTCTGCATGCGGCTCATCGCCGGGGTAACGGTACGGCTCATGGCCGGTCTCTCCTTGGATCAGTATTTCAGAAGAACGGTATTTCAGAGTTGCCAGACCCTAACCGCTTTCGGTTAACCATGTTCGAACGATTATGGTTAATGATTTGGCAACACGTCCCTTAATGGCTCCTTTTTCAGGAGATTCAGGCGGGAAAGAGGCGCGGAGCGCCTCTTGTCCTTCATCCCGCCTTATTCGAGCAGCGGCGACCAGGCCGGATCGGAAGCATAGGCCGGCGTTTTGACGAGCTGCTCGTTATAACCGGTCAGGTCGATCGAATAGAGCTGCGGTCCGCCCGAGCCCGCCGCCTGGCGGAAGAACATGAGAACGCGGCCGTTCGGAGCCCAGGTCGGGCCTTCGTTGTGGAAACCCGTCGTCAGAATGCGCTCGCCCGAACCGTCCGGCTTCATCACGCCGATCGAGAACTTGCCGCCCGACTGCTTGGTAAAGGCGATGAGATCGCCACGCGGAGACCAGACCGGCGTCGAATAGCTGCCGTCGCCGAAGGAAATGCGCGTCTGGCCGGAACCGTCGGCATTCATCACGTAGATCTGCGGCTTGCCGCCGCGGTCGCTCTCGAAGGCAACGCGGTTGCCGTCAGGAGAATAGGAGGGCGACGTATCGATCGCTGCGGTGGAGGTGAGCCGCGTCGTCGTGCGCGAGCGCAGATCCATCGTGTAGATATTCGAATTGCCCTCCTGCTGCAGGCTCATGATGACCTTCTGGCCATCCGGCGAGAAGCGCGGAGAGAAGGTCATGCCCGGGAAGTTGCCGACCACCTCGCGCTGGCCGGTTTCGAGCTGCAGCAGATAGACGCGCGGCTGCTGGTTGGCGAAGGACATGTAGGTGACTTCCTGCCGGTTCGGCGAGAAACGCGGCGTGAGCACAAGGTCGCTGCCGTCCGTCAGCATGCGGACATTGAAGCCGTCCTGATCCATGATCGCGAGCTGGCGCTTGCGGGCGGTCTTCGTGCCCGATTCGGAAACGAAGACGACGCGGGTATCGAAATAGCCATCCTCACCGGTGATCTGCTTATAGATCGCATCGGCGATGATATGCGCCACGCGACGCCAGTTCTCCGGCTGAGTGTAGAACTGCTGGCCGGTCATCTGCTGACCGGCGAACGTGTCCCACAGACGGAATTCGGCGCGCAGGCGACCGTCGCCCTCGCGCGTCACGCGGCCGGTGACGAGCGCCTGGGCGTTGATGACCTTCCAGTCCTCGAAGCGAGGCTGCTGGTCCGGATTGGAGATCTTTTCGATGAAGGCCGTCTTGTTGATCGGCGCGAAAAGGCCAGAGCGCTGCAGGTCAGCGGCAATCACCTGGGAAATCTGAGCGCCGAGCTCGTTGCCCGAAAGGAAATCGGTGATCGCAATCGGCAGCGGCTCGACATTGCCCTTGTTGATATTGATTTCCACCACCGCGTGGGCCGGCGCGAATGTCATCACCATGCCGGCAAACGCGATCATCAGGCGGATGAAAGAGCGTTTCATCATTATGTTAGCCTTTCAGCTATCTAAGCTACAGCATTTCGCTTGGGTCAAAGTGAAGTATGACTTCTTTCCAGGTGTCGTACTTGTCTGGAGGCAGGTTCTTGAACGGAGCTGAGCGCATCACAGCTCGCACCGTGCTACCCTCAAAGGTCCGGCGCGCAGTATCGGTGCCTCCCTGGGATGAAACCTCCGGACGTCCGATGATCTGACCCGTTTCGTCAAGATTGATCTTGACGGTGATGATCATCCCCTCCGCGCCCTCGATACCTGCGACAATTGACCAATTTTTCTCGACCTGCCCTTTGAGCGCATCTATTTCGCTCTGAGAAAGCGTGGAGCCGCCCGTCGTCTTTTTGCCGCCAAGTGCCGCCTGCTGCTGCGAACGCTTCGCGCCGCCATTCGCGGGTGCCTGCTTGTTCAGCAGCGCTGCAATCTCGTCGGCGTTGAAGTCGCTTTCCTTGGAGGAGGAAGCCTTGGCCACTTCCTGCTTCCTGTCGGCCACCTTCTTGTCGCTCGGCTTCTCGGCCGCCTTGGGCGTCTCGGGTTTCTTCTCCGGCGGCTTCTCGGCAGGCTTGGCTTGCTCCTTCGGCGGCTCGGGCTTCGGCCGCATGGCCGGCACCGGCACGCTGTCGGGCAGCGGCATCTGCTCTTCCGGCTGGGCGGCCGTTTCCGGTTGCGGCGTGGGCTCGGGCGCAGGTGTGGGCGGCGTCACCTCAGGCTTGGGCTGAGGCAAGGAGGCCACCTCCTGCGGCGGCGGAGCCGTATCTTCCTTGGCGATTTCGGTGGATGCGGTCGGTTTGTCATCGACCACAGGTGCAGGCGTTTCCTGCTTGGCGGGAGCTGCCGCCGACTCGTTGTCGCTCGGCTTTGCCGTTGGCGTCGGCGGTGCCTTGATATCCACGTTGTTGTCGCCGAAGTTCTCGGCATTTTCCACCGGATCGGGCCTCGTCGTCGGCACCGGTGCCGCTCTCTCGGCCTTGGGCGCGTTCTTGTCGCCCTGCTGGATCTGGCTGAATTCCTCAATCGGCACGAGGTCGACCGGCAATGATTCCGAATAGGAAACGTCAAGCGGCTCCGGCGCGCCAAGCGATACCAGCGCGAAGGTCAGCGCCGTCGCATGGATGATCGCGGATGTGGTAAGGCTCGCCTTCATTGCCGTTTATCGGTTTTCCTGCCGTTGCTGCGTCACGAGGCCGATGTTCTTGTATCCGGCCCCCTGGATGCGGGCCATGACATCGGCGACGATGCCATAGGCGGACGTGGAGTCGGCGCGAACGAAGATCCGCTCGGAATAACCGGTCGTGGAGATCGCCTGCAGCTTGGCAGTGATCTCGTCCGCCGTTACCGGCGTCTCCTGCAGGTGGATCTGGCCATCCGCATTGACGGAAATGGTGATCGGCTGCGTTTCCGAGTTGAGCGCCGAGGCCTGCGTCTGCGGCAGGTCTACCGGAACGCCGACCGTCATCATCGGCGCCGCCACCATGAAGATGATGAGCAGCACGAGCATGACGTCGACGAGCGGCGTCACGTTGATCTCGCTGACGGGACCGTGCTTGCGTCCGCGACGCCTACGACCACCGCCGCCCGATGCGTTCGCACCTCCTGCCGACATACCCATGGCGTTACTCCGGCTTACTGCGCTGCCTGGCGCGTCTGCAGTTTCTCATCGATCTGGCGCGAAAGGATGGCGGAAAATTCATCCGCAAAACCTTCCATGCGCGCCGAGAGCTTGCCCGCGTCGGCGGTGAACTTGTTGTAGGCCACGACGGCGGGAATGGCCGCGACGAGACCGATTGCGGTAGCAAGCAGCGCCTCGGCAATACCCGGCGCGACGACCGCGAGATTGGTGGATTGCGAGCCGGCGATTGCCTGGAAGGAGGTCATGATACCGACGACCGTTCCGAAGAGGCCGATGAAGGGACCGGCGGAGCCGATCGTGGCGAGCGAGCCGAGACGCGCCTCGTAGCCCTCGGCCTCGCGGGCCATGGTCACGTCCATCGCCCGGTCGATACGCATTTGCAGGCCGATCGGCGAACGCGCGCCGCGCTCGAAGCTTTTCTTCCACTCGCGCATGGCCGCAACGAAGATCGCCGCCAGACCGGTATTCTGCCGTTCCGCGAGCGTTCTATAGAGCTCCTCGAGCGACTGCCCCGACCAGAACACTTGCTCGAACTGGTCGAACTGACGACGCGCCTTGGCGAAGTTGAGATACTTGTCGATCACGATCGCCCAGGTCCAGACGGATGCGCCAAGCAACCCGATCATGACCAATTTGACGACGAGACCCGCCTGCATGAACAGCGCCCACAAGCTGACATCATGCGTCGCTGCGGCCAAACCTACCTGTTCCATCTATCCACTATCCCCGAATCCAAACGCCCGGCCTTGAGACCGGGCGGGTTCAAAAGCGCGCTCGCGAAAGACGCCTTACCGTAACCGCTGAATGCGCTCTCTACCTTTAGGTGCCCTGAGCTTTCAGCTTGGCTTCTCGCCTTCAATTTTGGTCAAAGGAAGGCGTGCATCGCACAAATCCCTTGAGAGTGATTCCATTCATCCTGAATCGCTCTACTAGGGATTAAGACATCATTATCGTTAAGAATGCGTTACAGGAGGCGAGTCTATCTACTTGGGATGACTCAGGAACTTCTCCGCGACACTTTCCGGAAGCCGGCGCGGGCGCCCGTGCTTGTTGATGACGGCGATAATCACCTTGGCTGCGATCAGCAGCGTACCGTTCCGGCGGATCTCCTGGTTCAGCACCATCTTGGCGCCGCCCGCCTTCTCCGTGACTGTCTCGATGGTCAGGATATCGTCCATCCGGGCCGGCTGCTTGAAGTCGATCTCCATGCGATGGACGACGAAGACCAGGCCTTCCTCATCCGCCGACAAGAGCGCGCTCTGCTCGCATCCGAGGCAGCGGAGATAGTCGGTCCGGCCGCGCTCCAGGAAATGCAGATAGCGGGCATGATAGACCAGGCCGGAGAAATCCGTGTCTTCATAATAGACGCGCTGGGCGAGCCTATGGCCCATTTCCGTCAATTCGCCGGACAATAAAAAACTGTGTTCGTTCATGCGCTTGCCTTGGAAAATCCTCATTGCTCACTGGATAATCGTGGAACGCTGACCCAGTATTGAAAGCCTGTCACACTTCCTCCCTATCAGGAAAATCGGCGAAAACCAGTGGAGACGAATTTCATGAAGATAGCAGTCCTGGGCGGCGACGGCTTCGTCGGCTGGCCGACATCGCTTCACCTCTCCGAGGCCGGCCATGAGGTGCATATCCTCGACAATCTCTCCCGCCGCTGGATCGATACCGAGCTCGGCGTGCAATCGCTGACCCCGATGGACAGCATCCAGGAACGCACCCGGGTCTGGCATGCGGAAACCGGCAGGCGCATCCATTTCCACCTCATCGATCTCGCCAAGGACTACGAGCTTCTCAAGGGCTGGCTCGCCAGGCATCGCCCGGACGCCATCATCCATTTCGCCGAACAGCGTGCCGCGCCCTACTCGATGAAGAGCGACCGGCACAAGAACTACACGGTCAACAACAACGTGAACGCCACGCACAATCTGTTAAACGCGCTGGTGGAGCTCGAACTCGACGCGCATCTGGTGCATCTCGGCACCATGGGCGTCTACGGCTACTCGACGGTGGGCGCCGCCATCCCCGAAGGCTATCTGCCTGTCGGGATCGAGACCGTCGATGGCCGCACCGTCTCCCAGGAAATTCTCTATCCGGCCAATCCCGGCTCGATCTACCACATGACCAAATGCCTGGATCAGCTCCTCTTCCAGTTCTACGCGAAGAACGACGGGCTGCGGATCACCGACCTGCACCAGGGCATCGTCTGGGGCACCCATACGGAGCAAACGCGCCGCCACCCGCAATTGATCAATAGATTCGATTATGACGGGGATTACGGGACGGTCTTGAATCGTTTTCTCATCCAGGCGGCGATCGGTTATCCGCTGACCGTGCACGGCACCGGCGGGCAGACCCGCGCCTTCATCCATATCCAGGATTCGGTCCGCTGCATCGAGATCGCGCTCAACAATCCGCCGGCGCGCGGCAGCCGGGCGGAGATCTTCAACCAGATGACGGAAACTCACCGGGTGCGCGACCTCGCCGAGATGGTGGCGAAGATGACCGGCTCGAAAATCGCCTGGTTGCCGAACCCGCGCAAGGAAGCGCCGGAAAACGAGCTGGTCGTGAAGAACGAAAAGTTCCTAGGTCTCGGCCTGGAACCAATCACGCTCGGCGAAGGCCTGCTCGGCGAGATCGTCGATGTTGCGAAGAAATTCGCCTATCGCGTTGACAGGACTCGCGTTCCTGCCGTTTCGGCGTGGACCAGGGACATCGCCGCCAAGGTCGAGCACGATCCGGAAGGCAAGCGGTTGAAATCGGTATCGTGAGTCGGATGGGAACGCCGAGGGTTGCCTCACATACCGTCATTCCTGTGCCTGTCACAGGAGTCCAGCGCGCCCAAGTCCTTGGGCGCAGAAGACTCATTGATCGAAAAAGGCTCATTCACGGCGCAGACGCGCCGTGGCTGGATTCCTGTGACAAGCACAGGAATGACGGAGAGTGTGGAGAGCACCAAGCCTCATGAAGCACGCCTTCGTCACTCTCGTCACCAATGCCGATTACGCGATGGGAGCGAAAGCCCTCGCCCAGTCGATCCGCCAGACAGGAACGAAAGCGGATATCGTCGTGCTGCATACCGGCGGAATAACCCATTCCGAACTCGCGCCGCTCGAAGGGCTGGGTTGCCAGCTGATCAAAGTCGCTCACCTGCCGCTCTCCGATGCGTTCAACGAGCGTCACGCGCGCCGCAACCTGCATGGCGCGGCGCCTTTCACCAAGGGCCGCAAGCCGGACTTCCACACGCCCCTCGACAATTTCTGCAAGCTCCGGCTCTGGCAGCTCGTCGAATACGAGACTTGCGTCTTCATCGATGCCGATGCGCTGGTGCTGAGAAACGTCGATAAGCTCTTCGGCTATCCGGAATTCTCCGCCGCGCCGAACGTCTACGAGAGCCTTGCGGATTTCCACCGGCTGAATTCCGGCGTTTTCGTCGCGAAGCCTTCCATGGAGACCTTCGACCGGATGCTGGCGGCGCTCGACCGTTCGGATGCCTTCTGGCGGCGCACCGACCAGACCTTCCTCGAAACTTTCTTTCCCGATTGGCACGGCCTGCCGGTCTTCATGAACATGCTGCAATATGTATGGTTCAATCTGCCGGAACTCTGGGACTGGAACAGCGTTTGCATCCTCCACTACCAGTATGAGAAGCCTTGGGAAAAGGATCATCCTAAGATGGAGCGGTTGCGGCCCCTGATCGATCTCTGGCATGCGGTGCATGACGGTGCAGGCATCCCAGATCTTTCCAGCATGCCGAAACCGAAGCCAAGCCCATGAAGGTGCTGGTCTCCGGCGGAACGGGCCTTGTCGGCCGGCATATCGTGGAAGGCCTCCTTGCCGGCGGCTACCGGGTCATCATCGGCGGGCAGCGCCCACCGCCGGACAGCTGGTTTTCACGGCCGGTCGGCTTCGTTCCCCTCTCGCTCGATCCCGATGCCGACCAGATCGAAGCCTTCGACGATGCCTATTTTTTCGTCCATGCCGCCTTCGATCACGTGCCGGGAAAATACCGCGGCGGCGAAGGAGATGATCCGGAGCGCTTTCGCCGGCTGAATCTCGACGGCACCGTGCGTCTCTTCGAGACGGCGCGCAAAGCCGGCACGCGGCGCGCGGTCTTTCTTTCCAGCCGCGCCGTCTATGACGGCCTCCCGCCGGATACGGTGCTGACCGAAGACCTGGCGCTTGCCCCGAAAAGCCTTTACGGCGAGATCAAGCTGCTCGGCGAAATGGCGCTCGCCGCCCTCTCCAGCCCAGGCTTTGCCACCGCCAGCCTCAGGCTCACCGGCGTCTACGGCCATTTCACACCCAACAAATGGGATGGCCTCATTGCCGATTATCTGGCCGGGAACCCGGTTTCGCCACGCGCCGGAACCGAGGTGCACGGACGCGATACCGCGGCGGCCGTGCGGCTGATGCTTGAGGCCGAAGCCGGCAGGATCGACCGGCAGGCTTTCAACGTCTCGGATATTCTGGTCGATACGCGCGACATCCTCTCCGCCCTCCCCGACCGGCCGCATGAACTGCCGCCGGCCGCCGATCGCGGCGCGATCGATGTCATGTCGACGGATAAGATAGAAACGCTCGGCTGGCGGCCCGGAGGCGAAGACCTCTTCCGTGAGACCATCCGCGAGATCGCCGCAGCTTTCAGCCCTGCCGGCTGAACCGTCGCGTCCGAGCTTCGCTTTTCGCCTTTTCCATGGCCTGCTTATGCTCTTCCGCCCAGGCCTTGCCGGCATCGCCACCCCAGAGCAGCCAAGCGATATAGCCGGTGGAAGGGTTCTCCTCGTTTCCGAAATTCTCGGCTCGGCTCTCGCTCTTCAAGCGCTTGAAGTAGCGGATCATGCGCCGCATCGTCTGCTCGGAAAGCGGTCTGCGGTTCTTGAGATCACGTGCCCTGGCAATCGCCGCCATCGTGCCTCCGCGCCGGAACTGGGTGCGAAGCTTCAACCCCCTCTCGGCAGCCACCGCGACCTCGGGCGGCGGAACACGGCTGGGATATTCTTCAGCCTTCTCGATATGTTGCATGAGGTTTCTCCTTCGGCAGGAGAACCGGAAACGACCGGCGATGTTCCGAAAATCAGGGTTTCAAGTCGAGATCGCCATCACGCCAGACGAGATGGCGCGGGCTTGGCGGCAGGCTTTCGATCTCTTCCGCGATGAAATAGGGCGGAATGTCGAGTGCCCGGAGCGAAGCGACCGTCGCCGGCACCCATTTGAATTCCAGCTCGTGCTCGTCCTGAACCCGGTGGACGATTTCGTGCGGCCGGAAGGGGAAATGCGCCGGCACATCCATGTGGTAATAGAAGCCGAGTTCGTGCCAGTCGCGCTCCTCGTACTGGAAGAAGTTCTCGACCACCCAGAGAAGCCGCCCTACCCCCACCTCGACGCCGAGCTCCTCGATCATCTCGCGCCGAAGCGTCTCCTCGGAAGTTTCCCCGATTTCGGCCCTGCCACCCGGAAAGGTCCAGAACGGTTCATGCACGGCCCGGTGCACCAGCACATGGCCTTCGCGAAAACCCAAGCCCGCCACCCGCATCTGGAAAACACGCTTCGGCTTGGACTTAATTCGGATACGGGTGCGGCCGGGCATGTGTCTAACCTAAGTCGACGACTGTGATTTCGGGAGGAGAGCCTAGGCGCACCGGCATGATGGAACAGCCGAGCCCGCCCGATACGACGAGATTGCGGGCATCCTCCACCACATGACCATAGGCATAGCGATTGCCGAATTGCGAGGGAACCATGGGCGAATAATCGAACAGGCGGATCTGGCCGCCATGGGTATGTCCAGAAAGCGTGACCGCGATCCGCGGCGGCACGCGCGGAAAGATGTCCGGCTCATGCGCCATGAGGATGACCGGTGCGTCGTCCGTGACCTGGGCGAGTGTTCCAGGCAGATCATCCTGTCCGCGGCGCGGCTCGAGCTGGTCGGCAAGCCCGGCCAACCAGAAAGCTTGCCCTTCCTTCTCGAACCGCTCCGCGCGGTTGTCGTAGACCAGTATGCCGACGGAGGCGAGAGCGCGGTGCGAAATCGTCGGCCCCTCCATTTTCGCCATGGCTTCCGGGTCGTCGCCCCAATCGTGATTGCCCATGATGGCATGCACACCGAGCGGCGCGGAAAGCTTCGCCAGCTCTCCGGCCCATATTTCCGGCGCGACCGTGCCCAGCGACAGCGTCATTCCGGAAACGAAATCCCCGAGAAGGAGGATCATGTCGCCGCCGAGCCGGTTTGCCTCCCCGCAGATGCTCCGGATGCGCCAGGCCGGCATCCACGGTTCGCAGGCATGCAGGTCGGCGAGCAGCACCAGCCGCAGGCGCAAACCTTCCGGCCAGTTCGGCGGCGTGATCCGATAGGTCGCGGTCCGCAGGCGGAAAACCGGTTCATAGGCCACCGCATAGGCGCCGGTCGCCACGCTGGCAAGCAGCATCGTCCCGAACGTCCGCAGCAAGCCCCGACGGGTAACCACTCAGTCTTCCTCTGTGAACAGACGGAACTGCGCCGCCTCGATATCCTTCGGCGGTTGGAGACCCAGATGCTTCCAGGCATTGGCCGTCAGCACCCGGCCGCGCGGCGTGCGCTGGATGAAGCCCTGTTGGATCATGTAGGGCTCGATGATGTCCTCGATCGCGTCCCGCGGCTCGGAAAGCCCGGCCGCGATCGTCTCGATGCCGACCGGGCCGCCGCCGAAATTCATCGCGATCATGCTGAGGTAGCGCCGGTCGAGCTGATCGAGCCCCATATTGTCGACAAGGAGCCGGTTGAGCGCCTCGTCGGCGATCTCGCGTGTGACCGCCTCGGCGCGCGCCACCTCGGCAAAATCGCGCACCCGGCGCAATAGGCGCCCGGCGATGCGCGGCGTCCCGCGCGCCCGTCTCGCCACCTCGCGCGCCCCGTCATCGGTCATCGGCAGGTTCATGAGCCGCGCCCCACGCCGGACGATCAGTTCCAGTTCCTCGACGGTATAGAAGCTGAGCCGCACCGGAATGCCGAACCGGTCCCGCAACGGCGTGGTGAGGAGGCCGAGCCGGGTCGTCGCGGCCACCAGCGTGAACTTCGAAAGGTCGATCTTGACCGAACGCGCCGCCGGACCTTCGCCGATGATGAGATCGAGCTGGAAATCCTCCATGGCCGGATAGAGGATTTCCTCGACAGCCGGATTGAGCCGGTGGATTTCGTCGATGAAGAGCACGTCGCGCTCTTCGAGATTGGTGAGCAGCGCCGCTAGATCGCCGGCCTTGGCGATCACCGGGCCGGAGGTCGAGCGGAAATTGACGCCGAGTTCCTTCGCCATGATCTGGGCCAGCGTCGTCTTGCCCAGCCCCGGCGGCCCGACGAAGAGCACGTGATCCAGCGCCTCGCCACGATTCTTCGCCGCCTCGATGAAGATTTTCAGATTGGCGCGCGCCTCCGCCTGGCCGGTGAAATCGTCCAGCGTCTGCGGCCGCAGCGTCGTATCCAGGTCTTCGCCACGCTTTTCCGGCGTTATCAGGCGGGCGGGTTCATTCATGCGAGAAGTTCCATTCCGGGTACGCGGCTTGCTGCCTTTTTGTCGAAGGTCATTGTCGTGCTGCAGCCGTCGATTCGATTCATTTCACTCAGCAGGGCATCGGCGAAATCTACATTGAACATCCGGCAGAAATGGACGGCATTGCCAACCGCCTCATAAGCCGCCACTTCGAATTCGCGGCGCTCCAATATGGCCTGAATGAAATCCAAAATACGGTCCTTTGGATAGCGATATTTGCGATTCAGAACCCAATTCGCTTCAAGTATGACGGAGACATTGACAAAGAGAATGTCGTCAGTGCCCAGCCGATCCAAGAGCCTGCGAAGGGCATCCACCTGCCTCACGTCGTCGGGAATGGCAATCCGCAACAGAACGTTGGTGTCGATGCCGATGCGCTCACTCATTCTCCACCGCTCTGCTCGATCGCTCTTTCATATCGCTCGACGGCCGCATCCATAACGGCATCATCAATATCCCTCTGCAAGAACGGCGCATCAACCGGCGGCTTGCCGAGTATGCTTGCCAGTTCGCTTAGGGGTTTGTTCCTTGGGATGACCACCATCTCCCCGTTGCGAACCCAGGCATAACACTTGTCACCCGGCTTGACCTTCAGTTGATCGCGCAGGTCCTTCGGGATGGTCATCTGCCCCTTGGATGTGATCGTGATATTGAAGCCCATCTTACAGCTCCGCTCCGCCTCGCCTTACATTTTTAGAATAGTAAGGCAGCATACCCTTTGCAATCCTTCTATCGCGCCAGCTCTTTCAGCCCCAGCCGGATCAGCTTGGCGCTGTCGGCCTCTTCACCCCCGTTCTTCAACGCCGCAGCGACCGCATTTGCGGCCTGGTCGCGCGAGTAGCCGAGATTGGTAAGCGCCGAGACAGCATCCGCGACGGGCGCGGCGGCCACCCCTTCGCCGAGTTCCTGCTTGATGCCGATATTGGCGGCGGCATCCCCTGCAAAGGCGGGCGCCTTGTTCTTCAGTTCGGTGACGATGCGCACCGCGACCTTCGGCCCTACCCCCGGCGCACGGGCGACTGTAGCCTTATCCTGCAAGGCAATGGCATTGGCGAGCTCGGAAGGCGTCAGCGTCGAGAGCACCGCAAGCGCCACCTTGGCGCCGACCCCCTGTACGCTCTGAAGCAAGTTGAACCATTCGCGCTCCAGAGCCGAGGCGAAACCGAAGAGCTTGAACTGGTCCTCGCGCACATAGGTCTCGATGAACAGCACCACCGCCTCGCCCACCGACCCTATCTTCGAAAGCGTGCGTCCCGAGCAGAAGGCTTCGTAACAGACGCCATGCACGTCCACGAGCAGGTAGTCCTCGCCGATCTCGTCGATGGTGCCTTTGAGCTTGCCGATCATCTGGTCAGGTCCTTCATGGGGTGGGTTTCCGGCGTGATCAGCTCGACCATGGGGAAATAGCTGCGGTATCCGGAAGGGTCGCGCGTGAGGATCGGATATCCCCGGATGGCCGCATGGGCACCGATCAGGAAATCCGGAAGCACCCGCTCCTTCTTGCCCCCTCCCGCCCGATAGAGCCGGAACGCCTGTGCCGCCGCGAATGCAGCGGGCCAGGGCAGACCTTCGCGCAGAAACTCGGTTTCGGGAAGTAGCCTCTCAACCTCGTCGGGATCGTCGTAGCGATAGGAGAATTCGGAGTAGATGATCTGGTTTATGATGACGGCGCCGCGCCCGGCCGCAGCAAACAACTGGTTGAGCGACCATGAATGCCAGTCCGGGTCGCGAACGGCGACATCGACCAGCACATTCGTATCGACGAGCGTCGCCACCGGTTAATCACGGTCCCGCGTGATGCGCATCAATGCGTCCGCATCCACAGCCTGATCGCCGGTTCCCTCCACCCTGCGAAGCGCCTGCATGAAGCGATCGAGTCGCTGCCGGTCGGCCGCCATTCGCCGATCCACCTTCGGAACAATGGTAATCTTCCCGCCTTCCATGGCAAAGACCACCTCGCTGTTGGTTTCGATCCCGGCGAGCTCGCGCAGATCCCGTGGTATGGTCACTTGGCCTTTCGATGTCACTCGCATCACGCCCTCCGTAATACGAGTAAGAAATATCCTTACATTAAGAACAAGTCAAGAACAAACTAGCCGGCGAGCACCGCGCGCATTCGCTGGCCGCCCCGATGATGCGCGTGGCAGATGGCGATGGCCAATGCGTCGGCTGCGTCGTTGCCGGTGAATGTCGCCTTCGGCATCAGGATCTTCAGCATCATGTGGATCTGCTGCTTTTCCCCGTGGCCGACACCGATCACCGACTTCTTCACCGCGTTCGGGGCGTATTCGGAAACCGGCAATCCGGCCCGCGCCGGCACCAGCATGGCGATCCCCCTCGCCTGGCCGAGCTTCAGCGTGGCGACGGCATCCTTGTTGACGAAGGTCTGCTCCACCGCCGCCTCGTCCGGCTGGTAGGCGTGCACCACCTCGGCAAGCCCGTCATGGAGCTGGCAAAGGCGGGAGGCGAGATCCATGTCGCCATCGGAAATGACGGTGCCCGAAGCGACGAAGCGCAAGCTGTTGCCGAGCGTCTCGATGACGCCCCAGCCGGTGCGCCGGAGGCCCGGATCTATGCCGATGATGCGAATCGTCTCTGTCATGCCTTACCCTACCTTTCGGCATCGGCAAGTGCCACGAGAATGTGAACAAAACAAAAACGACGCATGCGCCCGATTTAGGTTAACCGCTTGTTAAGTCTCCGGCCAAGGTTTCGGGGAGAACGGTCTTAGCCGATGCAACGACCTCTTCCTTTCCGCATTCCGCTTCGACGAAATGCGGGCCCGAGATGCCAGGAGAGCCGACCATGCTGAAGGATCGCGAGAACATCGAGATCGAGGTGCAGAACCTGCGCAGCGTCGTCAGCGCGCTGGATGCGGGCTTGCGCAGCCTCGCCTCCGGCGATCTCTCCCACGTCATCGAAACGCCCTTCCCGAGAGCCTACGAAGGGCTTCGCAACGATTTCAACCGAAGCCTGCGCATGATCGCAGGCAGCATGGAGGCGGTGGCGGAAAGATCCGATCTCCTGCGCGATGCCTCCTATAACCTACGCCAGGAGCTGGAAGGCCGGGCCGATGCGGCAGCCGCCCAGGCTTCGATGCTGACCAAAGCCTTCGCCGAAGCGAGCGAGCTCGCGCTGACCGCCGGACGGCAGAAGACCCAGGCTGAGCATGCGGGCGCGATCGCCCATAACGCACGGCTCGACATGCGCGAGCCCCGGCAGGCCTGTGAGGCTTCCCTTGCGGCGCTCGGCAACGCAGAAGAAGCAACGCTTGATCTGACGCCGCTGGTCGCCGCGATCGAGCAGACCGCCGGCGAGGCCGGGAAACTGGCATCGAAGGCAGGAAACGAGGCCAACGGCAAGGAACTTCGCGCGCTGGCCGAAGGTCTTGCAGCCACGGCAGGCATGCTCTCGGCGGCCGTGGCTGGGTCGGCGCAAGCGGCAACCCTCGCCCGAGATCGCGCCGAGCGGACAGGCCGCGAGATCGCCGCCATCTCCCTCTATGTCGATGCTCTGGACGAGCATGTCCGCGATCTCGCGACGGGCGCGGTCATCGAGGCCGACGCGGCCTCCGCCTTGCAGGCCGATCTTTCCGAGCTTGCCAGGGCAAGCCGCCAGGGAAATGCCGGCGAACACGCGCTGAGGATGATCCTCGACCGGATGGATCGGGAGATCGCGGCAATCGGCCAGCAGGCCGGACGGTACATTCCCGTCACCGTTCTGACGCCGCAACCTCCGACGCCATCGCGGCCGGGCACGCATCTGCGCCTCGTCAAATCATGAGCGGCAGCGTCAGGCCGGCCTGTTTCCGGTGATTGGCGGAGGGGTCGCATTTCGCCGGCGAGTGCCTACATGAGGGGCGAACAATCCCGCCCCTCAACCGCCCTATTGGACATGCCGATGATCCCCTTCTCCATTCTCGATCTTTCACCGATCGGTGAAGACCATTCCGCGCGCGATGCCCTCGAACAATCCCGCCGCATGGCGATCAAGGCCGAAGAACAGGGATATAAGCGCGTCTGGCTTGCCGAGCATCACGGCATGCCGGGCATTGCCAGTGCCGCGACCTCTCTGGTCATCGCCCATCTGGGCGCGGCGACGAAGACCATCCGCGTCGGCTCCGGCGGCATCATGCTGCCGAACCATTCGCCGCTGGTGATCGCCGAGCAGTTCGGCACGCTGGAAGCGCTCCTTCCCGGTCGCGTCGATCTCGGCCTCGGCCGGGCTCCCGGAACCGACATGCGCACCGCCCAGGCCCTGCGCCGTAACCTGGAATCCGGCGCGGAAAACTTCCCGCATGACATCGTCGAATTGCAGCGCCTTCTTGGGGCGCCGGAGGAAAATCAGCCTATCCTGGCCGTACCCGGAATGAACAGCCAGGTTCCGATCTGGCTCCTGGGCTCGAGCCTCTACAGCGCCCATCTCGCCGCGGCCCTGGGCCTCCCATACGCCTTCGCCTCGCATTTCGCGCCGGACATGCTGATCGACGCCATTTCCATCTATCGCGACCGCTTTCAGCCCTCCGCGTCGCTGGACAAACCCTATGTCATGGTGGGCGTGATGGGCGCTGCGGCAGAAACGGACGCGGAAGCCGACCGGCTCTTCACCTCGTCGCAGCAGCAATTCGTGAACCTTCGCAAGAACATCCGCACGCGCTTCCCGAAACCGGTCGACAGCATGGAAGGCCTCTGGACGCCGATGGAGAAGCTGAGCGTCGAGCATACGCTTCGCTATGCCGCGGTGGGCTCGGTTTCCACGATCGAGGCGAAGCTCACGGATTTCCTGAAGGAAACGGAAGCGGACGAACTCATCATCTCGATGCCGATCCACGACATTGAGGCGCGACTGAGGTCGGTCGAGCTGTTTGCAACCCTGCCGATGATGGAGAAGGTGGAAGCATAGCACTACCCCCTCTGGCCTGCCGGCCATCTCCCCCACAAGGGGGGAGAAAATTCGCCGCACCCCAGCAGGGTTCGACGGATTAGCCCCTCCCCCTTATGGGGAGGGGTTGGGGAGGGGAAAAATTAGGCCGAGAGCTTGGCCATGACCTCGTCGGAAACCTCGAAGTTCGAATAGACGTTCTGCACGTCGTCGTCGTCCTCGAGATTGTCGATGAGCTTCATCAGCGACTGGGCTTTTTCCTCGTCCACCTCGATGGTGTTCTGCGGCCTCCAGATCGCCTTGACCGTTTCGGCCTCGCCGAGCGTGGCTTCAAGCGCCTTGGAAACTTCGCCGAGGCTTTCGAACTCGCAGATAATGGTGTGGCCGTCTTCGTCGGAGGTCACGTCGTCGGCGCCGGCCTCGATCGCTGCTTCCATCACCGTGTCGGCATCGCCGGCGGAGGGCTTGTAGGTGATCTCGCCCACATGGTCGAAGGAGAAGGAAACCGATCCGGTTTCGCCGAGCGCGCCGCCCGCCTTGGAGAAGATCGAGCGGACATTCGAAGCCGTGCGGTTGCGGTTGTCGGTCAGCGCCTCGACGATGACGGCCGTGCCGCCCGGGCCGTAACCCTCGTAGCGGACCGCATCATAGGTCTCGGCGTCGGCACCGGATGCCTTCTTGATGGCGCGATCGATATTGTCCTTCGGCATGGACTGCGCCTTGGCGTTCTGAACCGCCAGACGCAAAGCCGCATTCATGGTCGGGTCGGGCAGACCCGCCTTTGCCGCAACGGTGATTTCGCGCGCAAGCTTGGAGAACAGCTTGGACCGGATCGAATCCTGGCGACCCTTGCGGTGCATGATGTTCTTGAACTGTGAATGGCCAGCCATGGCACCCCTGATGTTTTAGCTTCGGCTTGTTCTGGAATGGGCGCCTTATAATTTCGAAGGGCTGCCCGTTCAAGAGCATTCGATGCTTTTGCTGGCGGGGCGAAGGCAGACGCTAGGGCCTCAAAGGCCCTGCGGCACCATGATCGTCGGCTTCCTGGGCAGCGTGCGCAGCGAAACGCGAAGCGTGCGTTCGCTCGCATGGGCGATGTCGAACCTGCCGTCGAACATCGAGAGGAAGCGGTCGAGCGGCGGTCCCCAGCGGTGCATGGGCAGGATGAGCGCCGAGCGCAGCCGCTGCACGACGCGGCTCATGCTGTCCGCACCCATGGTGAGCCCGCCGTCGACCGGCACCATGAGAACGTCGAGGCGGCCGATCTCGGTATAGTGGTCGTCGGTCAATTCGTGATGCAGATGCCCGAGATGGCCAATGCACAGGCCGGCGATCTCGAAGATGAAGATCGAATTGCCGTTCTCCTCGAAATCGCCGCCCCATGAGCGGATGTCGGTGGTGACGTTGCGGATATAGGCATCCCCCACCGCCAGGTTATGCTTGGCCATTTCTCCCGGCACATCGCTCCATCCATGCAACACATGTTCGATCTCGGGATCGGGGTTGAGGGTGTAATGCGTCGAATGCGCCTTGTTCATCGTCACCACGTCTGGAAGACGATCGGGCTGATATGCGCCGCTGTAATCCGTCGCGATCCCGACGCCGCCGGGGGATTCGATGAAATAGGTCGAATGGCCGACGAAGGTGATCCTGACTTCCTCTCTGGCCGAAAGCGCGTCATCGCTCTTCGCTTGCGCCAGCAGGAGATCGGCCGGTTTGAGGCTCGCGAAGGTGACGTCGGGAAGCTTGCTGGCGATTGCATGGCACTGGCTGACGGGCGCATCCTGCGCGCTGGCCGCCGCTGCGAAGAGAAGAAAACCGGAAAATGCGAATGCGACGGTCCGCAGCATCATGCCACCCTCAAGTCCATTCAACGGCCAAGAAGATGCGGCAATGCGAAAACCCGGTCCAGCCGGTTTTCGCCGGCCGGGCCTCACATTTCCGTCATTTCAGCGGTGGCGTACCCGCAAGCGGTGTCAGTTCCAGAAGTCCGGAATGCTCTCCGAAAGCCTCGGGCCGATCCTCAGCGGCGCGATCTTTTCCGCAAGTCCGGTTGAATCGGAAATCTCGATCCCGAGCCCACAGATTGTGGCCGGGCCGGTCGCGGCTTCGAAACGCCCCTTCGGCATCTTCGAGATGAAGCGGTTCAGCGGCTCCTCCTTGTCCATGCCGAGAGAAGAGTCGTAATCGCCGCACATGCCCGCATCGGTCATGTAGCCCGTGCCGCCGTTCAGGATCTGGCAATCGGCGGTCGGCACATGCGTGTGCGTTCCCACCACCAGGCTGGCGCGGCCGTCGACGAAATGCCCGAAGCATTGCTTCTCGCTCGTGGCCTCCGCATGGAAATCGAAGACGATCGCATCCGCCTGCTCCTTCAAGGGGCACGCGGCGAGGATCGCTTCGGCTGACTTGAAGGGATCGTCGAGTTCGGGATGCATGAAGACGCGCCCCATGATGTTGGCGACCAGCACGCGGGCGCCGTTGCGGGCATAATAGATGCCCGAACCCCTGCCCGGCGTTCCGGCCGGATAGTTCGCAGGTCTCAGGAACTGGTCGTGCCGCTCGGAAAAGGAGACCGCCTCCTTCTGGTCCCAGACGTGGTTGCCGGTCGTCACCACGTCCGCACCGGCATTGACCGTCTCGAGGAAGATTTCCTCGGTGATGCCGAAGCCGCCGGCGGCGTTCTCGCCGTTGACGATGACGAAGTCCAGCTTCAGGTCGGAGACGAGGCCGGGGAGCTTTTCCCAGACCGCCGTGCGGCCGGTCTTGCCCACCATGTCCCCCAGGAATAAAAGACGCATATCAATCCAATCTACCGGCTGAAAGGCCGGAAACCGCTTTCGGTCAGGACGGCATTCAATCTGACGTCGTGATCTTCAGCGGGCACAAATGCCACCTCCTGGCAATCGAATGCAATCCCGATCAGCAGCGGGTCCCGGCCTTTTTCGTGCAGCCGCCGGATGGCGCGGTCGTAATAACCACCCCCGTAGCCGATCCGATGACCCACCGCGTCGAAGGCCGAAAGGGGCACGAGCATGATGTCGGGCTCGAGTTCCGGCGCCTCCGGTCCGGGCCCTGAAGTGCCGAAAACGCCCTTCACCAGTTCCGCGCCGCGGATGAGTTCGCGGAAGACGATGGTCTGCTTGTCCAGGATGACGGGAACGCAGATACGCGCGCCGCGATCCCTCAAGAGAGCCATCAGAGGCCGAATGTCGGCCTCCGAACGTATGGGAAGGAAGGCGGAAACGATCGTGCCCGGACGGATCTCGACTACCTCCTGCCCGAAAGCCACCATGGCAAGGCTCTTTTCGATGCGCTCTTCGGGCGGGATCGCGTCGCGCGCGGCAAGTCGCCCCTCCCTCAAGGCTGCCTTCCTGCGGCTCTCCGTCATCAGTCGTCCGCCCGCCGCACGAGCAATTTGTCGATGCGGCGTCCGTCGAGATCGATCACCTCGAAGCACCAGCCGTCCTTTACGAAGCTCTCGCCGAGTTCGGGAATATGCTTCAACTCGTCCAGCACGAAGCCGGCGACCGTCTCGTAGTCAGGATCATTGCCCAGCGAGAAGCCCATCTGGTCGGAGAACTCGTCGACCGGCATCCAGCCGGCAATCAGGAACGAACCGTCATCGCGCGGCACGATGGCAGGCTCCTGCTCCTCGTCTTCCTGGAAGACGCCGGTAATGGCCTCCAGCACGTCGCCGGAGGTGATGATGCCTTCGAAATGGCCGTATTCGTCATAGACCAGCACCATATGGGCCGGCGCGCGCCGAAGCGCCTGGATCACGTCGAGCGCCCCGGTCAGATCCGAGACCACCGGCGCGTCGCGCATGATGTTCTTGATATCGAACAGCTTGCCGCCGGCCATGAAATCATAGGCATCCTTGACGAAAAGCACGCCAACGATTTCGTCGGAACTGCCCTTGCGCACCGGCAGGCGGGAACGGGTCGTCGCCCTGAGCTGCGTCCGGAGTTCTTCCGGATCGTCCTCGGTATCGACCACCTCGACGTCGCGACGCGGCGTCATCAGGCCGCGCGCGGTACGGTCGGCAAGCCGCATGACGCCCGAGATCATCGCCGATTCCTCGTTCTCGATCACGCCGGCGCTCTGCGCCTCGGCAAGCACGGTGCGGATCTCCTCGTCCGTCACCCGGTCGCCGGTCTCCCCCCTCTGCCCCAGAAGTCGCAGCACTGTCCGGCCGGAAACGTCGAGGAACCAGACGATCGGCGCTGCGAATGTCGCGAGCAATTTCATGGCGGGTGCGACACGCGCCGCGACCGCCTCCGGTGCGCGCAACGCGATCTGCTTCGGCACGAGTTCGCCGACGATCAACGAGAGATAGGTGATGGCGACCACGACCGAGCCGACGCCGAGCGCATCCGCCGCGCTTGTCGAAAGGCCCTGGACCTGCAGCCAGTTGCTGAAGCGGGCGCCAAGCGTCGCGCCCGAGAAGGCGCCGGACAGAATGCCGACGAGGGTAATGCCGATCTGAACACTGGAAAGAAAGCGGCCCGGATCTTCCGCAAGCCGTATGGCGGTCGCCGCCCCCCGGTTGCCCTGCTCGGCCATGACTTTCAGACGTATGGGGCGGGATGAGACGACGGCAAGTTCCGACATTGCGAGGACACCGTTCAAAACGGTGAGAGCAATGACGATGAATATTTCAGTTAACAAGAGAAGCTCTTTAGCTGGGACAATATCCTGCGCACGAAACAGTTCACCGCTTCGAAGGCCATGCCGCTGCAAAACGGCGGGCAATCCTGGAAACGATGTTTCGCGCACAGTTCAGAAAACCGGAGCCGGTTTTCGGAGCTATGCACCTTCACTCGGGCCCGATCATAGGGGGGCAACCCGGCCAATGCAATGCTTGGAACAAAAAGCGGAAGGAATGTTTGGGAGATAATGCCTCAAGCCGGTGAAACCCGACGGCACAGCCGGTTCGCGGACGCCGTGAAAGGAGGATGCCACGGCCTCACGAAACTCGAAAAAGAAGAAAGCGCGATCCACGGCAACCGATGGAGATTTACGATCCTGGGCGCCTACAAACGTAGGTGGGCACCGTGTGTCCAAGCCCACGGGCCTGGTCAGGGACAGCTCCCTTTGGATCGAGTATGGCCCCAGGGATTGTGGTTCCTGTCGAGAGGCGCAGACCGCGTTCGCAATATAAGGGCGAAGCTTGATTTGCGCCAGTGGCGCCTATTGATTTTTCCTCATGGCCGGATCAATTGACCGTTGCGGCAACACGGCCGTTGAGCTTGGCCGTCAGCCCGTTGAGCCGCACGGCGAGGTCGCTGAGCGCCAGCGCCACGGCCTCGTCGCTGCGCTGCTGCACTTCCAGGGCGCCGTCGCGATTGGACGCGAGCGAAGCGATCTCGCCTTCCAGCGCCGCGATCTTGCGCGTCATTTCCGAAAGCTCGTCCATGATCATGATGCCGGCCATCACCGTGATGCGCAGATCGCCGATTTCTCCGAACTGCCCCTTGAGATGACCCACATAGCTGTCGAAGCGATCGGCGAGTTCGGCCAGGTGATTCTCCTGCCCCTCCTCGCAGGCCATGCGATAGGCCTTGCCGTCGATCGTCACCGTAACCTGGGCCATCCCATATCCTCGTTTAACGATCCAGCACGGCGCGGATCGTCTCCATCGCCGTCACCAACCGCCGGGAAACCTCCCGGTTGACCTCTTCCAGACGGTTCGCCCTGAATTGCGACTGGTCGAGTTCCTGTGCGAGCCTTGCCCGGTCGGCATGCACCCGCTTTACCTCGCCCTCGACATCGCTGTTCATGCGCTGTCGCTCGATGCGCATATCGACGGCGTTCTCCAGGCCCCCGATTGCTGCCTTGAGTTCCGAAATCGCCTGCTCCACCGTCTTTTCCGCGGGCATCCACTTTTTTCCGCTGCTGGCACCGAGGGCTGGCCGAATCGTGAAGCCGCCCTTTCCGACATGACGCGAGACTAGTCCCCGTCACGAAACCGGTCAACAAACCCGCGGTTAAGTGCCTGTCCTACCTGTGGATCACCGCTTTTTTCGAAGTATTGCAAGCACTCGCCATGCCTGCTCATAATTCAAGCAGGCTGCGGGATTGTTGGCCAAGAGGCCCTTTTCCGGGGCGCAGTTTTATTGACTTGCGCGTTGCACCTGCTAAGGATCACCCGCTTTCATACGGTCCTCTCCCAGACCGTGATCGACACCGGAAAAACGGATTAGCCATGACCTCTCGCGACAAACATAACCGGATGGCGAATGCGATCCGATTCCTTGCCATGGATGCTGTGGAAAAGGCCAATTCCGGCCATCCCGGCCTTCCGATGGGCGCGGCCGACATCGCGACGGTTCTCTTCACGCGCTACCTGAAATTCGACCCGAAGAACCCGCTCTGGCCCGATCGCGACCGCTTCGTTCTGTCCGCCGGCCACGGCTCGATGCTGCTCTATTCTCTCCTCTACCTCACCGGCTACGAGGATATGACGATCGAGGATCTGAAGCAGTTCCGCCAGCTCGGTTCGAAGACCGCCGGCCATCCGGAATACGGCCACGCCTCGGGCATCGAGACCACCACGGGTCCGCTCGGCCAGGGCATTGCCAACGCCGTCGGCATGGCGATCGCCGAGCGCAAGCTCGAAACCGAATTCGGCAGCGATCTGCAGAGCCACCATACCTATGCGCTGTGCGGCGACGGCTGCCTCATGGAAGGCATCAGCCAGGAGGCGATCACGCTCGCCGGCCACCTGAAGCTCAACAAGCTCGTCCTCTTCTGGGACAACAACTCCATCACCATCGACGGCGCCGTTTCGCTGGCCGACTCGACCGACCAGGTCGCCCGCTTCAAGGCCGCCAACTGGAACACGATCGCCATCGACGGCCACGACATCGACCAGATCGCGGCCGCGATCGAAGAGGCGCAGAAATCGGATCGCCCGACCTTCATCGCCTGCAAGACCGTCATCGGCTTCGGCGCTCCGAACAAGGCCGGCACCCACAAGGTCCACGGCGCGCCGCTCGGTGCGGAAGAAATCGCCGCCACCCGCAAGGCGCTGAACTGGGAGGCGGAAGCCTTCACCGTTCCCGCCGACGTGCTGGATGCCTGGCGCCTCGCCGGTCTGCGCTCCACCAAGGCCCGCAAGGAATGGGAAGAGCGCCTTGCCGCCACCGCCCCGGAGAAGAAGGCGGAATTCGTGCGGCGCTTCGCCGGCGACCTGCCGGGCGGCTTCGACAGCGCCATTGACGCCTTCAAGAAGAAGGTCGCCGAGAACAACCCGACGGTCGCCACCCGCAAGGCGTCCGAGGACACGCTCGAGATCATCAACAGCATCGTCACCGAGACGATCGGCGGATCGGCGGATCTGACGCCGTCCAACAACACCAAGACCAGCCAGATGAAGTCGATCACCCCGACCGATTTCACCGGCCGCTACGTGCATTGGGGCATCCGCGAGCATGCCATGGCCGCCGCCATGAACGGCATCGCGCTTCACGGCGGCCTCATCCCCTATTCCGGCGGCTTCCTAATCTTCTCCGATTACTGCCGTCCCTCGGTTCGCCTCGCCGCACTCATGGGCATCCGCGTCGTCCACGTCTGGACGCATGATTCCATCGGCGTCGGCGAAGACGGCCCGACCCACCAGCCGGTCGAGCATCTGGCGGCACTCCGCGCCATCCCCAACCTGCTCCTCTTCCGCCCGGCCGACGAGACCGAAACGGCGGAATGCTGGCAGCTCGCGCTGAAGGAGAAGCACCGCCCGTCCGGCCTGGCTCTCACCCGCCAGAACCTGACGCCGGCGCGCAAGGAATACGAAGAGAAGAACCTCTGCGCCTATGGCGCCTACGAGCTGATTTCGGCAAGCGATGCCAAGGTTTCGATCTTCGCTTCCGGCTCGGAAGTCGAGATCGCCATCAAGGCTCAGGGCGTGCTGGAGCAGAAGGGCATCCCGACGCGCGTCGTCTCCGTGCCCTGCGTCGAGCTCTTCGCCGAACAATCGGAAGATTATATCGAGGCGATCATCGGCCATGCGCCGGTCAAGATTGCCGTAGAGGCTGCCGTCCGTGAGGGCTGGGACCACATCATCGGCTCCGACGGCGTCTTCATCGGCATGAAGTCCTTCGGCGCCTCCGGCCCCGCCAAGGAGCTGTTCAAGCACTTCGGCATCACCGCGGAAGCGGTTGTCGCCGCTGCTGAACAGCGTCTCGGCTGACGCAACAACGTGAAGATTTGAGAACAAGCGGGAGTTTGTGAAATGACTGTGAAAGTGAGCATCAACGGCTTCGGCCGCATCGGCCGCAACATCCTGCGCGCCATCGTCGAATCCGGCCGCACCGACATCGTAGTGGTGTCCATCAACGATCTCGGCCCCGTCGAGACCAATGCTCACCTGCTGCGCTACGACTCCATCCACGGTCGTTTCCCGGCCGAGGTGAAGGTCGAGGGCGACACCATCACCATCAACAACGGCAGGCCGATCAAGGTCACCGCGATCAAGGACCCGGCAACCCTGCCGCACAGGGAACTCGGCGTCGATATCGCGATGGAATGCACGGGCATCTTCACCGCGCGTGAAAAGGCCGCAGCACACCTGACCGCCGGCGCCAAGCGCGTCCTCGTCTCGGCCCCGGCCGAAGGCGCTGACCTGACGGTCGTCTATGGCGTCAACCATGACCAGCTCACCAGCGAGCACATGGTCATCTCCAATGCGTCCTGCACCACGAACTGCCTGGTTCCGGTCGTGAAGGTTCTTGACGACGCAGTGGGCATCGACCACGGCTTCATGACCACGATCCACTCCTACACGAACGATCAGCCCTCGCTCGACCAGATGCACAAGGATCTGTACCGCGCCCGCGCTGCCGCTCTGTCGATGATCCCGACCTCCACCGGCGCCGCCAAGGCCGTCGGCCTCGTCCTGCCGCACCTCAAGGGCAAGCTCGACGGCACGTCGATCCGCGTTCCGACCCCGAACGTCTCGGTCGTCGACTTCAAGTTCGTCGCCAAGAAGGCAACCACGGTCCAGGAAATCAACGAGACCATCAAGGCCGCCGCCAACGGCAAGCTGAAGGGCGTCCTCGGCTACACGGAAGAGCCGCTCGTCTCCCGCGACTTCAACCACGACAACCACTCCTCGATCTTCGCGATCGACCAGACCAAGGTCATGGAAGGCAACTTCGTGCGTATCCTCACCTGGTACGACAACGAATGGGGCTTCTCCAACCGCATGAACGACACCGCGGTCGC
>NZ_JBHFJG010000010.1:152192-168688 GCF_057559155.1 Rhizobium moroccans | reverse complement strand
GCGGTGAGCAGGCTCGGAGCAGCCCGTTCGACCGGCAATCGATCCACCGGATCGATCGCTTATCGGTCTCACCTCGTCAGGCAAGCCTGACTTCGCTCCCGGGCACAATTGCCCGTATTCTTGGTGACGCGGGGTGGAGCAGCCCGGTAGCTCGTCAGGCTCATAACCTGAAGGCCGCAGGTTCAAATCCTGCCCCCGCAACCAAGTCCTCCTGAAATCTCTTGTTATCGATCGCTGGCGCGAAGACTTCATCTTCGCTGGCGATGGTAGCTCCTCGTCCTGCGGACCATAACCTGAAGGCCGCAGGTTCAAATCCTGCCCCCGCAACCAAGTCCTCCTGAAATCTCTTGTTATCGATCGCTGGCGCGAAGACTTCATCTTCGCTGGCGATGGTAGCTCCTCGTCCTGCGGACCATAACCTGAAGGCCGCAGGTTCAAATCCTGCCCCCGCAACCAAGTCCTCCTGAAATCTCTTGTTATCGATCGCTGGCGCGAAGACTTCATCTTCGCTGGCGATGGTAGCTCCTCGTCCTGCGGACCATAACCTGAAGGCCGCAGGTTCAAATCCTGCCCCCGCAACCAAGTCCTCCTGAAATCTCTTGTTATCGATCGCTGGCGCGAAGACTTCATCTTCGCTGGCGATGGTAGCTCCTCGTCCTGCGGACCATAACCTGAAGGCCGCAGGTTCAAATCCTGCCCCCGCAACCAAACAAAAAAGCCCGCCTCGCGCGGGCTTTCTGCGTTCTACCGCAAGCACCGCGCGCCGACTAACCAAGCGACTGTCGCAATCCGGCCTCGCCCAAAAGGCGACCACCCCTTGCGTTTTAATCCGAAGCAACCTCCTTCGGATTAAAACGCAAATGGATCTGAAGGCCGAGGAGGGAAGAAAATTGATCCAGCGAAACAATTCCACGCAACGGGAAAAGGTCGATCACGGCTTGGCTGATATACGCAGGAACGGCCAGGCCGGCCGGTTGCATCGGAGACTGGCGGTGATGACGCGGCATCGTTTCACCGTATCCGGTGGCAAATTCTGACCGCTTAGATCGTCCTAGTTCTTGAAGACCGTACAGGATCCGCCGGCCCCCTTGATGCGTTCGCAAAGGGAAACCGCCTCCGTGCGGCTTGCCCGTCCGATCCGGGCGGCATAACGCGGTCGGGCGCCAAAATTGCCGCCCTTCTGGCGCACGATCAGAGCTCGCTCGGAATTAAGCGGCGACGGCAGTCTGCCGATGGCATTGGCGAAAAGCCGGCTGGCGATGCCCGGATTGTAATGGGCTGCAAGCTGCACGCCCCAGGGCGCCCAATCCGCCGAGCGGAAGAGAATGGGCTCTCTCAGGCGCCGGTTGCTGGCAAGCTCCACGCAGCTTTCGATGAAGGGCTTGGCCTTGTCGAGGGGAGGAGCGGGCGTTTCGGGGGGATTGTCCTTCCAGGTCTCGGCCGTATGCCCGGTGATCGCAAAGACGTAATCGCGCGTTTCGAGCGGTAGCCGGCCGGTCCTCAGAAAGGATTCCAGGCCGGTTTCACCCGCATTATAAGCCGCTGCAGCAAGGCCAAGATTTCCGAACCGGGTTCTCAGGTCGTTGAGATATCGGGAGGATGCGGCGAGCGCTTCGATGACGTCGAAGCTGTTCGCCAAGCCGCGAAGCTTTGCGGTCGCCGGCATGAATTGGGCGATGCCCTCCGCTCCCTTCGGACTAATGGCATCCGCCCTGAACAGGCTTTCCCGCCAGATGAGGCGTGCGAAGAACTCCGGTGGAAGCGAATTTGTCGATGCCACATGCTCGATGATCTGGCAAAGGTCCCGGTTGTAGCTTTTGGTGCGAATGCACAAGGGCTGGGAACCGTCGGCCGAGATGCTTCGATAAACGCAGGCATCCTCGCCTTCATTCTTCTCCGAGGCAGCGGTGGGTGTCTGGCAGGCTCCCGCCACCCCCAGCGCAATGCCGATGATCATCAGACCGCGATATAGCTTGAACCCGTGAAACCCCGTCATGGCTCGCCCTTGCAGAACTGCATCTCCTCAAGCTGTGGTAGCATTCTAAGCGAGAGCGGCATGAAGATGGAAGCCGTCGATCTTGTTTCTGGTTACCGTCTGGGAAATAGTTCTAAATTGCCCGGCCAGGGACGCGCAGGTGCGGCAAGGCGATGTTCAAGCCGGAGCAGGGGAGGTGAAAATGCGGATGGAGCGGGGATCGTCGCGCGGATGGTGGCCGACGTGAGCGGCTTCGTTTTCAACACCACGAAATCCATCGTTTCGGAAGTCGGCGCCAGCGCCCGCATTGCGGATTTGGCCGGTTCGCTGCTCGGCCGCCGGATCGTCCTCGTCACAGATAGAGGATTGCGCCGTTTGGGCATTGTCGATCCCGCGCTTGCCTCCTTCGCCAGGGCGGGCGTCGATGTCGCGGTGTTCGACGATGTCGATGCCGATCCGCCTGAAAGAAATGTATCCGAGCTCGTGGACCTCATCAGATCCCATCATGCGACTGGAGTGATCGCCATCGGCGGCGGGTCGCCCATGGATGTCGCGAAGCTGGGATCGCTGATCGCCGGTGGCGGCGAAAAACTGAGCGATGTCTACGGCGTCAATGTCGCCAAGGGGCCACGCCTGCCGCTCGTCCTCGTGCCGACGACGGCCGGTACCGGTTCGGAAGTAACTCCGATCGCTATCATCACGACCGGCGGCGCGGAGAAGAAGGGCGTTGTCTCGCCGCTTCTTCTGCCGGATATCGCGGTTCTGGATGCAGACCTCACGCTCGGCCTTCCGCCGGCGGTGACCGCCGCGACAGGGATCGACGCCATGGTGCATGCGATCGAATCTTATGCTTCCGCCTCGCCCAACAATAATCCGGTCTCCAACGGGCTTTCCAAGCAGGCGCTGCGGCTCCTGGGCGCCAATATCCGGGAAGCGGTATTCAACGGGAAGAACCGTGAAGCGCGCGGAGCCATGCTGCTCGGTTCGCTTCTCGCCGGCCAGGCTTTCGCCAATTCGCCCGTGGCAGCGGTTCATGCGCTGGCCTATCCGATCGGCGGGCATTTCCATGTCCCGCATGGTCTATCCAATGCGCTGGTCCTAACGCATGTGCTGCGCTTCAACCTGCCCAAGGCAGCTGGCCGGTACGCGGAGATTGCCGCGGATGCATTTCCGGAGCTGGCGGATATCTCCTTCGCCAGGCGGGCGGATGCCTTTATCCATGCGCTGGAAAGACTGGGAAGGGAGTTGAATTTGCCGCAAGGGCTGCGCGAGGTGGGCATTCCGCGAGAGGCGCTGCCGATGTTGGCGCGATGCGATGAAACAGACGCGCCTCCTCGTCAACAATCCGCGCGAAATGACCGAGGGCGACGCGCTGGCGATCTACGAGGCCGCTTATTAGCCGCGTTCATCATCTGCCGAGGCCTGTGCTGCTCACCGCTCCTTGACCGATTCCATCACCACCGATGTCGAGGTGCTGGAAACATAGGGAAGGCTGGAGATCTTCTCCCCGAGAATCTCCCGGTAGCGCCGGATGTTCCGCGTCCGGATCTTCAGGAGGTAGTCGAAGCGGCCGGCGATCATGTGACATTCCTCGATCTCGGGAATTTTCCTGATCGCGCGATTGAACTCTTCGAGCGCATTCTCCCGCGTGTCGGAAAGCTTCACCTCCGCAAAGGCGACATGGCTGGCATCGAGCTTTTGGGTATTCAGAATTGCCCGGAAGCCGAGGATGAAGCCCTGATCGACAAGGCGCTTCAGCCGTGCATTCGTCGGCGTCTTGGAGAGTCCGATGCGATTTGCGAGTTCCGTCACGGAAATGCGGCCGTCTTCCAGAACGGCCTCAAGGATCTTGCGATCGAACGCGTCCAATTCGCCTGAGGAATCCAAATTCATGGCCGTTTTCTCCTTGATTGATCCAATCATTGATAAAAAAGACCACAAATCTCAATAGAAAAGTTCGGGTGGTCCGCAGGCCTCATATTATACTTGGTCCATGTATCCCGAGGCGGTCTGAAGGCGCGATCTGTCTGTTTCCGCCGGTCGGGACTATCGGCGCATCCGGCCGATCGATCACCGATGACTATCATTTGGGAAAATATATGCCGTCCATGGAAAACGCCCGCCTCCGTGCCGAGGCCCAGCCAGTTCCGCCGTTCACCGATTTTGCGCCGCCGATCAGGCCCCAATCTTCGCTGCGTGCGGCAATCACCGCCGCTTCTCGGCGGCCAGAGGAGGAATGTCTGCCGCCGCTTCTCGACGCTGCCACTCTCCCGGTCGATCTGGCGGACGAGGTCAGACAGACCGCACGGACGCTGATTACTGCGCTGAGGGGCAAGAACCGGGGCTCCGGCGTCGAGGGATTGGTGCAGGAATATGCGCTTTCCAGTCAGGAAGGCGTGGCGCTCATGTGCCTTGCCGAAGCCCTGCTCCGCATTCCCGATACGGCTACGCGGGACGCGCTGATACGCGACAAGATCGCAGACGGGAACTGGAAAGCCCATCTTGGCGAAGGCCGTTCGCTCTTCGTCAATGCCGCCACCTGGGGTCTCGTGGTGACCGGCAGGCTGACGTCGACGGTCAACGACCGGGGACTCGCCGCCGCGCTCACCCGGCTTATCGCGCGCTGCGGCGAACCGGTCATCCGCCGTGGCGTGGACATGGCGATGCGCATGATGGGCGAGCAGTTCGTCACTGGCGAGACGATCGACGAAGCGCTGCGACGCTCCAGGAGCATGGAAGAAAAAGGATTCGGCTATTCCTACGACATGCTGGGAGAGGCTGCCACGACTGCGGCCGATGCCGAGCGCTATTACCGGGATTACGAAGCCGCGATCCATGCCATCGGCAAGGCGTCCGCCGGCCGTGGAATCTATGAGGGGCCGGGCATATCGATCAAGCTTTCGGCGCTGCATCCGCGCTATGCGCGCGCGCAGGCCTCGCGCGTCATGAACGAATTGCTGCCACGGGTGAAGGCGCTCGCCTCGATCGCCAAGTCCTATGACATCGGCCTGAACATCGACGCGGAAGAGGCCGACCGGCTGGAGCTTTCGCTCGACCTGCTGGAAAGCCTCGCTTTCGACCCCGATCTTTCCGGTTGGGATGGCATCGGTTTTGTGGTGCAGGCCTATGGCAAGCGCTGCCCCTTCGTCCTGGATTTCGTGATCGATCTCGCTCGCAGGGCCGGGCGCCGCATCATGGTGCGCCTCGTCAAGGGCGCCTATTGGGATGCCGAGATCAAGCGCGCTCAGCTCGATGGCCTTGAGGGTTTTCCGGTCTTCACACGCAAGGTCTACACGGACGTGTCCTACATTGCTTGCGCCCGCAAACTCTTGGCGGCGGTCGACGTGGTCTTCCCCCAATTCGCCACGCACAATGCGCAGACACTCGCCACTATCCATCATCTGGCCGGTCCGGATTTCGAGGTGGGCAAGTACGAATTCCAATGTCTTCACGGCATGGGCGAGGCGCTCTACGAGGAAGTCGTGGGTCCCGGCAAGCTCAACCGCCCCTGCCGCATCTATGCGCCTGTCGGCACGCATGAGACACTGCTTGCCTATCTCGTGCGGCGCCTTCTGGAAAACGGCGCCAATTCCTCCTTCGTCCACCGCATAGGCGACCCCAGAGTGTCAGCGGAAGAACTGATCGCCGATCCTGTGGCGGTGGTCCGATCCATGCACGTGCCCGGTGCAAAACATGACCAGATAGCCTTGCCTGCCGATCTTTTCGGCGCGGCGCGGGTCAACTCGGCCGGCTTCGATCTCTCCAACGAGGCCACTCTCGCGGTGCTGTCTAAAGAGCTTGCGGACAGCGCGAAGCTGGACTGGAAGGCTGAGCCCCGGCTTGGCGAAGGCCTGGGAAGCGGCGAAGCCCGCCCTGTCCGCAATCCCGGCGATCATTCCGATATCGTCGGCGAGGTGACGGAGGCTTCGGATGAAGCCGTCCGCAAGGCGGCAGAGTTGGCGCTTGCGGCGGTCGGCCAATGGTCGTCGGTATCGCCGCAAGAGCGGGCGGCATGCCTCGTCCGGGCAGCGGACCTGATGCAAGCCCGCATGCCTCGGCTTCTCGGTGTTGCCATGCGCGAGGCCGGCAAGTCGCTGCCAAATGCCATTGCGGAGGTTCGCGAAGCGATAGATTTCCTGCGCTACTACGCCGAACAGACGCTTCGCACGCTCGGGCCGAACCACAAACCGCTCGGCCCCGTCGTCTGCATCAGCCCCTGGAACTTCCCACTTGCGATCTTCACGGGCCAGATTGCCGCAGCACTTGCCGCGGGCAATCCCGTCCTGGCAAAGCCCGCCGAGGAAACGCCGCTGATCGCCGCCGACGCGGTGAACATTCTTCATGAAGCGGGCATTCCGAGGGGAGCGCTGCAGTTCCTTCCAGGCGACGGCCGCGTGGGTGCGGCCCTCGTTGCGGCCTCCGAAACCGCGGGCGTCATGTTCACCGGCTCTACCGAGGTCGCGCGCCTCATCCAGAAGCAACTCGCCGGAAGGCTGTCCGCGGCCGGCAAACCTATTCCGCTGATCGCCGAGACGGGCGGCCAGAATGCGATGATCGTCGATTCCTCCGCTCTTGCCGAACAGGTGGTAGGCGATGTCATCGCTTCCGCCTTCGATAGCGCCGGCCAGCGCTGCTCGGCGCTGCGTGTACTCTGCCTGCAGGAAGATATCGCCGACCGCACCCTGGCCATGCTGAAGGGTGCATTGGCCGAGCTGCGCATCGGGCGGACGGACCGTCTTTCGATCGATATCGGCCCGGTCATCACCGAGGAGGCCCAGCGCAATATCGAGGCGCATATCGAGAAGATGCGAGCTCTCGGCCGCAAGGTCGAGCAAATTGCCCTGCCGCCGGAGACTGCGGCCGGTACCTTCGTTTCCCCGACGATCATCGAACTCAAGTCGTTTGCCGATCTCGAACGGGAGATATTCGGTCCCGTGCTTCATGTCGTGCGGTTCAAGCGGGAGGAGCTGGATCGCCTTGTGGACGATATCAACGCCACCGGTTACGGCTTGACCTTCGGGCTGCATACTCGGCTCGACGAGACGATCGCCCATGTGACCAGCCGGGTCCGGGTCGGCAATATCTATGTCAACCGCAATATCATCGGCGCCGTGGTCGGCGTGCAGCCCTTCGGCGGCCGGGGACTTTCGGGCACCGGACCCAAGGCGGGCGGGCCGCTCTATATCGGTCGCCTGGTTCAGGATCCGCCTGTGCCGCCGCAGCACAGCTCGGTCTATGTGCATCCCGCGCTTCTCGATCTTGCCCGGTGGCTGCGCGGCCGCGACAACGAGGCGCTTGCCGAACGGGTGCGGAACCTCGGCAGCAATTCCGCGCTCGGATTGAGCCTCGAGCTTCCGGGTCCGGTGGGTGAGAAGAACCTCTATGCGCTTCATTCCCGTGGCCGTATCCTGCTCGTGCCGGAAACGGAGGAAGGCCTCATCGTCCAGCTCGGAGCCGTATTGGCGACCGGCAATACGGCTGTCGTCGATGCCGGCTCCGGTCTCAAGGAGCGGATGGCTGATCTGCCTGCTGCCGTATCCTCGCAGATCACATGGGCGAGCGACTGGAAGGCCGCCGGCCCCTATGCCGGCGTCCTGATCGAGGGCGAAGGGGAAAGACTGCTGGAGATTGCCGGGCGCATTGCCGACCTGCCCGGCCCGCTGGTTCTCACCCAGGCGGCATCTACCGCCGAGCTCCTGGCGCATTCCGAAGCCTATTGCCTCAATTGGCTGCTGGAAGAGGTTTCCACCTCCGTCAACACCGCGGCGGCAGGCGGCAATGCCAGCCTGATGGCGATCGGCTGAGGTGCATATCGAGGAGAGGTGAACTTATCGTTTTCGGTCGAAAGAAACGCCCGCGGCCAACTGGTCGCGGGCGTTTCGCTGCCTTGGGAGGGAAGGCATGACACGTGAAAGGTTCAGGCGACCTTGCGTTGGCGATAGGGTTCGCAGAGCGCCTCGAGCATTCTGATTTCCTCCGCCGTGAGATCGGTGAGCGGCGGACGGACGGTGCCGGCATCGAAGCCCATCAGGCGGACGCCGGCCTTGATGGCGGAAACGGCATAGCCCTTCTGCCGGTTGCGGATCTCCATGAAGGGATAGAAGAAGTCGATGAGAATGCGGTTCGTCGTTGCGGTGTCCCCGGCGCGTAGCGCCTTGTAGAACTCCTGGGCGAGTGCCGGAACGAAGTTGAACACGGCGGAGGAATAGGTCGTGACACCGGCGCCGAGATAGGCATCGGCGAAAAGCTCAGCCGTGGGCATGCCGCCGAGATAGGTGAGCCTGTCACCCATCGTCGCCGTGATCTTGCGCACGAGGCCGATATCGCCCGATCCGTCCTTGAAACCGACGAGATTGGGGCAGGCGTCGCAGAGGCGCGCCAGCGTTTCCGACGAGAGGATCGAATTGTCGCGATTGTAGACCATGACGCCGATCGACACCGACTGGCACACCGTCTTGATGTGCTGGAAAAGCCCTTCCTGGCTGGCATCCATCAGGTAGTGGGGCAATAGCAGCAGGCCGTCGGCGCCCGCCTTTTCGGCGGACCTTGCGATCGATACAGCGATCCGCGTGCCGTAACCGCAGCCCGAAACGATAGGCGTCTTGCCGGCGGATGCTTTCGCCGCGGCGATGATCTCAGGGATTTCAGCAGGCTCCAGGGAGAAGAATTCGCCCGTGCCCCCCGCCGCGAACAGAACGGCGGCATCGAAACCCGCGAGCCATCCGACATGCTCCTCATAAGCCTTGCGGTTGAAGAGGCCATCCTTGCCGAAAGGGGTGACGGGGAAGGAAAGCAGGCCCGCGCCGAGCGCCCGTTTCAATTCATTGGGATCCGTAGACACGGGAATAATCCTCCAGGAGTTGGCTTTGTCCCGGAAGCTATAAAGAGATACGATCTCTGTCAATACTTGTATTATGTTTAGCGTGACGCCTATGTCCGCCGCATGAGCGCGCGATAACGCTGCTGGCTCCCTTTGAGGTGCATTCGCATCGCCTCGCGCGCGGCCGCCTCGTCGCGCTCGGCAATAGCGCGGGCGATTCGCTCATGTTCGTTCTGTATTTGCGAAAGATAGTCCGGCGGAGACGTGTCCCCCTCGTCCTCCTGCAGCAGCGAGCGCGGGATCATCTGTTGGCCTATCGCTTCCAGGAGTTCGCGAAAGCGCGGATTGTTGGTGGAATCGGCGATGGCAAGATGGAAGGCGCGATCGCTGTCGATGGTCGAAGCGCTGGCGGCGATCTGCTGCTTCATGCTGTCGAGACATTCGAAGATCAGTTCTTGCTGGGCGGGCGAGCAGCGCCCGGCGGCAAGTCCGGCGGCCTCGATCTCGATCGCCGCGCGCACTTCCAGCATCTCGATGATCGAGGAAACCCGACTGGGATCGACGCCGCGCAGGCCGCGATGGAGGCCCGGCTGCGGGGCAAGCACGAAGACTCCGACGCCATGGCGCACTTCCACGAGCCCGTCGGCACGGAGCGAGGCGATCGCTTCCCGGATGACCGTCCGGCTGACCTGATATTGCTGGGTCAATCCACTTTCGCTGGGGAGCTTCTCTCCGGGTTTCAACTCGCCGCGCAGGATTGCCTCGCGCAGGCGCTGGCTCACGGTTTCGACGAGATTGCGTCCCTTTCTGGGGGGAGCCTCCAGCGTGGTATGATCTGATCTTCTCAAGACGGCCGCTCCGGCTTATTCCTGGGTATTCCTGCTACTTACTGGCGTAAAATCCTCTTGCTTTGTCAAGAGAGCGAAAGAAATTAATTGACGGCTTCATGCTGCCTTGTAGTATGACATTTTACCGAGATATGACGACATGAGGCAGGACGGCAAAATCCTGCTTTCGCCGGGCAGCCGAGATTCCCGCCCCGGCCGGGACAGGAGGAGTTTCGTGAAAATCGTAGATGTCAACGTGCGGGTCTTCGCCCACACGACCCGCCGCCATCAGGATAGCGCCGGCCATGCCCATCCCGGCCCGCCGCACAAGGTCAATCTGGCTCTGATGACCATCGTTGCCGACGACGGCAGCGAAGGCTACTGCTTTGCGGCCCCGGAAGTCGTGCGCCCGCATGTCGTCGATAAATTCGTCAAGAAGGTGCTGATCGGAGAAGACCCGTTCGCACGCGAAAGGCTCTGGCAGGAGCTTGCCCATTGGCAGCGCGGCAGCGCCATGCAGCTCACCGACCGAACCCTGGCGATCGTCGATTGCGCGCTCTGGGACCTTGCGGGCCGCAAGCTCGACATGCCGGTGCATAAGCTGATCGGCAGCTATCGCGAGAAAATTCCCGCTTACGGCTCGATCATGTGCGGCGACGAGCTGGAGGGCGGCCTGGCGACGCCGGAAGACTACGGCCGCTTTGCCGAAAAGCTCGTCAAGCGCGGCTACAAGGGCATCAAGCTCCATACCTGGATGCCGCCGGTCTCCTGGGCGCCGAATGTCAAGATGGACCTCAAGGCCTGCGCCGCCGTCCGCGAAGCGGTCGGGCCGGATATCCACCTGATGATCGATGCCTTCCATTGGTATTCCCGCACCGAAGCGCTGGAGCTCGGCAAAGGGCTGGAAAAGCTTGGTTTCGACTGGATCGAGGAGCCCATGGACGAGCAGAGTTCGGCTTCCTACGCCTGGCTTGCCGAAAACCTGGATATCCCGGTGCTTGGACCGGAAAGCGCTGCCGGCAAGCATTTCAACCGCGCCGAATGGATCACTTCCAAGGCCTGCGACATCCTGCGGACCGGCGTGCACGATGTCGGCGGCATCAGCCCGGCCATGAAATGCATGCATCTGGCTGAATCCTTCGGAATGCATTGCGAAATTCACGGCAATGGCGCGCCGAACCTCATCGTTGCCGCCTGCTCCAAGAACGCCAAGTGGTACGAGCGCGGCCTTCTGCACCCCTTCCTCGAATATGACGACGGCTTCGAATATCTGAACGCGCTGGCCGACCCGATGGATGAGGAAGGCTACGTCCATATTTCCGACAAGCCCGGCCTCGGCGAGGATATCAACTTCGATTTCATCAACGCCAATCTCGTCGGCTGATCGGCGAACTGCCTCCCAAGTAGGAAGAAGCCCGGTTTTCCATCGAGAGCCGGGCCATTTTCTGCGTGGTTTTGAGAATTAGAGGTGACGGTCGAGCCAGTCGATCGCGTAATCCTGCTGCTCGATCGGGAAAGAGTGGGTTCCCGGCCAGAACCGGGTCTCGATCCGGTCGCAGGCACCCGCGGCGCCCCAGATGTCACGCAATTGCCGAAAGGCTTCATCCGTCACCGGTTCGGGAAAATGCCGGTCCTGCCGGCCGCTGAAGATCAGAGCTGGTTTCGGCGCCGCCAGCGCCGCGAAATGCGGGTAATCCAGTTTGCCGGCGATCTGCGGATGCAGCATGCAGAAGGCGGACTGGCCGCGAAGCTGGTTGTTGCCGGGCTGCATGAGGCCGGCGAGCGTTCCCATCCAGCCGCCGGCGACGCAGGCTTTGACATCGTCGGAAAGGGCGGCGAGCTGCCAGGCGCGCGAGCCCCCCATCGAATAACCGAAACTCGCCAGACGGTTCGCATCGACATCCGGCAATCTGCCGAGCCAGACCAGAGCCTCCAGATCTTCGCGCAGGATGACCGAGGCGAGCGAGATGCCGAATTGCATCAGGTTAGCGGCAAGAGCCTGCTGCGCCTCGTAACCATTGCCTTTCCGGCTTCCCCAGCCAATGGCGTCGGCGCTGAGCACGGTATAGCCGCGCCGGACGAGTTCGTTGCCGACATGACGGCCGCCATATAGCCGCGCCGTCCAATGATCGATCTCGGCAGCGATTTCCGGGCTCTCTCCCGGCCGCAGGATCATCTTTTCCTTGCCGATGGAGAAGTACGAGCCGTGGTCATGCAGCAAGAGTACCGCAGGCGTCGGGCCGCCGGTATCAGGCCGAAGCAGATAGGCTTTTGTTACCTCGCCGTTCGAAAAACGAAATTCGAGTTCTTGGCCCCTGCAGCCCTCGTCGCTCCACTCGCCGACGACCGATGTCTCGGCGGGGGCGATCGCCTCGATGCCCAGCGCCTCCCGGACCTTGGCTCGCGTGCGATGCTTCCAGGTGGTGAAATCTTCATGCGGGTCGAAATTCCAGGCGAACGAGAGATTATCGCGCAGCCTCGCGGCAAGGCCTGACATGTTCTCACCATCTATCATGGCGTGTTCCGAGACCTCTCGATCAGTCGATCGCGGCTATCCGTGAGGTGCTTGCGCATGGCTGCACGCGCTTCGTCGGCATCCTGTGCTTCGATCGCATGAAAGATTGCGCGATGCTCCTCGCTGACGCGCATGAGATGCCCGATGAAAGTCGCGTCACTCACCGTATGGGCCTGCATGCGCATGCGGGGCATCAGCGTTTCGCCGAGATAGTTGAATATCTGGTAGAAATGCTCGTTCTGGCTGGCGGCCGCAACGGCGCAATGGAATTCGAAATCCGCCTGGGTATTGCGGTCGAGATCGCGGATTGCGTTGTCCATCGCCGTGAAGGCGGCGGCCATGGCTGTAATGTCCGCCTGGGTTCTCCGCTCGGCGGCAAGCGCGGCGGCTTCGGACTCTATGCCGATGCGCAGCTCAAGGCCCTTGAGTACGTTTTCGACCCTCATGAGGTTTTCACCCGTGAGCCGAAACGGCGTCACGCCGGCATCCTCACGAACGAAAACGCCGATACCGTGGTGGATCGAGACGTGCCCGCTCGCATTGAGATTGGCGATCGCCTCGCGGACGACCGTCCTGCTGACGCCCAATTCGTCGATCAGCGCTTTTTCCGTCGGCAGCTTCGAGCCGCGCAGATATTCCCCGAGCTTGATACGCTCGGTGATCGTGCGGACGACCTGAGAGCTGAGCGTTTCCTTTCGACGCCAGGTTGCCGTCTGTGGAAGAGACTTCTCGGCTTCAATGGTCATCGCTGCTCCTCTCGGGATCAAAGCCCAAACCTAGACAGCTTGGTCGTATTCGAGGCTCGCCTGTATGAGCTCCCTGGCATAGGGGTCGCTCGCCCGGCCGGTGGCCAGAACGTCACGGCTCATGATCTCGACCAGCCGTCCGTGCTGCATCACCGCCAACTGCTCGCACATATGGTCGATCACCGCCAGATCGTGCGAGACGAAGAGATAGGTAAGGTTTCGCCTGGCACGTATATCCGCAAGCAGGTTCAGCACCTCCGCCTGCACAGAGACGTCGAGCGCCGAGGTCGGTTCGTCGAGAAGCAGGATGCGCGGTTCGAGGATGAGCGCCCGGGCGATCGCCACGCGCTGCCGCTGGCCGCCCGAGAGTTCATGGGGATAGCGCGACAGGAAATCCGGGTTGAGGCCGACGTCGATCAAAGCCCGCTCCATGCGCTCCACCTGACGGTCCATGCGGTGGATACGCAAGGGCTCCTGTAGCGCCGTGCGGATCGACTGGCGCGGATGGAGCGAGCCGTAGGGGTCCTGGAAAACCATCTGCACCATGCGGCAGTATTCGTCGAAAGGCATGTCGCGAACCGATTGCCCGGCAATCAGGATATCGCCCTCCCAGGCTTTCAGCAGTTGGGCGATGCAGCGCAGGATGGTGGATTTTCCCGAGCCGGATTCCCCAACGAGGCCGAAGGATTCACCTGCTTCCACCGAGAAGGAGACGTCGCCGAGGATGCGCCTCTTGGC
The DNA here is from genome assembly GCF_057559155.1 of Rhizobium moroccans. Taxonomy (NCBI): domain Bacteria; kingdom Pseudomonadati; phylum Pseudomonadota; class Alphaproteobacteria; order Hyphomicrobiales; family Rhizobiaceae; genus Rhizobium; species Rhizobium moroccans. The sequence goes on along the minus strand of NZ_JBHFJG010000010.1, from coordinate 155,067 downwards.
GGCGCCGAAGCCGAGATCGATCGACAGGTTGCGAACCTCGATGGCGTTCATGCCCGCACCTCCGTGATGTCGCGGTTCAGCACCGGAAGCGGCTTGCGGCTGCCGCCGATATGCGGCTGGGCGGCCAAAAGCCCGCGCGTATAGGGATGGGTGCAGTTTTTCATGTCGCGGGCGGCCCGCTCCTCGACGACCTCGCCGGAGCGCATGACCAGCACCCGGTCGCAGAAGTTGCGCACCAGATTGAGGTCATGGCTGATCATGATGAGGCCCATACCCTTTTCGGTCACCAGCTCGTTCAGGATTTTCAAAACCTGCATCCGCACAGTCACGTCGAGTGCGGATGTCGGTTCGTCGGCTATGATGATCCGCGGTTCGGGGATCAGCATCATGGCGATCATGATGCGTTGGCCCATGCCGCCCGAGACCTCGTGCGGATAAAGGCCGAAGACGCGTTCCGGATCGCGGATCTTCACCGCCTCCAGCATTTCGAGCGTCTTCTGTTTCGCGGCGTGCGAGGAGGCCCGCGTGTGCACCCGATAGGCCTCGGCAATCTGGTCGCCGACGCGATGCACCGGATTGAGCGAGAACTTCGGGTCCTGCAGGATCATCGAGATGCGCCGGCCGCGGATGTCGAGCATCTGCTTTTCGCTAGCGGCCAGAAGATCGGTGCCGGAAAAATCCATTCGGTCCGCTTCGATACGGGCTGTCGGCAACAGTTTCAGAAGCGCACGGCCTATCGTGGATTTGCCCGAACCGGATTCTCCGACGATGCCGAGCCTTTCCCGCCCGAGCTCGAAGGAAACGCCCTTCACGACGGTGTTGTAGGTTTTGCCGCTGCGATAGCTGACGCTCAGCTTTTCGACGCGAAGGAGAGCTTCTTGGCTTTTGTCCATGGCGTGATCCTCAGCGCTGTTTCGGGTCGAGCGCATCGCGCAGCCCGTCGCCCAGCAGGTTAAAGGCCAGGCTGACGAGCAGGATGGCGCCGCCGGGGAAGGCGACCAGCCACCAATTGTCCAGCATGTAGCGGCGGCCGGTGGCGATCATCGCCCCCCATTCGGGCAGCGGCGGCTGGGCACCGAGGCCGAGAAAACCGAGGCCCGCCGCTGTCAGGATCACGGTCGCCATGCTGAGCGTCACGCGCACCAGAACCGAGGGCAGGCACATGGGCATGATCGATTTCACGATGATGCGCAACGCCGAGGCGCCCTGCATGCGCGAGGCCGAGATATAGTCCGCACCCCGAAAGGTGAGCGTTTCGGCGCGCGCCAGCCGGGCAATCGGCGGCCAGGCGGTCAGCCCGATCGCGATGATCGCATTTTCGAGCCCGGCACCGAGCGCCGCGACGAATGCAAGCGAGAGGATGAGGCTCGGGAAGGAAAGAAAGATATCGGTGATCCGCATCATGAATGTATCGTACCAGCCGCCGAAATAGCCCGCCGTCGTGCCGACGATGAGGCCGATCGGCCCGACGATGACCGAGACGATGGTGATGATGGTGAGGCTGATGCGTGTGCCGTAGACGATGCGGCTCAATATGTCGCGGCCGAGTTCGTCCGTTCCAAACCAGTGGGCGGCGCTCGGCGGCTGCAGCGCGTTGCCGAGGTTGATGATGTTCGGATCATAGGGCGCGATCACCGGCGCAAGGAGCGCCGTGAGCAGCAGTATAGTGATGACGACAAGACCGAAGGCCGAGGTTGGGCTGCCGAGGAGCTCGCGGAAAAGCGAGACAAGCTGGCGCAGCGCCAGGCTCTGCTTTCGACGGGTTTCGGGCATGGGCGCATCCTGGGAGTGTAGAAGGTTGGCTGTCATGTCAGCGCGTCCTCGGATCGAAAATCTTGTAGAGCGCGTCGGAAAGCAGGTTCAGCGCGATGAAGATGACGCCGACCAGGAGCACGCAGGTCATCACGGCATTCATGTCGCCGATCAGCATGTTGCTGGTCATGTATTGGCCGAAGCCAGGCCAGGAGAATACCGTCTCGATCAGCACCGCGCCTTCAAGAAGACCGCCATAGGCGAGCGCCACGATCGTCACGAGCTGCACGCGGATGTTCGCGAATGCGTGGTGCCAGATCGTGCGGCTCTTCGAGAGCCCCTTCACGCGGGCGGTGGTGATATATTCCTGGTTCAGCTGGTCCAGCATGAAGCTGCGTGTCATGCGGGTAATGTAGGCCATCGAGGAATAGCCGAGAATGCTGGCCGGGAGCATCAGGTGGTTGACCGCATCGGCGAAGACTTCCCAGTCTCCGGCAATGGCCGCGTCGATCAGGATGAAGCCGGTCCTGTCGGGAACGAGGCCGACATAATAATCGGAAAGGCGTCCGCCGCCGCCGACCAGGTCGAGCGCGGCATAGAAGATGATGAGGCCGATCATGCCGGTCCAGAAGATCGGCATGGAATGGCCGATCAGAGTGGCAAACCGGATGACGTGGTCGGCCGGCTTGTTGCGCTGGACAGCGGCAAGGATGCCGAGGGGAATGCCGAAACCCGCCCCGAAGACGATCGCGAAGGTGGCGAGTTCGATCGTGGCGGGCATGACATGCAGGATATCGTTGATGACCGGCTGGCCCGTCCTGATCGATACGCCGAAATCGCCATGCGTGAGGTCGTTCACATAGCGGATGAACTGCTGATAGAGCGGCAGGTGCGCGCCTATCCGCTCGGCGACCATTTGGTAGGTGGCCTGGTCCGCTTCCTCCCCGACGATGGCCCGCACCGGATCGACCGGCATCAGGCGTCCGATGCAAAAGGTCAGGACAAGCAGGCCGATAAGGGTCGCCAATACGGTGCCCGCCTGCCTTGCGAAGGCGAAAAGACGCTCGTTGCTCATGGAATTTCCTCGGTATCGCAAGCTTTCCGCCGCCGCGCGAGGCACGGC
>NZ_JBHFJG010000010.1:108709-152172 GCF_057559155.1 Rhizobium moroccans | reverse complement strand
CCGGGGGGCGGCAGGCGATTATCGTTCCTTCGTCACGGTACGAAGTTCAGTCGACCAGGACGCGTTGAGCTCCAGACCCCTGATGTCGGCGCGGAAGCCGACGCTGTCGACCACCTCGGCGAATGGCTGGATGGCTGGAACCATGTCGGCGTAATAGGTCTGGATTTCCTCGTATTTCTTGACCTGAGCCTCCGGATTGGCTTCCACGAGCGCCTCGTCGATCATCTTGTTGATCTTCTCGTCGTAGAAGGAGGTCCGCCAGCCCTGGAAGTTGGTTAGCTTCGCCTCGTCCGAATTGTCGGGATTGTAGACGATGGAGCGCAGATTCGAGTCTGGATGCGGCAACTGCCCGCCGCCGCCGCGGCCGACGATAAGCTCGAACTTCCGTTCGCGCATCGCGCCGTAGATCTGGTCGCCGGAACCGGTGATGATTTCTGCCTTGATGCCGGCCTGGGCGAGCGTCGCCTGGATGGCCGGCGCGAGATTCACGAATGGAGTGTCCGAAATCGCCCGGAGCGACGTCGAGAAGCCGTTCGGATAGCCGGCCTCCGCAAGCAGGGCTTTGGCCTTCTCCACGTCCAGCTTGTAACCGATACTGGGAAGAGCGCCGGAGATCCCGGTCTGGATCGGACGGTCGCGGAACTTGCCGAAATAGGGCAGGACGCTGTCGTTGAGCCCCTGATAGTCGATGAGGTAGCGCAGCGCCTCGCGAACCTTCGGGTTCTTGAACTTCTCGTCCTTCATGGAAACGGCGAGATAGTAGAAGCCGCTGCCGCCGATGGTCTGGACCTTCACGTCCTCATTGTTCTCGAGCGCCTTCAGGTCGGCTGCCGACATGGAATAGGCAATGTCGATATCGCCCTTTTCCAGCATCAGGCGCTGGCTCTGGGATTCGGCCAGATGGCGCATGATGATGCGGCGCATCGCCGGAGCGTCGCCCCAGTATTCGTCATTGCGGTCGAGGGTCACCCGCTCGTTGGAACGCCATCCCTCGAGCTTGAAGGGACCGGAGCCCGCCGAATTATTGGTCAGCCAGGCATTGCCGAGGTCGCCATCCTTCTCCTGCTCCGTCACGGCCTTGCTGTCGAGCACCGACCCCGGACCGACAAGGCAGAGCGTCATGATGATGATCTGTGGATCGACCTTCTTCGGAAGCTTGATGACGACGGTATGCTCGTCCGGCGCGGTGAAATTCTCTTCCGCATTGGCGGCCGTGAAGCCGTGCGTCTTCAGCGAGGTCGATTGCGCAAGATTGAGCTTCATCACCCGCTTGAGCGACCAGACGACGTCGGCCGAGGTCACCGGATTTCCCGACGCGAAGGTGGCGCCCTCGCGCAGCTTGAAGGTGATCGTGGAATTGTCGTCGCCGACCGTCCAGCTTTCCGCCAGTTGCGGGTCAACCTTCGAGCGGTCGGCGGCGTTCAGCGAAACCAGGTTATCATATATGTTCGCCAGAACCTGGACGGCCTCCTTGCCGGTGATGGCGGCCGGATCGAGCGTCAGGATATTGTTCATTGAAAAGCCGACCACCAGCATATTGGGCGGTGTTTCGGCATAAGCAGGCTGCATAAGCAGCGCGGACCCGATCAGGATCGACGATATCGTATTGAAGATTGGCTTCATCAGTGCTCCTCCTGCGCCACCATGACCCTGCCTCCGCAAGATCGCTCCTCACTTGAAAGAGATATGACCTCTTATATCTTCTGTCAAACGGAAAGCGTCTAGTGCCGCCCCGGTGCTGCGTTCCTCCTTGTATTCTCTTGGTCTTTTCGGAATGGGCGATTTCGGGACGCGGAGCCATGTCGGATGACGTAGGCCTGTCGCTCAGGGTACGCTATCTGGAAAGGCGATCGAGGAAGGCGCGCATTTCCTTCACAATCCCGGCGTCGGTGACGTAGGCCTGAGGCGGCTGAAAGCCGAAGGCGGCCGCTCGCTCGTCTTTCTTTTCAACGAGCCGCCGGCAGGAGCTGTGGACCTCGCTCGCGCCTGTTTCCATTACCACCCGCTCGACGGTGGCGAGATTGACGCCGCCGCCTGGCATGATCGAGACGCGGCCGCCCGCCTGCCTTACGAGGCGTTTCAATACGTCGATGCCATCCAGGCTGGTTGTCGCAAGTCCGGAGGTGAGGATGCGCTCGACGCCGAGGCTCGCGGCCTGTTCCAGCGCCGCTTCCGCATCGGGGATAAGATCGAAGGCGCGGTGGAGCGTGACGCCGAGGCCTCGGGCACGTTCCATCAGCCGCTGGAGAAGCGAAAGATCAAGCGTCGTGTCCGGGTGGTTGGCGCCGATCACCACGCCCGCAAGTCCGGCTGCGCGAACCGCGTCGATATCGGCCATCATCCCGGCCTCGTCATCGCCATCGAAGACGAAATTGCCAGCGCGTGGCCGGATCATCGCGTAGACGGGGATCGGCGCTTGCGCGGCAAGCGCCATCAGGCCGGGAGAAGGGGTAAGGCCGCCGACATCGAGCGCCGAGCAAAGTTCGACGCGGTCCGCGCCGCTTTCGATAGCCGCAGCCAGGCCCTGCGGGCTATCGACACAGATTTCGAGAAGAATGCGCATTTCAGCCTCCCTGATGACCGAGCACCGCGGCGCCCACCAGCCCGCCGTCCTCCTGGCGAAGCGCCGGCGTCACCAGCGGATGCTCGAAGCGGTTGAGGACGCGCCCACGCACGGCCGCATCAAGAGCGTCGATCAACGGCGTCACCGATGCAAGACCCCCGCCGACGGGAACGATCGAGGCGCCGGTAATATGGACGGCAAGCGCCAGCGGATCGGCGACGAGTTCGAGATAGACGGCGACCGTCCTCGCCGCACGGCTTTCGCCCGCTTGCCATCCCTCCAGAATGCGGTGGCTGCTCTCTGTCCGGCCATGCAGATGAAGATGCAGCCGCTCGATGCCGCGTGCCCCGCCGATCGTATCGACGCAGCCGGATTGCCCACAGCCGCAGGAAAAGCGTGGTATGTGGATAGGCCCTTCACCATTCCGAAGGTCGACCGAGGTGTTGAGGATCGGCCCATGCCCCCATTCGCCGGTCACGCCGCCGGCGCCCTTCACGAGCCGTCCGTCGATGGCAAGTCCACCGCCGATGCCGGTCCCCATGATCGCACAGAAAACGACGGAATGTCCGCGCCCGGCGCCTTCATTGGCTTCGGCGAGTGTCAGGCAATCGGCATCGTTTGCGGCAAGAACGGGTCGGCCGAGGATTGCCGCCAGCGCGGTGCTGAGATGCCGGCCGGTCACGCAGGGGACATTTGCCGAGGTCGCGATCCCGTCGCGCGGATCGACGAGGCCGGCGATCGAAAGCGCAAGTGGCGATGTGGGCGCTCCTGCGCCGGCATGGCGGTCGAGCAGCATGGCGAGGGCGGCGGCAAGTTCGCTCCACGAGTTCGCCGGTGTCGCTACCTTCTCCAGGAGCTCGAGCGCGCCCGGAGAGGTGGAAACCGCAAACTTCATGAACGAGCCGCCGATATCGACGCAGTAGACGGGACCGCTCATTTGCGCGGATCCAGAAGGTCGCGCAGGCCGTCGCCGAGAATGTTGAAGCCGAGCACGGTTATCATGATGGCAAGCCCCGGAAACAGCGACATCCAGATGTTGAGGCCGAGGTAGTTGCGGCCATCGCTCATCATCGCGCCCCATTCGGGAAGCGGCGGCTGGGCGCCGAGCCCGAGGAAGGAAAGGCTTGCTGCCGAAAGGATCACCGTGCCGGCGGTGAGCGTCGATTGCACGATGATCGGCCCGATGGCGTTGCGCAGGATGTAGTGTGTCATGATGCGGCGGCGGGAGATGCCGAGCGAGATAGCCGCCTCGACATATTCCTGGCTTTTCAGCCCGAGCGTGAGGTTGCGGCTAAGCCTAGCATACACCGGCACGGAGAATATTGCGATCGCGATCAGGAGATTGACGAGGCCCGGGCCGAGCACGCTGACGATGAGGATGGCGAGCACGATGCCGGGGAAGGCGAAGAGAATATCCATGATCCACATGATCGCCTGGTCCAGATAGTGGCCGCTCATGCCGGAAAGAATGCCGAGCGGAACGCCGAGGATGACGGCAAGTCCGACGGCGAGCACGACCTCGATGAGCGAAATGCGCGCGCCGTAAAGAACGCGCGAGAGGATGTCCCGGCCGCTGTCATCGGTGCCGAAAGGATGTCCCCAGGAGGGAGGCAGCATGGTCGCAAGCAGATCCTGCTCGTATGGATCGGCAGGCGCGATCATCGGTGCGAAGATGGCAGCCAGCACAATCAACCCGATCAGCAGACCACCGAGAGCAATACTTCTGTGGGATGCCACCCAGCGCAGGCTGCGGACCAGCCAGGATCGGCGCACGGTTTCCATTCCGGTTTCGAGCGCCGCCATCAGTCGAGCCTTATCTTGGGATTGAGGAGGGCGATCAGCATTTCGGCGAGGAAGTTCATCATCACCACGCCCGTCACGGCGACCAGTGTCACGCCCTGGATGACCGGATAGTCGCGATAGCGCACCGCATCGACGAGCAGCCGCCCGATGCCCGGCCAGTTGAAGACGGATTCTGTGACCACCGCCCCGCCGATCAGGCTGCCGAAATTGAGGCCGACAATGGTGATGATCGGGATCAACGCGTTGCGGAGCGCATGGCTCCAGTAGATGGAACGCGGCGCGACACCCTTGGCATAGGCGGTGCGGATATAGTCCTGCGACATCACCTCGATCATGCTGGAGCGGGTCATTCGGGCAATCACGGCCATCGGCAGCACGGCGAGCGTGATCGAGGGTAGAATGAAACTCTTCCAGGAAGAAGCGCCGAGCAGCGGCAGCCAGCCGAGCTTGACGGAGAACGTGTTCATCGCCATCAGCGCCAGCCAGAAATTGGCGACGGACGCACCGGCGATTGCCAGGATCATGACCGCCTGATCGGGCCAGCCGTGCCGGTGGATGGCGGCGATCATGCCGGCCGGTACGCCAATGCCGATCGCCAGAATATAGGCGGTGATAGCGAGGCCAATGGTGAAGGGCAGGCGCTCGGCGATTTCGTCCACCACCGGCAGTTTCGACTTGATCGATATGCCGAGATCGCCCCGGATCGCGCCATGGGCGAAGGAGGCATATTGTTCGGGCAGGCTGCGGTCGAGGCCGAGCCGCCCGGTCATGGCATCGACCGCCTCCTGGGTCGCTTCCGGACCGGCCATCAACCGGGCAGGATCGCCCGGCAGCGCCCGGATCGCCACGAAGACGATGAGCGAAACGCCGATGAGGATCAGCGGCAAGGCCAGCAGTTTCTTGGCGATATAGGCTTTCATCGACCGCTATTCCGGCTGGATACGGGCGGCCGAACCGCCCGGCACCCGGCTACTCCTTGGTTGCGTCCTTGACCACGATGAGGCCGCCCGGAATGATCCAGGCGCCGCTCACATTGGCGCCGGCCGCATAGAGGTCCTGTTTGGTGAAGAGCAGCACATGCGGCGCCTGCTCGTTCACCAGCTTTTGTGCCTCGACATAGATCGCGTTGCGGGCGGTTTCATCGAGCGTGGAAGCCGCCTTGTCGATGAGGCCGTCCAGCTTCTCGTCGCTGAAGAAGCCGAGATTGGCGCCGGTCGGCGAAGCGCTCGCGGAATAATAGAGCGGGCGGAATTGCAGGTCCGCGCCGTTCACGCCGGAAGACCAGGAGGCGATCGCCGAGGCCGTGCCGTCCGCTTCCTTGCCGGCGGGGTCCTGGAAGGCCGCCTTGGACCACACGCCGCTTTCCATGCGGCGGACGTCGAGCTTCACGCCGACCTTGGCCCACATGGCCTGAAGGAGTTCGCCGATGCGCGCCTCCTGCTCCTGCACGATGGTCGACATTTCGAAACCGTCCGGATAGCCGGCTTCGGCAAGCAGAGTCTTGGCCTTCTCGATGTCATAGCTATAGGGAGCAAGCGACTTGTCATAGCCAGGCGTGACTGGCGCGAGTGGCGAGTTCGCAGGCGTTGCGAACCCTTGAGTGAAGGCTTTCACGATACCTTCGCGGTCGGTCGCGTAGTTCAGCGCCTGACGTACCCGCACGTCGTCGAGGGGCTTCATCTTCGTGTTGAGTGACACCCAGAAGACGGCTGAACCATCCGTCTTGCTGAGCTTCATCTCCGGATTGGCGTCCGCCTGCGCGGCAAAGGCGGAAGGGAAGGGATTGACGACGTCCACCTCGCCGCTCTGGAGCGCCATGTTCATCACCGAGGGCTCGGCTGTCCAGGTCCATTTGATCTCGTCTTCGCCCTTCGGCGCGCCGCCCCACCAATCGGTGTTCTTCACCTGCAGCACGTATTCGCCGGATTTGTATTCGGCGAGCTTGTAGGGGCCGGTGCCGACCGCCTGGCTGCCGATCGTGCCGGCGGCTTCCGCAGCGGGGCTCACCATCAGGCAGGGCCCCGTGCTCAGAAGCGCGAGAAAGGCCGGGTACTGGGTCTTCAGCTTGAACTCCACCGTCATGGGATCGACGGCGGTCACGCTTTCGAGGAAGGTGCGCAGCCTGCCGCTTGCGGCAAGGCCACGCTTGGTATCGAGATGGCGATTGAAGTTCTTGACCACGGCATCGGCATTGAAGGGCGTGCCATCATGGAATTTCACACCCTCGCGCAGCTTGAAGGTCCAGACGAGGCTGGAAGGATCGGAAGACCATTCGGTGGCCAGCGCCGGCTTCAGCGAGAGATCGGGATCGCGCTTGATAAGCCCTTCATACATGGGGTCGAGCAGGGCGGCGGTAAACGTGGCGGTCTGGTCGCCGGGGTCCATGGAACGCGGCGCTTCGCTCTGCATGACGTTCAGTGTCGCCGCCATGACTGCGGCAGGCATCATCAGGCTGCCGGCAACGGCAGCCGCCAGCGCGAGGCGTTTGGCCTTAGATGGATTCCGGTGGAAGATGTTCATGATCGTTCACCCCTGATTGTTGTTGAAACAGGGCGGATCGCTGCCGCCTTAGATCATTTTTTATAGTTATTGCCGTTGATTTGTTCATTTTCTGAACTTAGTGTCAAGCACTTCCAAATCCCGGATACCGCCCTTGAACGCGATGCTCACTTCCTCCCAACGCCAGTTGTTGCGCGTCATCAGCGAGTCCGGCCCGCTCAGCCGCACCGAGATGGCCAATATTCTGGGTTTGAGCAAAGGGGCCATGAGCGGTCTCGCCCGCGACCTGCTCGATCGCGGCGTGCTGCACGAGACGGAAACGATCTATGGTCAGGGGCGACCTTCCATACGGCTCGACCTGCATCCGGAATGCGCGTTCTTCGTCGGCGTCTCGCTCCTCGAAGACCCGGCTCCGATGATTCTCGGTGATCTCAACGGCGGCATCATCGCAAGATGCGCGATGCCACTCTCGCGGGATCCGGAAGTGATTGCCAACGCGATTGCGGAAGGCCTGCCGGCTCTGCTCGGGAGCCGGCCCGACGCGAAGGAAAAGCTTTCCGGCATTGGCGTAGCGCTTTCCGGCTTCGTCGACGAGACCCAGGCGAACTGCGTGAAATCAACGTTGCTCGGCTGGCAGGACGTTCCGCTGGCCAGGATCATCCGTGAACGGACGGGCATCGAAACCTTCATCGAGAACGATGCGAAGGCGGTCGCGGTCAGCGAGAAGCTCTTCGGTAGCGCCCGCGAGGTCCAGAACTTCAGCGTCGTCTCGCTGGGCGACGGCATAGGCTGCGCCCATTTCATCGAGGGTAGGCTCTACCGCGGCAATCACGGCGGCGCGGGCGAGATCGCCCATTGCACCATCGAGCCCGGCGGCGCGCCCTGTCGCTGTGGCAAGCGCGGCTGCCTCGATACGGTCGCCTCGATGAAGGCGATCAAGGAAATGTCGCGGGCCGAGGGACTGGAATGCACATCCCTTTCCGATATCGAACACCAGGCATCGGCCGGCAATGCGGCGGCCATCCGCATCCTCCACCGGGCGGGTTCGGCGCTCGGCCTCGCGATCGCGCATCTGATCCAGATGAACGATCCGGGCCTCATCCTCATCACCCATCTCGAAGGCTCCTTCGATGGGTTGTTCGGCACGGTGGTGCAGCAATCCGTCGAAATGAACGTGTTGCCCAGATATGCAGGCCAGACGCCGATCCGCATCAAGCGCGTCGATAGCGATATCTGGGCACGCGGCGCGGCCAGCATCGCAGCCCACAACTTTCTGATCGGCCCCAACGTGAATTGAGGTTTCCCATGCGCATCGCCGTCGGCGGCATCCATATCGAATGCAGCACCTACAACCCCGTCCTAAACGAAGAGAAGGACTTTCGCGTGGTGCGCGGCGAGGAGCTGACGGCATCGCCCTATTTCGCCTTCCTCAAGGATTATGAAGCGGAATTCCTGCCCACCATTCATGCTCGCGCCATTGCCGGCGGTCCGGTATCGCGCTCCACCTATGAGCGTTTCAAGGCGGAGTTCCTGGAGCGCCTGAAGGCGCTCCTTCCGCTCGACGGGCTTTATCTCGCCATGCACGGCGCCATGTATGTGCAGGGCATGGAGGATGCCGAGGGTGACTGGATCACCGCCGCCCGCGATCTGGTCGGACCGGACTGCACCGTTTCGGCGAGCTACGACCTGCACGGCAATGTCAGCCAGCGCATCATCGACGCTCTGGACATGTATTCCACCTATCGCACCGCGCCGCATATCGATGTGGAGGAGACGATGCGCCGCTCGGTCTCCATGCTGGTGAAGAGCCTGAAGACCGGGGTGAAGCCGATCCTCGTCTGGGCTCCCATTCCCGTCGTACTGCCTGGCGAACGTACCAGCACGGTCGATGAGCCGGCAAAGAGCCTCTATGCCATGCTGCCGGAGATCGACGCGATCGAATGCGTCTGGGATGCGTCCCTGATGGTGGGCTATGTCTGGGCCGACGAACCGCGTGCGACGGCAGCCGCGATCATGACCGGCACGAACCGAGCGGTCTTGGAGCGGGAGGCGAGGCGCGTCGCACAAGCCTATTGGGATGCGCGCGAGAAATTCGTTTTCGGCTGCGAGACCGGGTCGATCGAGGAATGCGTGGAGAGGGCGATCGCCAGCAGGACCGCGCCGGTGGTGCTGGCCGAATCCGGCGACAATCCGACGGGCGGCGGTGTCGGCGACCGCGCGGAAGTGCTGGCGGAGCTGATAGCGAGGAAAGCGCAGGGCGTCGTCTTCGCAGGCATTGCCGACAGGGCAGCAACCGATGCCTGCTATGCTGCCGGCATTGGCGCCGAATTCGATCTTTCGATCGGCGCTTCGCTCGATACGATCGGAAGCAGGCCGGTGAAGACCCTTGCTCGGGTCAAGTTCCTGCACGAAACCACCGATCCGGCCGACCGTCAGGCCGTGGTCGTCATCGGCGGCATCGAGCTGGTGCTCTCGGCCAAGCGCCGGCCCTATCACAACATCGCCGATTTCACCCGGCTCGGCCTCGATCCGCACCACGCCAGGATCATCGTCGTGAAATCCGGCTATCTTTCGCCGGAACTCGCGCCGATCGCCAATCCGAACCTGATGGCGCTTTCGCCGGGCGTCGTCGACCAGTTCGTCGAGCGGCTGGAGCGGCACCGCAAGCTGCGCCAGACCTATCCGTTCGACAAGGATTTCGCTTTCAAGCCGCAGGTTTTCCCTTCGGCTCGCTCCGCCGGGCGCTGAGGGGCGGGATTAGGCTCACTTATCTGCTGCCGAAGGTCGGCGAGGTTTCCAGCGCGAATGGCCGGACGGCGGAGCGGCTACCGCCGCGAGCCGGCCTTTCGGTCTGCCGCGGAGCGTAGCGCTCCACCATTTCGCTGCAGAAGGCCGCAAATTCCTCCGGCACGAAAGGCGGGCTCGTATGATGCGCGCCGACGCCGCGATGTTCCGGCGTGAAGCAGAAGGTGACCGTCACGTCGAAATCCTCGAGCGCGCGCATCTGGCGGTCGAACCAGTCGAGTGCATAGGGGCGGAACCGGTCGGCCCATGAAAGGCCGGTGCGGACGGATTTGACTCCGAGCCGCTTCATCCAGTTCACGGCATCCGTAAGCCTCGGGTCCTCGAAGTGGAACCATTGCACGAGGCCTAATTCCGGCGTGTGCCTGACGAATTCATCGAAGGCCGGTTTCGGCGTACCGTCCTCCCGCAGAAGGCCCATGTAGTAGTGGCGATAGTAGGAGGAGCCTTCGGCCTCCCGGTGGCGCGTCGTCGCTTCCCAGGCGCGGGGTAGATCATAGAGGCTGTACCACTGGCAGCGCTCCACCTTGCCCTTCAGCAGCTCGGCGGTGCGCTTCAGTCCCCAGAGCTGCACCTCTTCCGCGCCGAAGGTCGATACGCCGACCTCGCTCACCCAGACCGGCAGGTCGGTCACGGCCCTGATTTCATCGATCTTGGCAGGCCATTCGTGGATCTGCCAGAGGTTCCAGTCGAGCGGAAAACCGTGAACAGCCACGGCATCGAGGTGGTCGAGCACACCGAAATCGCGCATTCGCGTTATGAAATGCGGATCGATCGGCGAGATTCCGCCAAGGACCCGGATCAGGTCGGGATTCTTCGCGCCGATTGAATCGGCGGCGAGCATGGCCATGCGGGCAAACTGGCTCCAGTCCGGATCGAGCTCCGGGTCCCAGTGCGATTTGTTGTTCGGTTCGTTCCAGATCATCGTGGCTTCGATCATGCGTTTTCTCCAGAATCCTGGGTTTCATGCAATCGTCTCGTTGAGGGTCAGAACTTTCGCGCCCCAGTGACCGGCCGCAATGCTGGTAACCGAAGCGGGCGCGATATCGAACCTCGGCCAGGCGTCGATCGGCAGGCCCAGCACATGGCTGACCGCCGCTTTGATGACATCGGCATGCGAAACCAGCACAAATCTCCCGCCGCCATCACCGGCCGCAAGGGTTGCGATCAGCTCCAGCACCCGGCGCTGCACATCCAGCATGGTTTCGCCGCCCGGCGTGCGGGCAAGGCTGCGGATCGTATTCCACCGGCGCCATGAGGGGTCCGCATCAAGCGTCTCGAAGGTCTTGCCCGACCAGTCGCCGAAATTCACCTCGTCCAGCGCATCCGTGATCTCCGGCTCGCCGAGCCCGCAGGCGGCCACGATGGCCACGGCCGTTTCCCGCGTACGCTCGCGGGGGCTCGTGTGAACCGCGCTGATCTTTTCCCGCTGCATCCTTTGCCCCAGGCGCCGGGCCTGCTCCTTGCCGGCCGCCCCGAGCGTGATGCCTTCCTTCCGCCCGGCCAGAAAGCGCCCGACATCGTCATGGGCGGCATGGCGGACCAGGAAGAACGTCACCGTCATTCGGCCGCCCCGCGCAGGATATCTTCCTGATCGTCGATGAAATTCTGCGTCCTCCGTCGCGCCTCGTGATCGGTGAATTGCTGCGGCGGCGACTTCATGAAATAGCTGGATGGGCCCGTCAGCACGCCGCCCACGCCGCGGTCGAGCGCGAGTTTCGCGCAGCGTACGGCGTCTATGACCACGCCGGCCGAATTGGGAGAATCCCACACCTCGAGCTTGAGCTCCGCATTCAGCGGAACACCGCCGAAGGTGGTTCCCTCGATGCGGATATAGGCCCATTTCCTGTCGGCGAGCCAGGGCACATGGTCACTCGGCCCCACATGCACATCATCGGGCGGCAAGGGAACATCGAGCTGACTGGTGACCGATTGAGTCTTGGAAATCTTCTTCGATTCCAGCCGCTCGCGCTCCAGCATGTTGAGGAAATCCGTATTGCCGCCGAAATTGAGTTGGTAGGTGCGGTCTACCCGCACGCCGCGCTCGCGGAAGAGATTGACGAGCATTCGATGGACGATGGTGGCGCCCACCTGGCTCTTGATGTCGTCGCCGATGACCGGCAGGCCGCGCGCGGCGAACTTCCTCTGCCATTCCGGTTTTGAGGCGATGAAGACCGGAATGCAGTTGATGAAGGCGCAGCCGGCGGCGAGCGCCTGTTCGGCATACCATTTGGTCGCCTCTTCGGAGCCGACCGGCAGATAGGAAACGAGCACGTCCGTGCGTGTCCGTCGCAGGATTTCGGCCACATCCGCTTCCGGTTCGGCCGCTTCCTCGATCTCGTCCCTGAGATATTTGCCGATCCCGTCGAGCGTCCTGCCGCGTTTCACGGCAACGCCGGTCGGCGCGACATCGGCAAACCGCTTCGTGTTGTTCGGCTTGGCATAGATGGCTTCCGCCACGTCGCGCCCCACCTTGGACGCGGCGACGTCGAAGGCGGCGGAAATCTCTATGTCGCTCACCTGATAGCCGCCGAGATCGACATGCATGAGGCCTGGAACCGGCTCGTTGTCCTGGACGTTACGGTAATAGGTCAGGCCCTGGACCAGCGAGGAAGCGCAGTTTCCCACTCCGACCAGGCCGACGCGAATGGATCTCGAAACCATCTTTTTCTCCAGCATCTACAAAGCCTGCGAACAAACCGCGGCGCCATGTGTTCCAGGAAAACTTCATTTTCTCGGAGTTGCGGCAAGAAGGCTGGCTTCAGGCTTGAAAGGGAGAAATGTCGATGCTGGTCTATGGCGACCTCGAACGTGTCGAACGATCGGCCGTGATGCGCGGGGAGATCGCCGAGACGCTTGCCGGTTGCTTGCGGATGCCTCCCGGCAGGCCGCGACATGAGGCACTGGTGAACGCTTTCATCGCCACGGGAGAACTGGTCCAGGGACTGGCGGATCGGGAGTTTGCCGAAAAGGGCGTGGATGATCTTTCGTTTGTCCAGGAGACGGGCGCGAAACTTCTTCACGCGCAGGCCGGAGCCATCATGCAGTCGTGGCGGAGCGGCTTTGCCGGCGAACTGTCGCTGCCCCGGCAGTGGCCGGACCTGCTGCAGGAATTGGAGTGCGCCGAACCGCTGCGCGTGAAGCGGGGAGAAGGCTATGCCTTCTATGCCCTTTATCCGGAAAGCTATATCGAGGCGGCGTCGAGGTCGGGATTGACCGTCCGGACTGTCGTGATCGGGCTTCGCAGCATCGGCACAGGTCTTGCCGCGCTCGTGGCCGCCGCCCTCGGCTCCGGGCCAGCCTGGTCGCTGCGTCCGTCAGGCCACCCCTTCGACCGGCGCCTGCGGGTCGCGCCGGCGCTTGCTAAACGCATTCTGGGTGAGGGGGACCGCGATTTCGCGATCGTTGACGAGGGACCTGGCCTCTCGGGAAGCTCCTTCGGCAGCGTCGCGGATTGGCTGCAGGCCAATGGCGTGCCCGCCGGCCGGATACATTTCTTTCCCAGCCATCCGGGCGATCCCGGTCCACGGGCAAGCGCGGCGCATCGAAAGTTCTGGAGGGAGCGCCCCCGTCACCACGTTTCGATGGACGAGCTGATTATCGATACGCGGGAGCCCGCTCACCGCCTTTCGACCTGGGTGGCCGATCTCGTTGGCGCCAGGAAAAGATCCTGGCAGGATCTCTCCGGCGGTGCCTGGCGCGCGCTACGCCATCCTGACGAGCGGTTTTGGCCGCCGAGCCACATGCAGATGGAAAAGCGGAAATTCCTGATGCGGGCGGATGACGGGAACTGGCTCGTCAAATATGCCGGTCTTGGTGGGAGCGACAAGGAGAAGACGCGTCGGGGCGCCCTCCTGCACGAAGCCGGTTTCACGCCGGAAGTGGCCGGCACCTGCCACGGTTTCCTGGTAGAGAAATGGGTCGATGGGACCCCGCTGAATACGATCACCCTACCGCGAGGGCAGCTCGTCGATCACCTCGGCCGCTATCTCGGCTTTCGTGCGCGTCATCTTGCTCCACCCGGTAGAGGTGCGTCGCCCGAGGAGCTGTGTCGTATGGCGGTTTTCAATACCAGCGAGGCGCTCGGCGAAGACGCGGCGGAAAGGCTTAGACAGCAGATTGGTCCCGTTGGGAGGTTTTCCCGCCGGCTTCGCCGGGTCGATACGGATAACCGGCTTCACGCCTGGGAATGGCTGATGACCGGCGACGGCCGGCTGGTGAAGACGGATGCGCTCGACCACAATGCCGCGCACGATCTCGTCGGCTGCCAGGATATCGCCTGGGATGTCGCCGCCGCCGGCGTCGAGTTCGATCTTTCCGGCGCGGAGCGGGATCGGCTCGCCGCGGCCATCGCGCAGCAGACGGACTGCGATCTGCGTAAAGACGTCCTCACGTTCTTCGAAGCCTGCTACCTGGCCTTCCAGATCGGCCTCTGGTCAGGCGCGTTCGCCTCCGCCGGTGGCCTCAAGAAAGCAAGGCTGAGGGCGCTGGTGGAACGCTATGTCGTCCGCCTGCGGAAACTGCTCGAAGTCACGGACTGTCAGGGCGAAGTCGGCTCCCCAATGCAAGCAGGGATGTCCGGCCTACCCGGATGAACGGAAGCGAAGTCAATGCCTGGATGTCAACTTGCGTTGTCGTTTCAGGCTTCTGATAGCCGCCCGTATCAGCTTCACTGATCGGTGCCCCACGCCTCTCAGTTTCAGCAACTCCCCGTCCGTGAGTTCGGATGCTTCGCTCAGGCGGCGAATGCCGTTGGCCTCAAGCGATCGGGCGACCCATTGAGGAAGACAGTTGGTCAGCAGGGGATCTAAAGGGCCATCCGGCTCGCTTTCCAATCCCGTTCGAGACGATTGCGGCATGGCAATTCACGGATTCACCGTTCAAGGTCGAGGGTCGAACCTCGTGAATCGTCCGCTGTTCCAGGGACTCCGTTAAATCTTTCGGGAAGCGATGCCTTCCATTTATCGTAGCCGGCTAAATTCCTTCCCGAAGCCTGTAGCCGACGCCGGTTTCGGTGAGGATGTATTGCGGCTGATCGGGTGTCTTCTCGATCTTCTGGCGAAGCTGGCGCACATAGACACGCAGGTACTGCACGTCGGTGAGCCCGTCCCAGACGTGCTCCAGCAGGAAACGGTGCGTCAGTACCTTGCCTGCATGCTGCACGAGAATGCGCAGGATTTCGTATTCCTTCGGCGAGAGCTTCACCTCCTCGCCCGCCACCTTCACGATGCGCTTGACGAGATCGACGGAAAGCTCGCCGGTCTGGAAAATCGGCTTTTCGCCGTGGCTTTGCAGCCGGTGCCGGAGCGCGACGCGGATGCGGGCCACGAGCTCGTTCATGCCGAAAGGCTTGGTCACGTAGTCGTCGGCTCCGAGTTCGAGCGCTCTGACGATACCCGCCTCGTCGGTACGGCTTGAGAGGATGACGATCGGCAGATCGATGCCGTCGCGGCGCCATTTCTCAAGCAGATCGTGACCCGCCATGTCGGGGAGCCCGAGATCGAGCAGGACCAGGTCCGGCTTGTCCGTCTCCACGAGTTCTGCCGCGACCTTGGCGTTCATCGCCTCGCTGATGGCATAGCCCTGTGTGGAGAGACCCACGCGCAGCAGCTTCCGGATCGGCGGTTCGTCATCGATTATAAGAATGCGGACGGCGGAATTGGTCATTCGTCTTCTCCCATTGTCGGCGCTTCGCGAGGCACCGGCATGCGGATGGTGAAAATTGCGCCCGAGCGGTCCGGTCGGTTGGAGGCCTTGATCGTGCCGCCCATGGCCTCGATGAAGCCACGGCAGATGGAAAGGCCGAGTCCGGTGCCGGCTCGCACGTGATCCCCCTTTCGAACCCTGTAAAAGCTGTCGAACACACGTTCGAGGTCGCCGGACGGAATGCCTGGCCCCTCGTCGGAGATCGAAAGCAGCAGGCTGTCTCCGTCCCGCCAGGCGCGGATATCGATCCGCGTTTCGTCGGGTGCGTATTTGGCGGCATTGTCGATGAGATTGAACAGAACCTGCTCGAACAGAACCGGATCGACCCTCAGCATCGGCAGATCGGCGGGAGCATCTACATGGACCCTGTGCCTCGCGGCGATCTTCGACGCTCGTCCGAGTGCGGTGCCCACGATATCGCCAACGAAGTGGAAGGCGTAGTTCGGCTGCATGGCGCCCGCGCCGAGGCGCGTCATGTCGAGCAGGTTGGAAATGAAGCGATTGAGCCGCTCGGATTCGTCGATGACGGTCGAGAGCAGCTCTGCCCGCGCCTCTTGGGGAATGTCCGGGCCGAAATCCTTGAGCGTTCCCGCCGAACCCATGATCGCCGCAAGCGGCGTCTTGAGATCATGCGAGATCGAGGTCAGGAGCGCGGTGCGCAGCCGGTCGGTCTCGGCGGCGAGCTTCGCCTTGTCGATGTCGGAAACGAGCTGAACGCGCTCGATCGCAAGCGCTGCCTGGTCCGCCAGCGCGTCGAAGAGGCGCTGCTGCTCCGGCGTGAGCAGCGGACCCTGCCTGTCGTTGTCCAGACCGATGACCCCGACCGCCTCGCGCCCCGTGCGCAGCGGCAGGTAAAGGCGTTTCGCCCCCGGCAGCGTGTCGGCCGCTCGTCCGGCGGGCCGGTTGTGCTGCCATGCCCAGTTGGCGGCTGCGATGTCGGCGTCGGCCAGGGTGTCGTCCGGCGGATAGCCGGCCTTGACGGCGATCGTGCCATTTTCGGGAAGCAGGATGACGACCCTGACCTTCAGCATCGAGGCGATCTGGAAGGCTGCCGCCCAAAGCACGTCGTCCAGCGTGCCGGTGCTCGCGAGCTTCTTGGAGAAGAGGTAGAGATCTTCGGTAGTGCGAGCCCGCTGCCGGGCCGCGGCGGCCTGGCGCTGCACGGCGGCCGTCAGATTGCTCGCCACGACCGCCACCCCGAGAAAGAATGCCAGTGCCACGACGCTTTCTGGGTCGCGCACGGTGAAGGTATAGCGCGGCTCCAGGAAGAAGAAGTTGAAGGAGAGGGCGCCGATGAGCGACGCGAAGAGGCCGGGCCCCAAACCGCCCCGCACGGAAGCCGCCAGTACCGCCATCAAGAAAACCAGCGCGAGGTTCTGCACGTCCAGCGCCTGATCGAGCGCGATGCCGGCGATGAGTGCAAGGCCGACGAAGACGGCGCTGCGGATATAGGGCCTGATCCTTACCGGCCGAGGTTTTGCAGTCTTCACGCCGCCGCGCGGCTCCTCCGTCGCATCGCCCGAGATCACGTGGACGCTGATGTCCCCGGCATAGCGGATGAGGTCGTCGGTTACGGTGCTTTGCCAGATACGCCACCAGGCTCGTCTTCGCGGCCTGCCGACGACGACATGGGTGAAGTTGTTGGCATTGGCATAGGCGATGATCTCGCGCGAAATGCGCAATGCAGGAAGCGTCACCGTTTCGGCGCCGAGCTGTTCGGCAAGCCGCATATTGGCGGCGAGCCGGTCTTTCTCCTCGTCCGGCAGGCTGATCGCCTGCGGAGTTTCGAGATGCAGCACCGCCCAGGGGGCACGTAGCCGGTCGGCCTGCCGTTTGCCATAGCGCACCAGCCCCGCGCTGCCTCTGCCGTGGTCGAGGCAGACGAGCACCCGCTCGCCCGCCGCCCAGGGGCCGGGAATGGCATGCGCCTGCATGTGGTTGAGAAGCTGCTCGTCCACCCGCTGCGCGGTGCGGCGCAGCGCCAGTTCGCGAAGCGCCGTCAGGTTGCCGGGTGAAAAATAGTTCTCGATGGCGCGGCGGGCAGTCGCCGGCACATAGACCTTGCCTTCCTTCAGCCGCTTGAGGAGATCATCCGGCGTGATGTCGATGATCTCGACGTCATCGGCCCTATCGATGATCGAATCTGGCACGGTCTCGCGCACGCGAATGCGGGTGATCTGCGCGACCACGTCGTTGAGGCTTTCGACGTGCTGGATGTTGAGCGTGGAATAGACGTCGATCCCCTGGGCGAGGATTTCCTGCACATCCATGTAGCGCTTCGGATGACGGCTTCCTGTAGCATTGGTGTGGGCCAGTTCGTCTACCAGCACCAGTGCCGGCCGACGTGCGAGGATGGCATCGAGGTCCATCTCGTCGATCTGCTGGCCTCGATAGTCGATCTTCTTGCGTGGGATGATCTCGAAACCGTCGACAAGGGCTTCAGTTTCTCTCCGGCCATGGGTTTCCACCACGCCGATGACCACATCGATGCCGTCGGCCTGGCGCGCGCGCCCGGATATCAGCATCTCGTAGGTCTTGCCCACTCCCGGAGCTGCGCCGAGAAAAATCTTCAGGCGGCCGCGACCTTCGCGCTCGGCATTTTCCAGAAGCGCGTCTGGCGAAGGCCGGTTTTCCATGTCGCGGTTGTCATCGGGCATAGGCAGGCTCTCTCCCGAACGGGAATGCAGCGGCCGGCAAAATGCCGCCCGCTGCCCATTTCAAGTCAGGGATTGGCTTCGTCAAGCGTCAGGTTCAACGCCAACACGTTGACCACAGGTTCGCCGAGCAGGCCGAATTGCCGATCCTCCACATGAGCATCGACCAGCGCGCGCACCGCCGGCTCGTCCATGCCCCGCGCCTTGGCGACGCGCGAAATCTGGAAATAGGCGGCTTCGGGTGAGATGTCCGGGTCGAGCCCGCTGCCGGAAGTGGTAACGAGATCGATCGGCACCGTTGCATTCGGGTTTTCGGCCTTCAATGCCTCGGCATCCGTTTTGATGCGCTCGATCAGCTTCGGGTTCGTCGGGCCGAGGTTGGAGCCGCTGGAGGCGGCGGCATTATATCCGTCGCCGGCGGCAGATGGGCGGCCATGGAAATAACGCTCGCCGGTGAAGGACTGGCCGATCAAGGCCGATCCGACCACCTGGCCGTCTCGTTCGATCAGGCTGCCATTCGCCTTTTCGGGAAAGAGCGCCTGGGCGATGCCTGTCATGCCGAGCGGATAGACAAGGCCGGTGATGACGGTGAGGGCGACCAGTAGGACGATCGCGGGTCTCAATTGTTTCAGCATGGGAACTGCTCCTTATGCGAGGCCAAGGGCGGTGATGGCCATGTCGATGGCTTTGATGCCGATGAAGGGCACGATCACGCCGCCGAGGCCGTAGATGGCAAGATTGCGGGAGAGGAGGGCGCCGGCACCGATCGCTCGGTATTTGACGCCTTTCAGCGAGAGCGGGATCAGCGCCACGATGATCAGCGCGTTGAAGATGATCGCTGAAAGAATGGCGCTCTGGGGTGTCGAAAGCCCCATGATGTTCAAGACGCCGAGCTGCGGGTAGAAGGCGAGGAACATGGCGGGGATGATCGCGAAATACTTGGCGATGTCGTTGGCGATCGAGAAGGTCGTCAGCGCGCCGCGGGTCATCAGGAGCTGCTTGCCGATCTCGACGATTTCGATGAGCTTTGTCGGATCGCTGTCGAGATCAACCATATTGCCGGCTTCGCGAGCGGCCACAGTGCCGGTGTTCATGGCGACGCCGACATCTGCCTGGGCAAGCGCGGGGGCATCGTTCGTGCCGTCACCGCACATGGCTACCAGCTTGCCCTTGGCCTGCTCTTCGCGGATCAGCGAAAGCTTGTTTTCGGGCGTAGCCTGAGCGAGGAAATCATCGACGCCCGCTTCGGCGGCGATTGCTGCGGCCGTCATCGGATTGTCGCCGGTGATCATAACAGTGCGGATGCCCATGCGGCGCAGCTCCGCAAAGCGTTCGCGAATGCCGCCCTTGACGATATCCTTGAGATGGATGATGCCGAGCAGGCGCCCGTCGCGCACCACGGCAAGCGGAGTGCCGCCCGACTTGGCGATGTCCTCGGCAATTCCCTGTGCTTCACGGATGGCGTCGCTGCTGGTCGCGGCGGCGTTCGACCGGATGTAGTTCAACACCGCATCCACCGCGCCCTTGCGGATGGAGGAACCCTCGAGATCGACGCCGCTCATGCGGCTCTGCGCGGTGAAGGGAATGAAGGTCGCGTGCAGGCTCTGCATGTAGCGGGCGCGGATGCCGTATTTCTCCTTGGCAAGCACGGTTATCGAACGGCCCTCCGGCGTCTCGTCGGCAAGCGAGGCGAGCTGGGCGGCATCGGCCAGGTCCTCGGCAGTCACGCCGGACACCGGGCGGAACTCGGTCGCCTGGCGGTTGCCGAGCGTGATCGTGCCGGTCTTGTCGAGGAGAAGCGTATCGACGTCGCCCGCCGCTTCCACCGCGCGACCGGACATGGCGAGCACGTTGAAGCGCACCAGCCGGTCCATGCCGGCAATGCCGATCGCCGAAAGAAGCGCACCGATCGTGGTCGGGATCAGCGTCACGAAGAGCGCGACGAGGACGGTGACCGGGATATAGCCGCCGGCATAAGAGGCGAAGCTCGGGATCGTCGCGGTGGCGATGACAAAGATCAGCGTCATGCCGGCAAGCAGAATATTGAGGGCGATCTCGTTCGGCGTCTTCTGGCGTTCCGCGCCTTCTACGAGCGCGATCATCCGGTCGATGAAAGTCGAGCCGGCGGCGGCCGTGATGCGCACCCGAACCCAGTCGGAAAGCACCTGCGTACCGCCGGTGACGGCCGAGCGGTCGCCGCCCGATTCGCGGATGACAGGAGCGGATTCGCCGGTGATCGCCGCCTCGTTGACCGAAGCGATGCCTTCGATCACTTCGCCATCGGAGGGGATGATGTCGCCGGCCTCGACCAGCACGACATCGCCGACCTTCAGGCTGGTGCCTGGCACCAGTTTGAAGTCGCGGCCATTGCCGTTGAGAAGTTTGGCCTGGGTTTCGGTGCGGGTCTTGCGCAGCGATTCCGCCTGCGCCTTGCCACGCCCCTCGGCCACCGCTTCCGCGAAGTTGGCGAAGAGCACCGTGAACCACAGCCAGATGACGATCTGAAAGGAGAAGCCGATATCGGCTCCCCCGGTCACCGCGTCCCTGATGAGAAGGAACGTGGAAAGGGCGGAAACGACGGCGACCACGAAGATCACCGGATTGCGGGCCAGGCTCTTGGGATTGAGCTTGGCGAATGCGCCGCCGATGGCTGGCACGAGGATGCGGGCATCCATGATGCTCGCGGATTTGGACTGGCTCATGACGAGGCTCCAGTATGGGTGTTCTTGTTAGGCAAGCCGGGGCGGGACATCAGAAGGTCTGCCCGCCGAGCATCGCCAGGTGTTCGACGATCGGGCCGAGCGCGAGTGCGGGGAAGAATTCCAGGCCGCCCATGATGACGATCACGCCGAGAAGCAGGGCGACGAAGAGCGGTCCGTGTGTCGGGAAGGTACCCGCCGATTCCGGCGCGGCCTTCTTCGTCACAAGCGAACCGGCAAGCGCCATGGCAGGCACGATGATCAGGAAGCGGCCGGCGAGCATCGTCAGCCCCAGCGTGACGTTGTACCAGGGCGTATTGCCGGTAAGCCCTCCAAAGGCCGAGCCGTTGTTGGCGGCCGCCGAGACATAGGCGTAGAGGATCTCGGAGAAGCCGTGCGGACCGGGATTGACGATCGAGGCCACCGCATTCGGCAGCACCACGGCGACCGCGGTAAAGCCCAGCATGAAGAGCGGCAGGCAGAGAAGCGCCAGCATTGCCATCTTCACTTCCTTTGCCTCGATCTTCTT
Organism: Rhizobium moroccans; assembly: GCF_057559155.1. Classification (NCBI taxonomy): domain Bacteria; kingdom Pseudomonadati; phylum Pseudomonadota; class Alphaproteobacteria; order Hyphomicrobiales; family Rhizobiaceae; genus Rhizobium; species Rhizobium moroccans. The sequence continues at coordinate 130,917 of NZ_JBHFJG010000010.1, read as the reverse complement.
GCCGAGATATTCCGGCGTGCGGCCGACCATCAGGCCGGCAACGAAGATCGCCACCACGACGAAGAGCAGGATGCCATAGAAACCTGCGCCCACGCCGCCGATGATGATTTCGCCGAGCATCATATTGATGAGCGGGATCATGCCGCCGAGCGCCATGAAGCTGTCATGCATGGCATTGACCGCGCCGCAGGAGGCTGCCGTGGTGATGACGGCGAAGAGGGCGGAAAGCGGTATGCCGAAACGCGCCTCCTTGCCTTCCATGTTCCCGCCGTCGATGCCGAGCGCGTGGACGAGCGGGTTGCCCGCAGCTTCCGCCCAGTAGCAGACGGTGACGCCGGTCAGGAACAGGATGCCCATGGTGGCGAAGATCGCCCAGCCTTGTTTCTCGTTACCGACCATGCGGCCGAAGACGTTGGTGAGTGCCGCGCCGATCGCGAAGATGGCGACCATGTGGATGAGGTTGGTGAGCGCCGTCGGGTTCTCGAAAGGGTGAGCCGCATTGGCATTGAAGAAGCCGCCGCCATTGGTGCCGAGATGCTTGATCATCATCTGCGAGGCGACGGGGCCTTGCGCGATCGTCTGCTGCGCGCCCTCGAGCGTGGTCGCGACGGTATAGGGGTTGAGGTTCTGCGGAACACCCTGCCAGACCAGCACCAGCGTGCCGATGACGCAGATGGGCAGGAGGATGTAGAGTGTGCAGCGGGTGAGATCGACCCAGAAGTTGCCGAGCGTCTGTACCGATTTGCGCGCAAAGGCGCGGATCAGCGCCATGGCGATTGCCACGCCGGTCGCGGCCGACAGGAAGTTCTGCACGTTCAAGCCCAGCATCTGCGTCAGGTACGACATCGTGCTTTCACCGCCGTAGTTCTGCCAGTTGGTGTTCGAGACGAAGCTGGCGGCGGTGTTGAAGGCGAGGTCTGAGGGCACACCGCTCATGCCGGCCGGATTGAAGGGCAGCCCGCCCTGCAGCCGCTGGAGGGTGTAAAGAAAGAGGAATCCGGCTAAATTGAAGAGCAGGAGGGCGACGGTATAGGTCGTCCAGTGCTGCTCCTCACGTTCGCCGGTGCCGGCAAGCCCATAGAGGCCGCGCTCGATCGGGCGGAGAAGCGGCGAGAGAAGCGTGCGCTCGCCGTTGAAGACGCGCGTCATGTAGCCGCCAAGCGGCTTCGCGAGCGCGATGATGATCCCGCAATAGAGAAGGATCTGGAACCATCCGTTGAGTGTCATGGGATGAGCCTTCGAAATGTTGAGTCGATCCGGCGGTCAGAACCGCTCGGGGCGGACCAGCGCATAGGTGAGATAGACGAGGAGGAAGAGCGTGACGCCGCCGCCGAGGAGATATTCGAGAAGCATTTTATGGCTCCTCTCACAGCGCGTCGCAGGCGTGTGTATAGGCGAGGAACAGGGCGAAGCTGACGACACCCATTCCGATCATGATCACGTCCATTTTGATGGCTCCTTGCATGGATCGAGTGAACCAGGACCGCTCCGGAAACGCCGGCATGCCGATGCGGCCGCCGGAGATCCGGCAGCGCCCGTCCTGGATTTCAGCAGGAAACATGGGCCCGAACCGCATAAAGGTTCGAGAGAGCCCGCATGGGAAAGAAATAAAAATCCTATAGGAATTTGTGCGGGACTACCCGCCGTAGAAGCCGGATATCGCTTCCGAGGCAGCGGCGATATCTGCAGGCCACCCTTGGGCCCGCAGTGCCATGCCATAGGCCACGATATTCGCGAGCACGATCTCGGGACGCGCGCGCCGACCGGTATGATTGAGCCGCACGAGCCGTTCCGCACCCGGCCCCACGCCCGCCGTCAGCGCAGCCCCGAAGCCGTCCGCCGCTTTCAGCAAACCGTCCATATCCGCGCTTTCCGGCAGCTTCACCGTCGTGACGAGATGCGAGCCGCGCCCTGCCGCGGCCCAGGGTTCAGCATAAAGCGCCAGCAGACCGGCGCGGCTTGCCGCCGCTGCCTGCACATGTCTTGCGATGACATTTTCCAACCCCTCCGCCTCGATGCGATCAAGAGCGGCTTCCAACGCGAAGAACTCCATGGACGAAGGTGTGCCGGGCAGGGCGCCGCGGCCACCTTCGATCCAGTCCCTCTGGTCGAGAAGGGAAAGGATCGAATATCGCGGCGCACCATCCCTTTCGATGAACTCCCACGCGCGCTGGCTCACGGAGACGGCCGAAACTCCAGCCGGCCCCGCAAGTGATTTCTGCGGGCCGATTACGGCAATGTCGATGCCGAGCGCATCGACATCGAGCCGATGCCCGCCGATGGAAGCCACGGCGTCCACAACGGTGAGGATGCCTCTTTGCCGGGCGAGCGAAAGAATATCTTCCAGCGGGTTGAGAATGCCGCTTGCCGATTCCGCATGCACCAGGGAGAGCACCCGGACATCCGGATTGGCCTCCAGAGCCGCCGCAACCGTGGAAGCCTCGATCGGCTTTGCCGGCTCGGCCATGATATCGATGACCGAGGCTCCGCCTCGCCGCAGCCAGCCCCCGAACCATCCGCCATAGGGGCTGGTGACGATGTTGGCGGTTTGAAGCCCTGGCCTCGCAAGGCTGGCGGCGACGGCCTCCAGCGCCACGACGGCTTCCGCCTGGATGAGAACCACGTCGTTCCTGGTGCCGAGAAGCCGGGCGATCCGATCGGCGATCGACGCATAGCGATCTGCCGGAAAGGCCGGCAGATCGTTCAGGAAGTTCCATAAGTCAGAAGCCATGTTCCGCCTGTCCTTCCTGGCGTGGGATGATGAGACGCGGGACGGCCGCAATCAGGGCCTTGGCCGCCGGCGAGCTCGGCGCATCGATGATCTGCCGCGGGGGGGCCGTTTCGACGAGCTTGCCGGCATCCATCACCGCGATCCTGTGCGAAACCGCCCGCAGCACCGCAAGATCATGCGATACGAAGAGATAGGCGATGCCGCGCTCCTCCTGCAATGCGACGAGCAGCTCAAGGATCTTGCCGCGTACGGAAACGTCGAGGGCGGAAACCGCCTCGTCCAGCACGATCAACGAAGGACGGGTGGCGATGGCGCGCGCAATCGCCACCCTTTGCCGCTGCCCGCCGGAAAGCTCGCGGGTCGAGCGGGCGGAATAGGACGCCGGCAGGCCGACCCGATCGAGAAGAGCGGCGATCTCACGAGGCCGTTCGCTTTTTGCCACCACATTGTGGATGCGCAGCGGATCGTCGATTACCGAGGCCACCGTCGCTCGTGGGTTGAAGGCGCTGAGCACATCCTGGAACACCATCTGCATGCGCGCCCGCCGCCAGCGCAACTCGCGGCCGGAATGTGCAAGCCAATCCTCCCCTTCGAAGCGGATCGATCCCGCATCCGGGTGGATGAGGCGAAGAAGTACGCGGGCCAGCGTCGATTTTCCGCTGCCGGAAGCGCCGGCAAGGCCGAGTGTCTCGCCGGCTCTCAACGTGAGGGAAACGTCGTCCAGCGCAGCGACCTCTCGATCGCGAGAGAGGAAGCGTTTCGACAAGTTCTTGATCGTCAGCAGCTCGGTCATGCGGAGCGCCTTTTCCGGATCAGCGGCGGGCTCCGCAAATCGAGATGGCTTCCGATCAGCATGCGCGTATAGGCCTCGCGCGGCTCGGCCAGCACCGCCTGCGCCGCCCCCTCTTCCACGATGCCGCCGTCCTTGAAGATCGCAAGCCGGTCCGCAAAGCCGGAGGCAAGCGCGATATCGTGGGTGATGAAGAGCATCGTCGTGCCGGCCTCAAGCACCAGCTCGTCGAGCAGCTTCACGATCTCGGCCTGCACCACCATGTCGAGCGCGCTGGTCGCCTCGTCGGCGATCAGGAAGGCCGGCTTGCAGATGACGGCCGCGGCGATCGCCACGCGCTGGCGCTGCCCGCCGGAAAGCTGGTGCGGAAAGGCCTTCAGCGCCTTTTCCGGCTGCGGGATGCGCACGCGCTCCAGCATCTCCAATGCCCGGGCATAGGCATCCCTCCAGGCGAGGCCGAGATGCCGAGCCGCACTTTCGGCCACCTGCTCGCCGATCGTCAGCACCGGGTTGAGGCTTGCAGAAGGGTCCTGGAAGACGAAGCCGAGATCGCGGCCGGGTACCGGCCGTTGCCCCCGCGAGGGCCAGATGATTTCGCCGGCTATGCGCGCGCCACTGGGCAGCAGGCCGGCGAGTGCGCGCGCAAGCGTGCTTTTCCCCGAACCGCTTTCGCCGATGACGGCGAGCCTCTCGCCTGGCATGATGTCGAGGTCGATATTCTTCAAGGCGAGCGTCTGTTGTCCGGGATAAAGCACCGAAAGCCCGCGTATCTGGCAAAGCGGAGCGCTCATCTCATCCGTATCCCATGGCCGGAGATGGCTTTGCTCAAGCCTTCGCTGAACAGATAGACGCCGACGACCGTCACCACTAGCGCGATGCCGGGGAAGATCGAGAGCCAGGGCGAGGAACGCAGGACGTTGCGGCCTTCCGCGATCATTGAACCCCAAGTCACGACGTTCGGATCGCCGAGGCCGAGGAAGGAAAGCGCGGCTTCCGTGAGGATGGCGGAGGCGACGATGATGGCCGCAAGCGCCAGTACCGGCGGCAGGGCATTCGGAAGGATCTCCTTGAATGCGATTTCGACCGGATGCATGCCGACGACGCGCGCGGAGGCGACGTAATCCTGTTCACGGATCGTCAAAACCTGCGCCCGCGTCAGCCGGGCGGGATCGGCCCAGGCGCCGAGCGCGATCGCTAGCACGACGACCGGCACGGATGGACCGATGACGCTGACGAAGGCGAGCGCCAGCAGGAAGCTCGGCACGATCTGGAAGGCATCGACCACCCGCATCAGCGCCTCGTCCGCCAATCCGCCGGCAAAACCGGCCGCGAGCCCTACACACAACCCGAGCGCCAGCGCCGCCAGTGCGGCGGCGATCCCCACCGCAAGCGATGTCCGTGTGCCGTGTATGATGCCGGCCAGGACATCGCGTCCGAGCCTGTCGGTGCCGAGCGGAAAGGCTGGATCAGTGAAGGGAGCCAGCAGCGGACGGCCGGCAATGCTCAAGGGATCGCCGGGCGAAAGCAGCGGCGCGAGAATGGCCGCAATCGCGAGCACGGTCAGGATGAGAAGGCCGCCGATACCTTCGGGCGTGTGCAGAAATCTTCCCGTGACCGTCATGTGCCGGCCTCCGAGGAGCCCACGCGCGGGTCGAGCGCGGCATAGAGAATGTCGATGAGGAGATTGACGCAGATGACCAGCACGGCGCTAACGAGAATGATCCCCATGAGGAGGGGTGCATCGCGGCCGCTCACCGCCTCCTGCGCCAGCCGCCCGAAGCCGGGGATCGCGAAGATGCTTTCGATCACCACGCTGCCGCCGAGCATGGCCGCCGATTGCAGGCCAAGTATGGTGACCAGCGGCAAAAGCGCGTTGCGGGCCACGTGGCGCAGCACGATCCTTGCTCGCGAAAGCCCTTTGGCGCGGGCGAAAAGTACGAAGTCCAGAGGCCAGATCTCCGCCATTCCTGCCCGCATGACACGCAGGAAGAGCGCGAGATAGATAAGAGAAAGAGCGCCGACCGGCAGCACGAGATGGGCCGCGATGTCGGCCGTCCTTGCAAGGCCGTCCTTGCCCGAAGCGATGGTTTCGATGCCGGAGGTCGGCAGCCAGCGGAGCTGAACCGCAAAGATTATGCTGAGCACCAGGCCGAGCCAGAAACTCGGAATGGCGTAGAGCACCAGCGATCCCGTGGAAAGCAGCCGGTCGCGGAAGCTTTCCGGCCTTGCCCCCGCGAGAATGCCGAGTGCCGAGCCCAGCCCGAAGGAAAGTGCCGTGGCGCTTCCCATCAGCAGTAACGTGTTGGGCAAGCGTTCGAGAATGAGGTCGAGAACCGGACGGTCGAAAGCGACCGACCAACCGAGATCGAGCATTGCCAGCGAGGAGAGATAGAGCCAGAGCCGCGCCCACATCGATTGGTCGAGCCCATAGGCCTGCCGCAGCGATTGCGTGAGCGCCGCATCCCCGCCGCCGATCGACAGCAGATAGGCATCGACCGCATCGCCGGACGCCTGCTCCAGGAGCAGAAAAGTCAACGCCACCACGATCAGCAACACGGGAATGCTGCTCGATGCGCGGCGCCTGATCAATCGGAGTGCACGCTTCACGCCCTAAAACGCCTCGGGAAATCGATGCCGGGAGCCGATCCTATCACGATTGCAGGGCCGTATCCGCCCAGTTCGACACGGCCCAGCGCGGATTGTTCGAAACGTTCAGCACTGTGTCGCGGGCAACGGTGATGAAGCCCCATTCGGCTACGTTGATGAGCGGCAGGTCGGTGGCCACCAGTTTCTGGAACTCGTTGTAGAGCTCGGTCCGTGCTGTCGCATCCACGGTTTCGGCCGCCTTGGTGATGATCGTGTCGAGTTCGGCATTCGCATAGCCGCCCTGATTGGAGAAGGGCACACCGGCCGGGATGCCTGACTGCACGAGAATGGTGGTGGAGATCGCCGGGTCGCCCCGGAAGACGGGTGGGGCGACGGCAAGATCGAAATCGTGGTCCGTGTAAACCGCCTTCTGGTGCGCGGCGGAATCGGCATTCACGAGCTGTGCATCGATTCCGATCGCGGCGAGCGCCTGGCGCAGGTAATCGCCGAACTGGCGCGTCTCGTTGAAATAGGGGGCGGGTCTGAGCTTCAGGGAGAAACGTGTGCCGTTGGCTCCCTTGGGGTAGCCGGCTTCATCGAGCAGTGCATTGGCCTTCGCCACGTCGTAACCGTAAGCCGCCACGTCGGGCGTGTAGAATTCCGGCGCGTTCTTCGGCACCGGCCCGGTCGAGGCAGCAGCGTAACCGAGAAAGATCGTGTCGACGACGAACTGCTTGTCGATCGCATGCGCAATCGCCTGCCGCACCTTGAGATCGGCAATTTCCTTGCGCCGGTGATTGATCTCCACGACGAGCTGGTAGGTCAGCGCTTCATAGCCCTTGGAAATGACCTTGATACCCGGCACTTTGGAGATCCGGTCGAGATCGGTGAGCGGCACGGCCGAGAAGGCGGCGAGGTGGATTTCTTCCGCCTCCAAGGCGGAGCCGGCGGCGGCGCGGTCCGGAAGCACGCGGAAGATCACCTCGTCAAGTTTAGGCTCGCCTTCGCCCCAGTAATCGGTGTTGCGCTCCAGCCGGTAATATTCGCCCGGCTTGTATTCTGCGAACTTGAACGGCCCGGTGCCGACGAGCTTCACATTGGCCGGGTTGGTGGCGATGTCCGTGCCTTCATAGAGATGTTTCGGCACGACGCTGCTCACCACCGGCAGCGCATTGCGGATGAGCTGCAGCGGTGTGGGTTTGGAGAAGCGGAAGACCGCTGTCGTCTCGTCAGGCGTATCGACTGTTTCGAGATTGGCAAAGACGATGCGGCCGAGGTTTTGCAATGGCTTCCAGATATTGAGGGCCGAGAAGGCGACGTCGGCGGAGGTGAAGGGCTTTCCGTCGTGCCAGGTCACGCCCTCCCTCAGCTTGAAGGTGACCGACCGGCCATCGTCGGATCCCTCCCAGGATGTCGCGAGGCGCGGTCGAAGCCCGTCTTCTCCCTCAAAGGAGGCTTCAGCCAAGGGCTCGATAACCTTGCTCGCCACGAAGAAGACCCCGTTGGAGGCGACGATCGCCGGATTGAGGTTCTTGGGCTCCGAATCCGCCGCCACGATCAGCCGGCCACCGCTCGGTACACCCTGAGCCATCGCAAGGCGAGGCAGCGCGGTGGAGGCGAGCAGCAGGCCCGTACCCTTCATCAGCAGGCGGCGCGAGACGGCGAAGTGGTTCATCTTTTTCTCCACATGGATTCGGCTCCCCATATTCCGTCCGGAATCCGATTTTCCAAAGCGATGAAATGCCGGAAGCAGTCGGCGGCGAGGCATTTTATTGTGTGCGTCGCGCGTTGGAGAGTAAAGCCATTCGCTGGTTCAAAGTGAAGCCGGCAAAAAAGAAGGCGGGCATTGAGCCCGCCTTCGATTTTCGTGACCTTCTATGGTATTATTCCGCCGCGATCTGCCGCACCTCATCCGTGTTCGCATGGGCGGTTTCGGGTACCCGGCCGTGGTTGATCAGCGGCCGGTTGCCGGTGAGCTTGCGCACCAGTACGTAGAAGACCGGCGTCATGAAGATGCCGAAGAATGTCACCCCGATCATGCCGGAGAACACCGCGACACCCATGGCGGCGCGCATTTCCGCACCCGCGCCGGTCGAGATGACCAGCGGCACGACGCCCATGATGAAGGCCATGGAGGTCATGAGGATCGGGCGAAGCCTCAACCGGCTGGCCTCAATGGCCGCCTGCACCGGCGTGCGGCCTTCGAATTCCAGCTCGCGGGCGAATTCCACGATCAGGATCGCGTTCTTCGCCGAGAGCCCCACCAACACCACAAGTCCGATTTGGGTGAAGATGTTGTTGTCTCCACCGGTCAACCAGACGCCGGTCAATGCCGCCAGCACGCCCATCGGCACGATCATGATGATGGCGATCGGCAGTGTCAGGCTCTCATATTGGGCCGCGAGCACGAGATAGACGAGCAGCAGCGCCAGCGGGAAGACGATGATGCTCGAATTGCCGGCGAGGATCTGCTGGTAGGTCAGGTCCGTCCATTCGAAGTCGATGCCGGGCGGCAGCGTTTCGCCGGCGATCCGCTCGATCGCGGCTTCGGCCTGTCCGGAGGAGAAGCCCGGTGCCGGCCCGCCGTTGATGTCGGCGGCAAGGAAGCCGTTGTAGCGGGTCGTACGCTCCGGCCCGGTTTGGGCGTCTACCTTGAGTAGGGCCGAAAGCGGGATCATCTCGCCCGACTTCGAACGTACCTTGAGCTGGCCGATATCCTCGGCCCGCGCGCGGAACTGCGCATCCGCCTGTACCCGCACGCTGTAGGTACGGCCGAAGGCGTTGAAGTCGTTCACGTAGAGCGAGCCCAGATAGATCTGCAGCGTTTCGAAGACATCCGTCACCGAGACGCCGAGCTGCTCGGCCTTGACGCGGTCCACGTCGGCATAGAGCTGCGGAACGTTGATCTGGAAGCTGGAGAACAGCCCCGCCAGTTCCGGTGCTTGAGAGGCCTTGGCGAGGAACGCCTTGGTGGCCTCGTCGAGCGCCTGGTTACCGAAGCCGGCGCGATCCTCGATCTGCATCTTGAAGCCGCCCGTCTGGCCGAGACCGTTGACCGGCGGCGGCGGGAACATGGCGATGAACGCATCCTGGATGCCGGCATATTTCTGGTTCAGCGCCATGGCGATCGCGCCGCCAGAGAGTTCCGGCGTCTCGCGCTTGTCGAAATCGTCGAGGATCGCGAAGACGATGCCGGCATTCGAGCCGATGGTGAAGCCGTTGATCGACAGGCCGGGGAAGGCCACGGCATTCGCCACACCAGGCTGTTCGAGCGCGATGTCGCTCATCTGCTTGATGACCTTTTCGGTGCGGTCGAGCGTCGCCCCGTCGGGAAGCTGGGCGAAACCGATCAGGTACTGCTTGTCCTGCGCCGGCACGAAGCCACCGGGAACGGTGGTGAAGACGCTATAGGTCGCGCCCACCAGCACCAGGTAGATCGCCATGATGATGGTCTTGCGACCGAGAAGTCCGCCGACGCTGCGGCCGTAGCCGTTCGAGGCGGCGCCGAACGCGCGGTTGAAGCCCCGGAAGAACCAGCCGAACAGCTTGTCCATGACCCGCGTCAGCCAATCCTTCGGAGCGTGGTGATCCTTCAGGAGAAGGGCGGCCAGCGCCGGGGAGAGCGTCAGCGAGTTAATGGCCGAGATGACGGTCGAGATCGCGATCGTCAGGGCGAACTGGCGATAGAACTGGCCGGACAAGCCGGTGATGAAGGCAAGCGGTACGAAGACCGCGACCAGCACCAGCGCGATTGCGATGATCGGGCTCGAGACTTCCTGCATGGCCCGATAAGTGGCGTTGCGTGGGGTAAGCCCGTTCTCGATATTGCGCTCGACGTTCTCCACCACGACGATCGCGTCGTCCACGACGATACCGATCGCGAGCACGAGCCCGAAGAGCGTCAACGCGTTGATCGAGAAGCCGAAGGCGTACATCACCGCGAAGGTACCGATGATCGAGACGGGAACCGCGATCAGCGGAATGATCGAGGCGCGCCAGGTCTGCAGGAAGAGGATGACGACGAGCACGACGAGGCCGATCGCTTCGAGCAGCGTGTGGAGCACCTTCTCGATGGAGGAACGCACGAACTTCGTCGTGTCGTAGACGATCTCGTATTTCACCCCGGCCGGCATTGCGAGCTGCAACTCGTCCATGGTTGCGCGCACATTGTCGGCAATCTGCAGCGCGTTCGAACCGGGAGCTTGCAGGACCGCTACGGCCACAGCCGGCTCGCCGTCGAGCAGCGAACGCAATGTGTAGTCGGCAGCGCCGAGCTCGATGCGCGCGACGTCCCGCAGGCGGGTCACGGCGCCGTTCTCGTCGCTCTTGACGATGATGCTGCCGAATTCCTCGGGCGACTGGAGGCGGCCCTGGGCATTCACGTTGAGCTGCAGGTCGACACCGGGAACGCTCGGGGATGCGCCGATGATGCCGGCGGCAGCCTGAACGTTCTGCTCGCGGATGGCGTTGGTGATGTCGCTGGCGGCTAGCGAGTGTTCGGCCGCCTTCTGCGGGTCGATCCATATGCGCATGGAATAGTCGCCGGCGCCGAAGACCTGCACCTGCCCGACGCCTTCGATCCGCGCGAGGCGATCCTTGATGTTCAAGGTCGCGTAGTTGCGGAGATAGGTGATGTCGTAGGCATCGGTCGTCGAGACGAGGTTCACCACCATGATGAAGTCGGGCGAGCTCTTGACCGTGGTGATACCGAGCGCGCGGACTTCGGCCGGCAGGCGAGGCTCTGCCTGGCTGACGCGGTTCTGCACGAGCTGCTGGGCCTTGTCCGGATCGGTGCCGAGCTTGAAGGTGACGGTCAGCGTCAGCACGCCGTCCGAGGTCGCCTGGCTGGACATGTAAAGCATGTCCTCGACGCCGTTGATCTGCTCCTCGAGCGGCGTGGCGACGGTCTGGGCGATGACGGTCGGGTTGGCGCCCGGATAGGTGGCGCGCACCACGACCGAAGGCGGCACCACTTCTGGATATTCGGAAATCGGCAGCGCGCGCATGCCGATCAGGCCCGCCACCACGATGAGGATCGACAGCACGGCCGCAAAGACCGGTCGGTCGACGAAGAATCTGGAGATGTTCATGTCAAAGCCCTCTCCGGGGTTGAACAGAGGCGAAACGGTCCCGGCTTGCGTTCCCGAAGGACCGCAAGCGACACGAAACCGGTTGTGATTGGAGCTGCCGGAAAGGTCCGGCAGCCGTAATTACTGTTGGGCTACCTTGGCCTCGGCCTGCGGATCGACAACCGCGCCGGGGCGGATGCGCTGCAGGCCGTTGACGACGATGCGCTCGCCGGCGGTCAGGCCATTGGTAACGATCCTGTCGCCACCCACGCCTGCGCCGAGCTCGATCTGGCGGTAAGCCACGGTGTTCTTGTCATCGACCACGAAAACGAACTTCTTGTCCTGGTCGGTGCCGATCGCCCGTTCGCTCACCATGAGGTGCTCTTCGGCGCGAGGCTGGCCCATGCGGACCCGCACGAACTGTCCGGGAATCAGACGGCCGCCGGGATTGTCGAAGACTGCCCGCACGCGAATCGTGCCGCTGGAGGCATTCACCTCGTTGTCCACGAGCTGCAGCTTGCCGCGGATCGGTGTCCCCTCGTCGCCGAGGGTACCGATTTCGACCGGCACCTGGTCGATTGCCGGAAGGCCGTTCTCGGAGGGAAGCTGGGCGAGTGTGCGGCTCACCAATTCCTCGGTGGCGTTGAAACTCGCATAGATCGGATCGATCGAGACCAGCGTGGTGAGCGCCGGCGAGGCGGAGCCGGCGGCGACAAGGTTGCCGGTCGTGATCTCAAGCTTGCCTGCGCGTCCGGCGATCGGTGCGCGGATCTGCGTGTAGTCGAGATTGATCTGTGCGGTCTTCAATGCCGCATTGGCCGACTGCAGGGTCGCGAGCGCCTCGCTATGGGCGCCCTGCCGCTGCGCGAGATCGCTTTGTGAGATCGTGTTCTTGGCCGAAAGAATCTTGCCGCGATCGAGCTCGGTGCGGGTGAGTTCCACCCGCGCCTTTGCCGAGGCGACCGTGCCTTCGGCTTGAGCGACGGCGGCGGCATAGGGTTCCGGATCGATCGTCAGTAGCAGATCGCCGGCCTTCACCAGTCCGCCTTCGCGGAAATGCACGGACTGGATCGTCCCTGCAACCTGGGAACGGACCTGCACGCGGTCCACGGCCTCCAGACGGCCGGAAAATTCCTGCCAGGTCGTGACACTGCGCGGTTCGACGGTGGCCACCGTCACCGGAGTTGCGGGCGCTTGCGCGGCCGCGGTCTCCGCCGGCGCGGCATTGGCCCCGCTCGGAAGTTCCAGATAAAAGGCTGCCCCGGTTGCGGCGACAGCAAACCCTAGGCCGGCGCCCCACAGGGCCCAGCGTGCCTTTTTCGAAGTCATCGGTATTCTCCTTGGCTCCTTAGAGCGAACCTGTACTCGTCTTGGGATTAATCGTTTTCAGTGTTTCAAGTCTTGGACGAAACCGGCGAACTGACGACAGAGAACGTCGAGCCATTCGCCACTTTCCTCGTTGTAAATGCCCGTCCAGCCGAAATCGGCTGGAAAGATGTGCTGCCGCACCGGCACGCCCGCCGCCCGCAATCGGCTGGCATAGCCCACCGTCTCGTCGCGTAGCGGATCGTCTTCCGCTGTCACGATCAGGGCCGGAGCGACACCCGAAAGCCGCGTGCACTGGCATGGCGCGGCATAGGGGTGGAAGAAATTCCTTGCCGAAGCCAAATAGTGGGCCCAGCCATCGGACCAGCGTTCGCGCATGCCAATCGAGTCCGCCTGCCGGAAGGAAGTCGTCGCCATCATCGGGTCGATCATCGGCGAAAGCAGGATCTGCCCGTCGAGCTCGCCCGGCAGCAGATCGCGCGCCTTCAGCGCCACGCCCGCCGCGACATTGCCGCCCGCCTCCTCGCCTGCCACGAGAAGAAGCGATTTCGCCCCGCCGAGCTGTTTCCGGCGGCTGCTGAGGCAGTTGAGCGCGCCGAACGCATAGTCGAGCACCTTGGGAAAGGCGTTCTGCGATTGGCTGCTGTAGTCTGCCTCCAGCACGACGGCGCCCGCTTCGGCCAGTGCCCTGGCGATTGGCCTCTCGCGCTCCTCGCGCTCCACGTCGAGGAAGGAGCCGCCGCGCAGATAGAGCACCAGCGGCGGGGCCTTGCCGCGGCACGGGCCTTCGTAGAGGCGCACGCCCAACGGCGGCCTCTCGGACCGGTCGAGCGATATATTTTCCCACTGCGCGGCCATTGAAAAACCTCTGCCGGCACCCCTAGTGAAGGAGGGGTGCTTGCCTACAATCCACACAAAATATTATTATTGCCGGTGCGCGCCACAAGCGCGGCTGGTTCGACAACACTGTTCCGGAATTTGGGATAATGTTGCGATGCAAAAAGGTGAGCGGTCATGGATCAACTTTCCGCAATGCGTGTTTTCGTACGAGTCGTGGAGACCGGGAACTTCACCCGTGCCGCGGTGACGCTCAATTTGCCGAAGACGACGGTCACCAATCTCGTACAGGCCCTGGAGGCGCATCTGCGCACCAAATTGCTCAATCGCACCACGCGGCGCGTCGCCGTGACCACAGATGGCGCTCTCTATTACGAGCGGGCGCTCCAGATCCTCACCGAACTCGAAGAGCTCGACGGCAGCCTGTCCAATTCCCAGGCCCAGCCTTCCGGCCGATTGCGCGTGGAAATGGCCGGGGCCTTCGCCGATCATGTGGTGATCCCTGCGTTGTGCGATTTCGCTCAGCGGTATCCGCAAATACAGCTGGATATCGGGGTCGGCGACCGTCTGGTGGATTATATCGCGGAAAACGTCGATTGCGCGTTGCGCGCCGGCACGCCGACAGACCAGTCGCTGATCGCCCGCAAGGTCGGCGAACTGGACATGCGGACCTATCTGTCTCCGATCTATATCCGCAATTTCGGCGAGCCGCAGCATCCCAGCGAGCTGGAGACGGAGCATTTCTCCGTAGGTTATCTGCATGCCCAATCCGGACGGGTTCTTCCATTGGAGTTCCGGCGGGGGAACGAGGCGATTGATGTCACCGCCCGCTATGTCGTCTCGGTCAACGACAGCCGCAGTTACGTGAATGCCGCGGTCTCCGGAATGGGTGTCGTTCAATCCCCGTATTTCATGGTTCGCGAGGCATTGGAAAAGGGTGAGCTGGTGCCTGTCCTTTCCGACTGGCACCGCGAGCCGCTACCGCTTTACGTGGTCTACCCGCAGACCCGGCATCTCAGCAACAAGGTGCGCGTCTTCGTGGATTGGCTCGCCAAGCTCCTGCAGAAGCTGAGCCGCGATCCGGCTCTCGATATACGCAAGAAAATGGCCGCCTACCGGCAGGAGGTCGCCTGACCTCGCTTCGAGGCTGGCGAAAGCCGGTTATTGACCGGTCGCGGTGCCTACGGTGTTTTCCAGAGCACGGCCAACGCGATTGAGATGTTCGTCATAGCTGCGGCGGGTGACCGGGTCGAAGACGGCAATCGGCGCGCTGACCGCCGCACCTGCGACGCCGCCCACCGTCTGCGCCGTTCCAAGCGCGATCGCGCCGAGCCGGTCGCCGAGACCCACTTGTGAATCCGTTATCGTCTGGCCCTGGACCAGTCGCGTACCGATCAGCCGCACGACCTCCGGGCTTTCCGCGAATTTGCCGTGATTGAGGCGATCGCCGCCCTTGAGCGCGGTGAGGTCGATCACGGTGATGCCGGCCTTCTCGAACTCCGTGCGGTAAGGTTCCGCCGTCGGATCGATCTGGCCGAGGCGGTCCACATTGCCGGAAATGCGCCTCGACAGGCTGAGCGCCCGGTCGTCGCGGGAGACGAAGAGCGTGAAGCGCGGCCGATGTTCGCCCATCTCGCTCCATTGTTTCCCGAAGACGTCGACGTCGAGATCGGGCGATGCGAGGATGACATTGGTGATCTTCGTCGCTACATGGCCGTCGCGAATGGCCATCTGCCGGAGCGCTTCGACCGTCAGCCACGAACCCATGGAATGGGCCATGACGGTGATTTCCCCGACATTCCGCTCCCTTGCGATCGAGCGCAGCAGATCCTCCAGTGCATCGCGGGAGTAATTGGTGCTTTCCTTGTCGTAGGCATAGTCGAATATCGAGGCACGCGACGGCCAGGTGAACAGGACCGGTGCCGCATCCGCCTTGGAATCGTGAACGATCTGGGCGAAGCGATAGACGGCATCCTCGTAGCGGTTGTTGAAACCGTGGACGAAGACCATGACGCGGCGGCTTTTCGGCAGGTGCTGGTTGAGCCAGCGACGGGCCTCGCTGTCGCCTTCCATCGGGGTGACGCTGACGGTCGCGAACTCGCGCTCCGGGTTGGGCGGAAGCCGCTTCGGCCACTGCACATGCCCCACCCGTCTCTGGCTGTCGGGCGGTATCGAGACCGAGATCTCGGTCAATTTCGGGCGTTCGCCGCGCTCGCCGGAAAACAGCACGCCGGGGTTTTGAGAAGGAGCGCGTGTGGTCGCGACCATCACGTCGACCGTGCTTGCGCCGGGCGCGGATTGGTTCGTCGGAATGAGGACGCCCTCAGGCCGCCCTGCGCAGGCCGAAAGCAAGGCGCAGCCCATGAGCACCCCGATCCATCGCCGTCCCATCGACGTGATGCCGCCCTGCCGACCGTTCATGGTCCTCGCGCCGTTCTTCATCTTCAATGCAAGAAGCTCTACGGGAAACGAAGCCGGGAAGGCAAGGTGAAATACATCCATTCCGATTGAGATCGCCCGCCGGTTGTGACGCTGCGGCCACAATGATCGGTCTGCGGCCGCAGTCGTGGAATGTTGATTTTGATGGTGGCATGGGCAATCTTTTCGGTAGCTGAACGGGGAGGATGGCGTTGGAGGAATTGGATTGCGTGGTGGTCGGGGCCGGTGTCGTGGGCCTTGCCGTAGCCCGTGCGCTTGCCCTTTCCGGCCGTGAGGTGCTGATCCTCGAAGCGGCCGATGCGATCGGCACGGAAACGTCATCGCGCAACAGCGAGGTGATCCACGCTGGCATCTATTATCCCGCCGGCAGTCTGATGGCGCGTTTCTGCGTGGCGGGGAGGGAGGCGCTCTATCGCTACTGCGCCGAGCGTGGCATCTCCCATAAGAGATGCGGCAAGCTGATCGTCGCGACGTCCGAAGCCGAATTGGAGATGCTGCCGGCGATCGCTGCGCGGGCGGCCGCGAACGGCGTTGCCGATCTTCGCCGGATTTCCGTCGCCGAGGCACGTGATCTCGAACCGGCACTTGCCACGGTCGGGGCGCTTCTCTCTCCGTCGACCGGCATCATCGATAGCCACAGCTACATGCATTGCCTCCTGGGTGACGCGGAGAACGCGGGCGCAATGCTGGTGCTGAAAAGTCCGGTGCTTGGCGGCAGGGTGGTGGAACGCGGCATCGAGCTCGATGTCGGTGGTGACGATCCGGTGACGGTTCGCTGTCGGCTCCTCGTCAATTCGGCCGGTCATGGCGCGCCTGCACTGGCACAGAGCATCGAGGGCATGCCGAAAGAGCATGTTCCCAGGGCCAACTATGCCAAGGGCAGCTATTTCGCGCTTTCCGGGCAGGCGACGCCTTTTAGTCGGCTCATATATCCCGTCCCTGTCAAAGGCGGGCTCGGCATCCACCTGACCCTCGATCTTGCCGGCCGTGCCCGCTTCGGCCCGGATGTGGAATGGGTCGATGCGATTGACTACGCAGTCGATCCGGCTCGGGCGGAAAGCTTTTATACTGGCATCCGGCGCTATTTTCCGGAGCTCAAGGACGGCGCGCTCATTCCCGCCTATTCGGGCATCCGGCCGAAGATCGTGCCACCGGCGATCGCCGCTCAGGATTTCAAGGTAGAAGGCCCCGAGACCCACGGCATTGCCGGGCTCGTCAACCTCTTCGGCATCGAATCACCCGGCCTCACCTCCTCGCTTGCCCTGGCCGACCATGTCTGCGAGTTGGCGCGGCGGGCCATTCCTCCCCGAAGATTGGCAGGCTAAAGGGGTGTTTTGAAACACTCCCTTAGCCATGTCGGTTGGGTTACGCCTCGCCTATCTTGTCCTGCGTCTTCGTCTGGAAATCGGAGGCGTCGTGGCGCTCGTGCAGCTGTTCGGACGGATCGCCGGACGTGCGGTTGACCATGCGGCCGCGCTTGACCGCCGGGCGGGCCGCTATCTCGGCCGTCCAGCGCTGGACGTTCTTGTAGGTCTCGACGTCGAGGAAGGTTCCTGCGTCGCCGTATTGCTTGCCCTGAGCGAGGCTGCCGTACCAGGGCCAGATGGCCATGTCGGCTATCGTGTATTCGCCGCCAGCCACGTATTGGTTGTCGGCGAGGTGCCGGTCGAGCACGTCGAGCTGGCGCTTCACTTCCATCGCATAGCGGTCGATCGCATATTTGATCTTCATCGGCGCATAGGCGTAGAAATGGCCGAAACCGCCGCCGAGGAACGGCGCGGAGCCCATCTGCCAGAACAGCCAGTTGAATGTTTCGGTGCGGGCTCTGAGATCGGTCGGCAGGAAGGCGCCGAACTTTTCCGCGAGATAGACGAGAATGGAGGCGGATTCGAAAATCCGGACCGGATCCCCGCCGCCCTTCGGCGCATGGTCCATCAGCGCCGGGATTTTCGAGTTCGGATTGACCTCCACGAAGCCGGAGCCGAACTGATCGCCATCCCCGATCCTGATGAGCCAGGCATCGTATTCCGCTTGGTTATGACCTGCCGCCAGCAGTTCCTCCAGCATGATGGTGACCTTGATGCCGTTCGGCGTGCCGAGTGAATAGAGCTGCAGCGAGTGCTTTCCGACCGGCAGGACCTTTTCGTGAGTCGGGCCGGCAATCGGGCGGTTGATGCTCGCGAAAGCGCCGCCATTGCCCTTTTCCCAGGTCCATACTTTCGAAGGCTCATAGCCGGCGGGGAAATTGTCGGCGGGGGATTTCTCGGTCATGAAAATCGATCCTCTTTTCGGGTAGGCTTCGCATTCTTGCGGGTGTCGCGCGGCCAATATAGGCATGGCTTCGGCACTTTGCCGCCCTCGCAGAAAAATTGTGCCGGCAATGGGCGGTCCTGGTAGTGCAAATCACCAGCGCCCGAGAATGTGTCTGTTCAGGACGGAGCCGCATCCGCTATCCTGCCAATGACCGGAGCCGGAGACAACAGAGCAAAGGAATACCCATGCAAGCCCTCGTCCTAGAAGAAAAAGGCGTTCTTTCGTTGAGGGAGATCGATCTGCCGCTCGTCGTCGGACCGGGCGACGTGAGGATCGCCATCCATACGGTCGGTGTCTGCGGCAGCGATGTGCACTACTATACCCATGGCGCGATCGGTCCCTATGTGCTGCGCGAGCCGATGGTACTGGGTCATGAGGCGGCCGGCACGATTGTCGAGGTGGGCAGCGAAGTGAAGCACCTCAAGATCGGCGACCGGGTCTGCATGGAGCCCGGCGTTCCCAATCTTTCCTCGCGCGCCTCCAAGCTCGGCCTCTACAATGTCGATCCGGACGTGCGTTTCTGGGCGACGCCGCCGATCCATGGCGTGCTGACGCCCGAGGTCGTGCACCCGGCGGCCTTCACCTATAGGCTTCCGGACAATGTCACCTTCGCGGAAGGGGCCATGGTGGAGCCGTTTGCGATTGGCATGCAGGCTGCCACGCGTGCGCGCATCCAGCCGGGCGATGTGGCCGCGGTGGTCGGCGCCGGACCGATCGGTATCATGGTGGCGCTTGCGGCCCTTGCCGGCGGCTGCGCCCGTGTCTTCATTTCCGATCTCAGCGCCGAGAAGCTCAAGATCGCCGGGCAGTATCCGGGCATCGTCCCGATCGACGTCACTAAGCGGCCTTTGGCCGAGGTAATCGCGGAAGAAACCGGCAACTGGGGTGCGGACGTGGTCTTCGAGGCGAGCGGAAGCGTGAAGGCATTCGACGGTATCTTCGATCTGGTGCGGCCGGGCGGCGCCCTGGTGTTGGTCGGCCTGCCCGTCCGCAAGGTGGAGTTCGACGTCGCGGGGGCGATCTCCAGGGAAGTGCGGATCGAGACGGTTTTCCGCTATGCCAATATCTTTGACCGGGCGTTGGAACTCATCGCCTCCGGCAAGGTGAACCTGAAGCCGCTGATCACCGGCACATTCGATTTCAAGCAATCGATCGAGGCCTTCGAGCGGGCGGCTGCCGGCAGCCCCTCGGATGTGAAGCTGCAGATCCGCCTGGTGGAATGAGTCCAAAGCCTCCTTACCGGTTGAACAGCAGGTTCGGCAGAAAGAGCACCGTCTGCGGAATGAATATCAGGATCAGCGTCACGAGGCCGACCGCAAACATCAGCGGCAGTGATTCCCGCGTATAATCGCCGATCCTGACCTTCAGAATCGAGCAGACGGCATACATCGCCGCTCCGACCGGCGGAGTGAAATTGCCGATCGTAGCGGCGACCACGAAAACGACCCCGAAATGGACGGGATCTCCACCGAGCTGCTTGATCAGCGGCAGGAAGATCGGCGTCAGCATGATGATCAGCACGGTCGCGTCGATGAAGAAGCCGCAGGCGAGGATGAAGAGCACGATCAGCATCATCACGCCGTAAAGGCTGTCCGTCACGTTGAGGATCGCGCCGGAGATGAGTTCGGGGATGCGCTCGACTACGATGCCGTAGCTGAAGATCGCCGAAAGCGCGATGAGGAACATCACCGCTCCGACGTCGGACAGGCTGCCTTCCAGGGCCTCGCGGAAGGATGCCGTCTTCAGCTTTCGATAGGCCGCGATACCGATGAAAACGGCATAGATAACGGCGAAGGCGCCGATCTCGGACGGCGTGAAGATGCCAAACCGGAGGCCGAGGAGCAGGATGATAGGAAAGAGCAGCGCCCATATTCCGCCCCGCAGTGCCGTGGCGATCTCGCGCATGGATGCGGGCTTTGCGCGCGCTGCCGGATAGCCGCGCCTGTTGGCGACGATAGAGACGGTGGCCGCCAGCCCTACCCAGAGAAGAAAGGCGGGCGCAAAGCCGGCGGCGAACAACCGGCCTATGGAGACCTGGCCGATAGTGCCGTAGATGATGAAGCCGAGCCCCGGCGGGATGATCGGCGTCAGGATCGCGCCGAAGGAGAGGACGCCGGCGGTGAAGCCCTTCGACATTCCGCGGTTGATCATTTCGTTGCCGAGCATCCGGCTCTGCATGGCCGCATCGGCGATGGCCGAGCCGGAGACGCCGCCCATCAGTGCCGAAAGAGCGAGCGACATTTGAGCGAGCCCGCCTTTTAGCCGTCCCGCAATCACCGAGGCGAGGTCGAGCAGCCTTTCGGTGATGCCCGAAGCGTTCATCAGATTGCCGGCCATGATGAAGAGGGGAATGGCAAGCAGCGCGAAATTCTGCGTCGTCGAGATCGTCTGCTGCAGCGGAATGGTGATCGGCAGCTCGGGATGCTGGAGGAAGAAGACGACGCCCGAAATGCCGATCGCAAAGGCGACGGGCATCCCCATCAGCATCAGGAGGATGAAGGCGATGGTGACGAGGAGCATGGCGTCACGGTCCCGAAACGGAGGGATGGGCGGCGGGCACTTCGCCGCGATGCAGATCGACGAGCTTGAGGATCGTGGTCATCAGGAGCAGCAGCCCGCCGAAGGGCAGGCTGGCGCTGATCCAGGAATAGCTGATGCTCGGGATTCCCATGAAGCTGCGGGCCCGGCTCGTCCACGCAAGCTGCGTTCCATAGATGACGATGAACAGCAGGAAAGCGATCAGAATCAGGTAGTTGATGTAGATCAGGATGCGCTGGGCATTGGTCGGCAGGCGCTCGGTGAGGAGTTCTATCGACATCAGGCTGTCGCGCCGCCAGGCGATGTCGGCGCATATGAAGCAGGCCCAGGCGAAGAAGCAGGTCGCGAAATCGATGGTCCAGTTGAGCGGGTGGGCTGCAAGCCGGGCAAGCCCTCCCAGGAAGATCAGCAGGACCATCAGGATCAACAATGTCCCCGCCGCCACCGCTTCGAATTTTCCGATCGCTTCATGGATCCGTCGCATGAACTTGTTCCTGTGGCCGGGGCGATTGGTTACCTGCCGAGTTCGGCCTGCACGGCGTTCTTGGCCTCGGTGATGCCGAGCGTTTCGTAGGCCTTCTCGCCGGCCTGCCTGAAAGCATCGAGATCGACGTCGGAGACCACTTCCATACCCTTGCTCTGCAGGTCTGCCTTGATCGTGTCGGCCATCTCGGCGATCTTCTGCGAGGTCTCTCGTCCGGCGGTCCTGCATTCCTCAACGAGCGCCGTCTGGAACTCCGGCGGCAGCGTATCGAACCATTGCGAACTAACAACCTGGAAGTTGATCAGCATGATGTGCTTCGTCTCGTTGGCGTATTTCAGCACTTCGTAGAAACGGCCGCCCGGAATGTTCGCATAGACGAGCTCGACGCCGTCGATCGCCTGCTGCTGCAGCGCCGGATACATGTCTCCAAAGGCCATGGCGGTGGGGGCGGCACCCAGCGCTCGGACCGATTCCTGCCAGATCGGCGCGGGCGGCGTGCGGATGCGCAGCCCGGAGAGGTCTTCGGGTTTGCGGATCGGCTTGTTGGTGAAGAAGTGGCGGAAGCCCTGCACCCAGTCGAAGCAGACCACCTTCAATCCATGCTGCGCGGCAAGCTCCTCCTGCCATTTGGCAAGCGTCGGGGATTCGGAAAGCTTCCAGACATCTTCGAGCGAGTCGACGAAATATGGGCCGTTCATCACCGCGATACTCGGCACGTAATTGCCGAGGCGGGCGGAATCGGTGTTCTGGCCGACATTGGCGCCCTGGCGGATCTGCTCGATGATGTCCTCCTCGACACCGAGCTGGGCGCTGTGGAAGACCTCCATCTTCAACCCGCCCTTGGTGCGCTCCTCGACGCGCTTCGCCCAGTTCATGAAACCTTCGTGGAAGGGTTCGCTCGGCGCGAGCACATGGTTGAAGCGCAGCGTGAATTCCTGTGCCGCGGCGGATGCTGCTCCGAGCGCGGCGAGGCTGGCAGCCGCCAGAAGCGGCAGAATTCCCTTGGCAATCATGCGCATGCTTTCCTCCTCTATCGTTCACGACACGGGATTTTCCGTGTTCCTGATCGCGACGCCGGGGGGGGCACTCCCCCTT
>NZ_JBHFJG010000010.1:103600-108689 GCF_057559155.1 Rhizobium moroccans | reverse complement strand
AGGGCGGACATCAGGCCGCAAAGGGCGGCACGACGTCGAAACGGCTTGCGAAATTCCTGAACGCCTCGCGCGTGGCGGGATCGAGCGGAACGCCCGTTCTCTCACGTTCGGCGGCCACGGCCCATTCCCGGTCTCCCGGCGCCATCACCTTGAGCCCCTCTCTGGCTGGTGAGGCGCGCAGCGTGTCGAGATAACGCTTCATGCCGGCCTGGAAGACTTCCTCGCCGACGAAAGCGCCGGGTTTCAGCGCCATCACGAAGGCGCCAAGCTCGCGCGGGGTCGAAATGTCCAGACCGTTCATCGGCAGGATGTCGAAGCTAAGCCGCATTCCTGAAAAGACGGCGCTTAGTATCTCCGCAAGGCCGCCGAGCCCCGCGCCCTTGAAGCCGAACTCGCCGCCGACGGGCGCCAGCATCTCCACGAGCGCCGGATCGCGGGTGTCGTTACCGTCCACATCGGAGGCGACGCCCTGCGGCAGTTCGCGTCCGAGGCTGCGGTAAAGCTGGACCCGGTTATAGGGGATCGCGCTGGTCGCCATGTCCAGAAGCCAGGGATTGTCGCCCGTGACCGGCACTGCAAAGGCGATCGGATTGGTGCCGTGGAAGCGCATCGCGCCGTCGTGCAGGCGCACGAAACTGTCGGAATTGCAGAAGGCGAGACCGGCATGACCCTTCATGGCGGCATCCATTGCAAATGCGCCGGCCGGGCCGAAATGCGAGCTGTTGCGGATCGAGACCGCGCCGATGCCGAATTTCCCCGCAAGCTCGACGGCATGTTCCATGGCGCGATAGGCGGCAAGCGCGCCATGGCCGTGGTCCGCGTCGAGGGATGCGACTGCGCCGAAGGATTGCACGATCCGAACATCCGGGCGTTTGTTGACGCGGCCGCCCTCCATCACCGTCACGTAATGATTGAGAAGGCGCACGCCGTGGCTGTCGACGCCAAGACGTGAGCCGTGCATCATCGCCCGCGTCGCGGCATCCGCCGTTGCCGCATCCGCGCCGATCGCCTCGAAGACCTGCCGGCAGAAGCGGTCGACCGCCTCCAGGGGGGCATGGATCACTCCATCTTCGGCGGGAGGGTGGGCGGCAAGCTTCATAGGGTCTGTCCTCCATCGACGACGAGAACATGGCCCGTCATGAATGCGTTTTCGTCACTGGCGAGGAATACGGCGGCTGCGGCCATTTCCTCCACCTTTCCGAGCCTGCCCATCGGCTGGCGGGAAATGAAGGTGCGCCGCATCTCGTCCGGATCGTCGGCGAGATCGATGCGGTTCTGGAGAGAGGGCGAAAGCGTCGTGCCGGGGCAGAGCGCGTTCACGCGCACGCCGCTCGCGATCACGTCGCGCGCGGCGGCCTTGGTGAGCCCGATCACGGCCGCCTTGCTGGCGCCGTAGGCCGCACGGTTCGCTATGCCGGTGATGCTGGAGGCGACCGAGGCGACATTGACGATCGCCCCGCTGCCGCGTCTCACCATTTGCGGCAGCACTGCCTTCATGGTGCGGAACACCGTGGTTGCATTCTGCTCGATGCTCCTCTGCCAGTCCTGCTCGTCGCAATCGAGGATGGAGCCGTTGTGCACCCAGCCGGCGCAGTTGACGAGAATGTCGATATGTCCGGCATCGTCCACGCTGGAGCGCACGGAAGCGCCGTCGGTAACGTCGAGCTGCATGATCTGGATGCGTAGAGAGATGTCCGGCAGATCGGCCATCTTCGAGAGCGTGCGGCTGGTCGCGACCACCTCGGCGCCTTCTTCCGCAAAGGCGATCGCAATGGCCCGGCCAATTCCTTGGCCTGCCCCGGTCACGAAGGCGCGCTTGTTTGCCAGGCGATCCGCCATTCCCTCCTCCAAGGGAGCCGCTCTCTTTGCGGTCAAAACGTCTTATGTGTACACTATACGCCGCGTGCCATTTGGCAAGCGGTTTTTGGGTGACAAGTCAGGAGGGTGGCTTACCCACGCGAATTGAACGCATTCGATGGAACTGTTATTTTGATCCGTGCGGATATTGAAAAAGCAATGAACGAAGGCGCTATGTCGCCCTCCGGGACAAAATCGGAATGGCCGGGATGGTACAGCGGGGAGGGAATATGGCCGCAAGCCGAATGCCCGGTGCGGAGCGGCAGGGACCGAAGGTGCCGGGCGGCACGGTTCCGCGCCTCTACCAGCAGGTCTTCGATATTCTGGCAGGACAAATTGCCCAGGGCGCTCTTGGGCCAGGCGCTCGCCTCAGCGAATCCTCGGTTGCCGAACAGTTCGGCATCAGCCGGGCGCCGGCGCGCCAGGCGCTGGCGGAGCTGGAACGGCAAGGCTTACTCGAAAAGTCCTCGGGCCGCGGCTATTCGGTTCATCGCGCCGCCGCGCCGCCCGCTTCAACCGAAGCTGCGCCCTTAGCGGAGGCGGGTGACGACCTGCGCCTGACCCAGCTTTCGAGCTGGGAACGTATCTATGGCGAGGTGGAAAGTGAGATCGCCGCCCGCTGCTCCTTTGCCGGATGGCGGGTAAACGAGACCGAGCTCGCCCGCTTCTATGATGTCAGCCGTACCGTAGCGCGCGATGTCGTCGGACGGCTGCAGCAGCGTGGCGTCGTGCGCAAGGACGATCGAGCCCGCTGGATCGCGCCGGCCATGACGCCGGATCATGTAGGCGAGCTCTACGAACTGCGCTGGCTTCTGGAGCCGGTCGCGCTGGAAAAGGCGGCACCCCGTCTGCCGGATGGCTTTCTCGCCGGCATGCGCAGCCACCTGGAAGAGGCGATCGCCAATGCCGGAGAGCTGGCCGGCCCCGATCTCGACCGGCTGGAGCAGGAGCTGCACGTCACGCTTCTCGGCTATTGCGGCAATCGCACGCTGATGCAGGCGGTCAGCCTGCCACAGGCGCTTCTGGTGGCTCACAGCTTCCTCTACCGCTGGATGCCGCGGCTGTTCGGCGCCGAGCCCTTCCTGCCGGAGCACATGGAGGTCGTGGAGCGGCTGGAGGCGGGGCGGGTGGCGGAAGCCGCCCAATCGTTGAAGCGGCATCTGCAGGTCTCGCGTGAACGCGCCATCGACCGGATCGGTCGGGTGACGCGGGAAATGCAGCCTGACGATTTGCCCTATCTCGAAAAACTCGACTGACGGACCATATTGCCCGGTATGGGGATCGTGTGGAGATAAAGGCGCGTCGCGCGCCTTGACCTTTGCCCGCTCCTGGGTCATTTGACCGCCTTTGCTTGACGAAGCGCCCGATCCGGGACGATCCCCGGCATCGAAGGCGCCTAAGAAGAGAAACAACAATGGCCAAAGCAACCTCCTCGGCGCCCTCCCAGCGCATGCTTCGCGTTGGCGAACAGGTACGCGCCGCCGTCACGCAGGTTCTGCAGCGAGGCGAAGTGCGAGACGAACTTCTCGAAAAGACGGTTGTCTCCGTCTCGGAAGTCCGCATGTCGCCTGATCTCAAGATTGCCACCGCCTATGTGGCGCCCCTCGGGCTTCCCGACCACAAGGCCGTCATCGACGCGCTGAACCGCAATGCGAAATTCATCCGGGGGCGGATCGGCGGTCATCTCCGGCAGATGAAATATATGCCGGAAATCCGGTTTCGCGACGATACCAGCTTCGACAATTACAGGAAGATCGATGAACTTCTGCGATCCCCTGAAGTGAGCCGCGATCTCGGCGAAAAATCCGCTGAAGACGAAGAATAAGAAGACGACAAGAAGAGAAGAATGTCCAAACCAAGGAAGCCCAAGGGCCGCCCGATTTCCGGCTGGCTGATCCTCGACAAGCCGGTGGATTTCGGCTCGACCGAAGCCGTCTCTAAGATTAAGTGGCTGTTCAACGCCCAGAAGGCCGGACATGCCGGCACCCTCGATCCTCTGGCCTCCGGCATGCTGCCGATTGCGCTGGGCGACGCGACGAAAACCGTTCCCTACGTCATGGACGGTCGCAAGGTCTACGAATTCACCGTGACCTGGGGCGAGGAACGCACGACCGACGACCTCGAAGGCGAGGTGACGGTGACATCTGAACTGCGGCCGGACGAAGAGGCGATCCGCGCCCTTCTGCCGAAGTATACCGGCACGATTTCGCAGGTGCCGCCGCAGTTCTCGGCTATCAAGATCTCCGGCGAGCGTGCCTATGATCTGGCTCGCGACGGCGAAGCGGTGGAGATCCCCTCCCGTGAGGTCGAAATCTACCGCCTGACGCTTCTCGCCGTCACGGGAGATAGCGCCCATTTCGAGGTGGAATGCGGCAAGGGCACCTATGTGCGGGCCTTGGCGCGCGATTTCGGAAGGGATCTCGGTTGCGGCGGCCATATCTCCGAGCTGCGCCGTACCTTCGTCGCTCCCTTTGCGGAAGAGAGGATGGTGCCGCTTTCCGAACTGACGGCGCTGGAAGAGATCGAAGACCGGGAGGAGCGCCTGGCCGCCCTCGACGCTTTCCTGATCGACACGGCCGAGGCGCTTTCCAATCTGCCGCATCTCAAGGTGACGGACGACCAGGCCTACCGGCTGAGGATGGGCAATCCGATTATTCTGCTCGGCCGTGATGCACCGCTCGCCGAAGCGGAGGCCTATGCCACCGCCCGAGGAAAGCTGGTCGCCATCGGCGAGATCGGCCAGGGAGAGTTCCGGCCGAAGCGGGTTTTCGGCTGACCGGAGCCCCGGAATATCGCCTCTTCCCATTGCATGCTGAATGGTTTATAGGCAGCGCCAGTAAAAGGGCTGCCTTCAGGCGCTGCTTTTGCATTCACGGCCAAGGCTGGACGACATCCCGGCCTTTTGGCGACCCATAATCCTCATGAAAGAAAGGATAGTCCGATGTCGATCACTGTCGAGCGCAAGGCTGAGCTCATCAAGGAATACGCAACCGTAGAAGGCGACACCGGTTCTCCGGAAGTTCAGGTCGCGATTCTGACGGAGCGGATCAACAATCTCACCGAGCACTTCAAGGACCACAAGAAGGACAATCACTCCCGTCGTGGCCTGCTGAAGCTCGTTTCCAGCCGTCGCTCGCTTCTTGATTACCTCAAGAAGAAGGACGAAGGCCGTTACACCAAGCTGATCGCCAGCCTGGGTATCCGCCGCTAAGATTTCTCCGGGGGGGGGCGG
>NZ_JBHFJG010000010.1:84929-103580 GCF_057559155.1 Rhizobium moroccans | reverse complement strand
CCCCCCCCCCCCCCCCCCCGGACTGCTTTTCGGGCCTGCCCGATGAAATGTTTTCGACCACACCGCCTTTATAGGTGGGGCCAACGCCGGCAGACCCGGATGGGCCGGATCTGTCAACCAACCGCTGACCTGTCATGGGGCAGGATTGCCGGATGCTTTGGCTGTAGCCTCAAGGGCACTGGCCCGATCTTGCAAGATCGCAACGCAAAGCCTCCCGTTGTCTTGCCCATGATATGTCACAATGATTGCGGTCGACCATGCGCTGCGTCCTTTCGGCGAAGACGTGTGCTCCCGCATTGAAGGACAAGACATGTTCAATACGCATTCTGTCGAAATCGAATGGGCAGGCCGCCCGCTGAAGCTGGAAACGGGCAAGATCGCCCGCCAGGCTGACGGTGCGGTGCTGGCCACCTACGGCGAGACCGTCGTGCTCGCTACCGTCGTTTCCGCCAAGGCTCCGAAGCCCGGCCAGGACTTCTTCCCCCTGACGGTCAACTATCAGGAAAAGACCTACGCGGCCGGCAAGATCCCGGGCGGCTACTTCAAGCGCGAGGGCCGTCCGTCGGAAAACGAAACCCTCGTTTCCCGTCTGATCGACCGTCCGATCCGCCCGCTCTTCCCGGAAGGCTACAAGAACGACACGCAGGTTGTCGTCACCGTCGTCCAGCATGACCTTGAAAACAATCCGGACGTTCTGGCAATGGTTGCGACCTCTGCAGCGCTGACGCTCTCCGGCGTTCCGTTCATGGGCCCCGTCGGCGGCGCCCGCGTCGGCTACATCAACGGCGAATACGTGCTCAACCCGCATCTCGACGAGATGGACGAGTCGACCCTCGACCTCGTCGTGGCCGGTACGGGTGATGCGGTTCTGATGGTCGAGTCGGAAGCCAAGGAACTCAACGAAGAAGTCATGCTCGGCGCCGTCATGTTCGGCCACCGTGGTTTCCAGCCGGTCATCGATGCGATCATCAAGCTCGCCGAAGTCGCCGCCAAGGAGCCCCGCGACTTCCAGCCGGAAGACTATTCCGCCCTTGAAGCCGAAATGCTCCAGCACTTCGAAGCCGAGCTTCGCGAAGCCTACAAGATCACCCAGAAGGCCGATCGCTACGCTGCCGTCGATGCCGTCAAGGCAAAGGTCAAGGCGCATTTCTTCCCGGAGGAAGGCGAAGCGAAGTACACTGCCGAGGAAGTCGGCGCCATCTTCAAGCATCTGCAGGCGAAGATCGTTCGGTGGAACATTCTCGATACCAAGAGCCGCATCGACGGCCGTGATCTCGAGACCGTCCGTCCGATCGTCTCGGAAGTCGGCCTCCTGCCGCGCACCCACGGTTCTGCCCTCTTCACCCGCGGCGAGACCCAGGCGATCGTTGTCGCCACGCTTGGCACCGGCGAAGACGAGCAGTATGTCGACAGCCTGACGGGCATGTACAAGGAGCGCTTCCTGCTCCATTACAACTTCCCTCCCTATTCGGTTGGTGAAACCGGCCGCATGGGCTCCCCGGGCCGTCGCGAAATCGGCCACGGCAAGCTCGCCTGGCGCGCTATCCGCCCGATGCTGCCGACCGCCGAGCAGTTCCCCTACACGCTGCGCGTCGTCTCCGAGATCACCGAGTCCAACGGCTCGTCTTCAATGGCGACCGTCTGCGGCACCTCGCTCGCACTGATGGACGCCGGCGTTCCGCTGGCCAAGCCGGTTGCCGGCATCGCCATGGGGCTCATCCTCGAAGGTGAGCGTTTCGCCGTTCTCTCCGACATCCTCGGCGACGAAGACCACCTCGGCGACATGGACTTCAAGGTAGCGGGTACTGCCGACGGCATCACCTCGCTGCAGATGGACATCAAGATCGCCGGTATCACCGAAGAGATCATGAAGGTCGCACTCAGCCAGGCACAAGGTGGCCGCAAGCACATCCTCGGTGAGATGGCCAACGCTCTTTCCGAAAGCCGCGGCCAGCTCGGCGAATTTGCACCGCGTATCGAAGTGATGAACATCCCGGTCGATAAGATCCGCGAAGTCATCGGTTCGGGCGGCAAGGTCATCCGCGAGATCGTCGAGAAGACCGGCGCCAAGATCAACATCGAAGACGACGGCACCGTCAAGATCGCCTCCTCTTCCGCCAAGGAGATCGAAGCGGCCCGCAAGTGGATCCACTCCATCGTCGCCGAGCCGGAAGTCGGTCAGATCTATGAAGGTACGGTCGTCAAGACCGCCGATTTCGGCGCCTTCGTGAACTTCTTCGGCGCCCGCGACGGCCTCGTCCACATCTCTCAGCTCGCCTCCGAGCGCGTTGCCAAGACCACCGATGTGGTCAAGGAAGGCGACAAGGTCTGGGTCAAGCTGATGGGCTTCGACGAGCGCGGCAAGGTCCGTCTGTCCATGAAGGTCGTAGACCAGGCCACCGGCCAGGAAATCGCCCAGGAGAAGAAGAAGGCTGACGACGGCGAAGCCGCCGAGTAAGCCTGCCTCTTCACGACAAGAATAGGGGCGCGGAAGTTATTTCCGCGCCTTTTCCATATCAGGAAGCTTAACCCATCGAGACCCCATGAGCCGAGACGCCCTCAAGACCCTGTTCCATCCCTTCGCCACGGAAGTGGTCCCGATGCCCGGAGAGGGCGAGCGTGTGATCTTTCTCGGCGCGGAAGGTGGTCATCCCTTTCCGGAGGGCTTTGCCGCTGAGGTGACTGCCGTTCAGCCGTTCCGACCGCTGTTCCGCGGCCTGCGCGAAGGCGCGTTCCCTGAGGCTGAGGGCGACGGCTATGATGTTGGGCTGGTCCTCTGCGGCAAACATCGCGGCGAGAACGAGAACCGCGTTGCGGAAGCGCTGGAACGCGTCAGAGCAGGCGGTATGATTGTGATCGCCGGGGGCAAGGAAGATGGCATCCAGCCGCTGAGGAATACGCTTCTGAAGCTCGGTATCGAACTCGATTACACGCCGAAGTACCACGGTGTCGCGATCTGGTTCGCACGGCCGGAGAATGTCGAGGCGGCCGTCACGGCTTTGAAGAAATCATCGGACGTGATCGAGGCCCGCTACGAGGCTGCACCCGGCATGTTCTCGCATGATCGCGTCGATGCCGGCTCCGAACTGCTCGCAGGCCGCCTGCCGACGGATTTCGACGGCAATGCCGCCGATTTCGGCGCCGGTTGGGGCTATCTCTCGGTCATGCTGGCGGAGAAATCTCCGCGGGTGAACCGTATCGATCTCTATGAAGCGGATCATCGGGCGCTGGAGTTCGCGAAGAGGAATCTCGCCCGCAACTGCCCGGATCTGCATGCGCGTTTCTTCTGGCACGACCTGGGTGGCGAGCCGGTAAGGGAAAAATATGACCTTATCGTCATGAATCCGCCCTTTCACGAGGCGCAAGCCGCCGATCCGGAACTCGGCAGAGCGATGATCCGCGCCGCCGCTTCCGCTCTCAGGGGCGGGGGGCGGCTATTGCTGGTGGCCAATCGGGGCCTTCCTTACGAGCCGGTGCTTGCGAGCGAATTCCGCGAGCATGGGGAGACCTGCCGCAATGCCCGCTTCAAGGTATTGTGGGCGAAGCGCTGAGGCTGAGATAGCTCTACTGCGGCGTGGAAGGATCGAATGTCGGGAGCTGGATGTCCTCGCAGGGCCGTATCTCTTCGACGCCGGGAATCTGCTGCAATCGCTCGAGCGTTGCCTGATCGGCGCAGCCGAAGATCGCGCCGATCTCCGATACGACTTGCCTGACCTCGAAGCCGCGGGCGCTGGCGGCCTCGGCGATCGAATTCGTTTGCGCAAGATGCGTCTCGTCGACGACGATGGAATAGTACAAGCTTTTCATGGCGATAGGCTTTCCGCCCGGTATCGGGTGATAAGGATGCCCGAGTTTCATGCGACGAGGCGTGAAACCACGCCCGTCCTCCATGCCAATATAGCCCCTCTGCGGTAGGCATTCAAACTTGTCGTTGGCCGCCCCGTGTCTTCGGCGCCTGCACGAGGCCGGAACCGACGTCGCGGCTTTCCAGGGCCAGAGCTTTTGCATTCTGCTGCAGGGCCGACCAGAGCGCGCTGCCGCGCAGCGACGGGTCCGATTGCGCCCAGAGCGCCGCCACGCCGGCAACATGCGGGCAGGCCATGCTGGTGCCCATCAGGGTCCGGTATTTCTGCGGAAGGGGAACGCTCGAGAAGATGCCGACGCCGGGAGCTGCGATATCGACCTCGCCGCCCTCGGGATTGACGCCGCCGGAGGAAAACGATGCCACGTCGAGAGCTCCGTCGACCGCTCCGACTGCGAGGATGCTTGGCGCATTGGCCGGGCTTGCGACCGGGGCGATGAAGCCCAGGCTACGGTTGCTTTCGTTGCCGGCAGCCGCGACGATGAGGCTGCCATTTCTGAGCGCAAGCTTTCCGATCCGCTCGTAGAGAAGACTGTGGCGTTCACCTGGCCTCACCGGGCCGCCGACCGACATCGAGATGATTTCGCACTTCTGGCCGATCGCCCAGTTCATTCCGTTGATGATATCGCTTTCGGTTCCGAAACCTCGATTGTTGAGGATCTTGCCGACGAAGAGGCTTGCATCGGGCGCCACACCATAACGGGGAACGCCTGGATCGACCGCTTTTCCTGCCGCTGTGCCGGCGCAATGGGTGCCGTGGCCCTGCTGATCGTTTACCGTTTCGCCGGCGACGAAGCTCTGCGTGACGATGGTGCGCTCGGCAAAATCGGGATGCTTCAGATCGATTCCTGTATCGAGAACGGCGATCTTGATGCCTTCCCCGGTAAGGGAGGTCTCATGTGCGCCGACAGCCGCTATGCCCCATGTCGAATCCTGACTGTCGACGAACTGCTGCTGGAGGAAGACGAAGAATTCCGGCCGGGCTTCGAGGATCGCTTCCTCGTTGACGAGCTCGATCATCCTGGATGCATGCCGCGCCGCAATTGCGCGAGGAATGAAGGCGGTCTGCAATTCGGGGAAAAACGTCACCTTGTCCGCGGAGATGGCGGCGTTTTCTTGCCCGCCGAATGTGCTGACGCTGACCTCAGATTCCGTCTGCCGCTCCATGATACGGACGCAGTCGGCTAGGTCGGCATCGTCGCGCAGCGCGACGATCATCGCTCCCGTCGCTATCGGACGCTGGTTTTCCAATACGGGACTTGTCGCCATCGCCACACTCCATTGTCACAGCGTTTCCATTTAGCGTTGAAACGCGTTGAGCCAAGGGTGGCTAAAACGGCCGAAGCCGCCAAGTGCGAGATGTTGCACTCCTGTGAACCGGGAAGCCCGCCGAAGCGGGCATCCCCTCACGCCGGTTTATTCCGCGTCGGCGTGGCGCAGCCGCTCAAGCGTCGGCAGCGAGGTTATGTTGTAGCCCGCATCCACATAGTGGATTTCACCGGTTACGCCGTTCGAAAGGCCGGAGAGAAGGTAGAGCGCGGAGCCGCCGATATCCTCGATGGTCGCCGTGCGGCGCAGCGGTGCGTTCTTCTGGTTCCAGGAATACATGGCCCGCGCATCGGAAATGCCCGCGCCCGCGAGGGTGCGGACCGGACCGGCGGAAATCGCGTTGACGCGGATATTGTTCGGACCGTAATCGGCTGCCAGATAGCGTACCGAAGATTCGAGCGCCGCCTTGGCAACGCCCATGACGTTGTAGTTCGGGATGACCCGCACCGAACCGCCATAGGTGAGGGTCAGCATCGAACCGCCATCCGTCATCAGATCCGCGGCGCGCTTGGCGACTTCCGTGAACGAGAAGCAGGAGATCACCATGGTCCGGCTGAAGTTCGCGCGCGTGGTGTCCGCGTAGAGACCCTTCAGCTCGTTCTTGTCCGAAAAGCCGATCGCGTGCACCAGAAAATCGAGCTTGCCCCAGCGCTCCTTGATGGAAGCGAAGGTGGCATCGACGGACGCGATGTCCTCGACATCGCAGGGCAGGACGAAATCCGAGCCCAGTTCGGCGGCAAGCGGCTTCACGCGTTTGCCGAGCGCCTCGCCCTGAAAGGTGAAGGCGAGTTCTGCGCCCTGCGCGGCGACGGCCTTCGAAATGCCCCAGGCGATGGAATGATTGTTGGCGACCCCCATGATGAGGCCGCGCTTGCCCTGCATAAGTCCCGTCATCGAGTTAACCATTGAAGCGCTGGAAGACGAGGGTGGCATTGGTGCCGCCGAAGCCGAAGGAGTTGGAGAGGATGGTGTCGATCTTGGCATCGTCGATGCGCTTGCGGACGATCGGGACACCGTCGAATTCCGGATCGAGGTTTTCGATATGGGCGCTTTCGCCGATGAAGCGCTCCTGCATCATCAGCAAGCCGTAGATCGATTCCTGCACGCCTGCCGCGCCGAGCGAATGGCCGGTCAGCGACTTGGTCGACTGGATGTGGGGAACCTTGGTCCCGAAGACTTGGCGGATGGCGCCGATTTCCTTGCTGTCGCCCACCGGCGTCGAGGTGCCGTGCGTGTTGATATAGTCGATCTCGCCCTTGACGGTCGAAAGCGCCTGCCGCATGCAGCGCACCGCACCTTCGCCCGACGGAGCTACCATGTCGTAACCGTCCGAGGTCGCACCATAGCCGGAGATTTCGGCGTAGATCTTCGCGCCGCGTGCCTTGGCATGTTCCAGTTCCTCAAGGACGAGCACGCCCGCGCCGCCAGCGATAACGAAGCCGTCCCGGTCGACGTCATAGGCGCGAGAGGCCTTTTCCGCCCGATCGTTGTACTTGGTGGACATGGCGCCCATGGCATCGAAGAGGTTCGACATGGTCCAGTCGAGGTCCTCGTGTCCGCCGGCGAACATCACGTCCTGCTTGCCCCATTGGATCATTTCAGCGGCATTGCCGATGCAATGGGCCGAAGTGGAGCAGGCCGAGGAGATGGAATAGTTGACGCCGTGGATCTTGAACCAGGTGGCGAGCGTGGCCGAAGCCGTCGAGGACATGGCCTTCGGCACGGCGAAGGGGCCGATCCGCTTCGGGCTGTTGTTCTTGATGGTGATGTCGGCAGCTTCGATCAGCGTGCGGGTGGAAGGCCCGCCCGAACCCATGATGATGCCGGTGCGCTCGTTCTCGCTGTAATCTTTCTCCTCCAGGCCGGAATCGGCGATCGCCTGTTTCATGGCGACATGGTTCCAGGCGCCGCCTTGCGACAGGAAGCGCATGGCGCGTCGATCGACCAGGTCGGTCGGATCGAGCGTCGGCCTGCCCCAGACCTGGCACTTGAAGCCGTGCTCGGCGAAATCCGGCGAGAAGGAAATGCCGGATTTCGTGTGGCGCAGGGATTCGGTGACTTCAGCGGCGTCGCTTCCGATGGAGGAAACGATACCGAGACCTGTAACAACTACCCGTCTCATTTCTCGGACCTTTTGACTGTTGCGGTTGGACAGGGGCCGGTCAGGCCACCTTGTCTTTCGACAGACCCACGCGAAGATCGGTCGCCTGATAAATGGTTTCGCCGTCTGCCTTCAGCCAGCCGTCGGCGGTACCCAGCACCAGGCGACCACGCATGACGCGCTTGAAGTCGATGCCGTATTCCAGCAGCTTCGTATGCGGACGGACCATGCCCTTGAACTTCACTTCGCCGGTCGAAAGCGCCATGCCGCGGCCTTCTTCACCCAGCCAGCCGAGGAAGAAACCGGTCAACTGCCACATGCCGTCCAGGCCAAGGCAGCCCGGCATGATCGGGTTGCCTTCGAAATGGCAAGGGAAATACCAGTCTTCGGGACGCACGTCGTATTCGGCGCGAAGATAGCCCTTGTCGAAGGCACCGCCCGTTTCCGATATATCCGTGATTCGGTGTACCATCAGCATGGGCGGCAGGGGCAACTGCGCATTGCCAGGTCCGAACAGTTCGCCATGTGCACAGGCGAGGAGTTCTTCGTAGGTGAAGCTGGACTGTCTGGTTTCCATTAAATTTCCTGTACCCCCTCTTGCCGTCGCCCCGAAGCTTTAGAGCAAGATCGGCAGAAAATGAAGCTCGACGATAGCCAGGCTCCACCCGAAGGGCGGGGCGGAGACCTTGCCCACTCAGGTCCGCATATAGGAAGCCATCGATGCAAACCAGAGGCAAAGTGCCCAAATAACGCGTTTTTAGCCGCCGCCGGCCCGAGCTGCCCCTTGCGAACTATTGAAAGCGCCTGCCGTAAAAGTTATATCCGAAAGTCAAGATACAACGTAACCCTCGGGATTCAGGAGCTCACCGGCACTATGGCAGAAGCCGCCACCGACATCGAGACGAGACTGCGCGATTGCGGGCTGCGTCCGACGCGTCAGCGCGTAGCGCTTGCCGATCTCCTATTCGCGAAGGGAGACCGCCACCTGACGGTCGAGGAGCTCCATGAGGAGGCTCAATCGGCCGGCGTTCCGGTTTCGCTGGCGACGGTCTACAACACGCTGCATCAGTTTACCGAAGCCGGTATGATCAGAGTGCTCGCCGTCGAGAGCGCCAAGACCTATTTCGACACCAATGTTTCCGATCACCACCATTTCTTCGTGGAGGGCCGAAACGAGGTGCTCGATATTCCCGTCAGCAATATCGCGATCGGAAATCTGCCTGAGGCTCCCGAGGGCATGGAAATAGCCCATGTGGACGTCATCATCCGCCTGAGGGAAAAAAGGGCCTGACGGTCCTTACCTATCCCGGTTCTTCAATGAATCCTCCGGAAGTCTTCCGGGCCGCGGCTTGTAGCGCGGCAAGGTCCAGCCGTAGTGGATCGCGCCGCCGCGTAGCCCGAATGCGACCGTGACTCCCAGCGCCAAGCTTAGATATTCCGGTAGGCCAAGCGCCTGGCCGGCTGTGAAGCCGCATGCGCCGGCAAGCGCCGCGGTGATATAGATTTCCGGCCGACGCAGCACGGAAGGCTCGTGGGCAATGAGATCGCGCATGATGCCGCCGAAAGTCGCGGTGAGCGCTCCCATGATAATGGCGATGGTCGTGGAGCCGGTGGCGGCAAGTCCTTTGTCCGCGCCAATGACGCTGTAGGCGGCAAGCCCCACGGCATCGAGCCAGATCAGCAGCCGATAGCGTGACTCTACCCGATGGGCCGTGAAGAACAGGAGGATACCTATCAGCACACAGACGAGGATATGGGTGGGATCGTCCACCCAGAATACCGGATTTAAGCCGAGCACAAGATCTCGCACGGTTCCGCCGCCGAGCCCGGTCATGGCCGCGAAGAACAGAAAGCCGATGAGATCGAGCTGTTTGCGGGAAGCTGCGAGCGCGCCCGTCGCGGCGAAGACCGCGATCCCCGCATAATCGAGAACCGTCAGCAGGAACATTTCAGTCTCCCTTCCAAACGCGAGCAAGCGTCGCGCAAGTGCGCGGCCGTAGCATACGCATCGCCAGCCATGCCCGTCATCCGGGGTGGCCAGCTTTGAACAGATGAAATTTCGAGGAATGACCGCCGTGAAGAAGTTGTTGGTCGTCGCCCTGTACCTGGCCGCGCTCGTCTTCGTTCCAGCCAGCTCATTTGCCCAGCAGCAGTTGCTGAGCGATCCGGAGATCTACGAGAAGGATCACTTCCGCCAGCAATGTGAGACGGCCGATTTCGGCCCCGATTTCATCAGGCGCTTCGACATCAACAACGATGGCATTATCGATGCGGTGGCCAATCATGCCGAACTCACCTGCAACGGCGCGAAAGGCTCTGCCTGCGATGAGGACGGCTGCCCCTATAATTTCTATCTCCAGGCCAAGGAGGGCGGCTATTTCATGATCGCCACGGCCCGGATCTACGGCTATGACTTCGTCAAGTATTTCGGCAACATGGTTTTCATGCTGAAGATGCACCCGCGCTTTTGCGACCGGACCGACACGGAGCCTTGCGTGATGCGCGTTCGTGTTCGCGGCGGCCGCTTCGTCACCATCTCCAAGAAGTGAGACCTCAGCGCGGGAAAATCTCGTCGATGCGGCCGGTCAGGTAATAGGCGAAAAGTCCGATCCATTCGCACAGGGCTGTCGCGGTGAGCTGCGCGTTGGAGGTCGGCTGAGTGAAATCGAGTGAAAGCGTCGCGATGCCGCTGGTGCGGTAATCGACCGGCCAGGGAGTGACGGATATGCCCGCCTTGCGGAAGAGGCCCATCGCTCGTGGCATATGGAAGGCGGAGGTTACGAGCAGGCAATCGCTCAGACCCTCCCGCGACAGCACCTCCGAGGTCTGCCGCGTGTTCTCGTAGGTCGTGCGCGACGCGTTCTCCTTGACGAGCCGGGCGGGCGAGATGCCGAAGGCCGCGAAGAAGCGTTCAGAGGCTTCCGATTCACCCTCATACTCGCCGCTGAGCGATCCGTCGCCGCCCGAAACCAGGATACGGGCCTGCGGATATTTGAGCGCAAGCCGCAATGTCTCGACGTAACGATCGGCGGCCTGGTTGAATTCCGTGCCGCCGCGGGAGGTTGTCACCTCGTTTTCGAGCGCTCCGCCGAGCACAATGATGCAGGAAAGCTCGGCGGGATCGGCGGATGGCTTTGCAAAGCGGTTTTCCAGAACCTGAAGGGCGACCGCCCCGCTGGTCGTATAGAGTGTCACGAAGAGCACGAGTGCTGCCAGCAGCGATGCGGCGCCGGAGAATTTACGCCAGCCGAAAAAGCCGAGAAGGGCGGCAAGAACGGCAAGCAGGAATGCGATCGAGAGCGGCTGGGCGACGAGCCAGAAGATTTTCGAGATCAGGAACATGGCTGCCTGTGTCGCAGCCGGATACAGCCGATGTCAACGTGGCCGCACATCACCGTCGTGCGAGCCATGCCGCTATTCCGTGCGCCGCCGCGCGCCCGGTGGCGAAACAGGCGGTGAGTAGGTAACCGCCGGTCGGCGCTTCCCAGTCCAGCATCTCGCCGGCGGCAAACAGGCCAGGCACGGATTTCAGCATGAAGTTTTCGTCTATTTCGCTCCAGGCCACGCCACCGGCAGACGAAATGGCTTCCGCGATCGGACGGGGACGAAGGAGGGGGATCGGCAGAGCCTTGATGAGTTTCGCGAGTTCTTCCGGAGCCATGCGATTGGCATCGGGGAGAAGCTCGCGCAGAAGAGCGGCCTTCACGCCTTCCAGCCCCGTCCCCTTGCGCAGCCGGTTGGAAAAGCTCGCCTTGGCATCCTGCCGCGCGAGATCGCGTTGAATGCGCTCGACGGTGCGCCCTGGTATGAGGTCGAGAAGGAGCGAGGCCTGCCCCTTCTCCGAAAGGCAATCGCGCAATGCTGCCGAATGGGCATAGACGAGGCTTCCCTCGACGCCATGCCTGGAGATCACGAATTCGCCCTGAAAGGTGCCCGCATTCGAAGTTGCGGCGACGGATTTCAGCGGCTCGCCGGCGAAGCGCTCACGGAACGTCTCGCTCCAGGCGATATCGAAGCCGCAATTGGCGGGTTGGAAGGGATGAATGGATACGCCTTTCTCTCTAAACCAGTCCACCCATGCGGCATCCGAGCCCAGCTTCGGCCAGCTCGCCCCGCCGAGCGCAAGAAGCACGGCATCCGGCTTTACGGTGATCTCGCCCTCCGTCGTTTCGAAGCGATGACCGTCTTCCGCAAAGCCGGTCCAGCGATGGCGTGTTTTCAAGGTCACGCCCTGCGCCTCCAGCCGGCGCAGCCAGGTGCGAAGCAGCGGCGAAGCCTTCATGATCGTGGGGAAGACGCGGCCGGACGTGCCGACGAAGGTTTCCGTGCCGAGGCCGGCGGCCCATTCCCGCACGTCGCTTGGGGTAAATGCCTCGAGGGAGGGCCGCAGACGCTCCGAAGCCTTGCCGAAACGATCCGCAAAACGCGAAAACTCTTCCGAATGGGTAATGTTGAGTCCGGACTTTCCCGCGAGCAGGAATTTCCGCCCGAAGGTCGGCATCGCCTCGTAGGCCGTAACACCGAGGCCGGCGGCGGAAAGCACCTCCGCCGCCATCAGTCCCGCCGGGCCTCCGCCGATGATCGCAACCTGTTTCATGCCCTCCGGTTACGGCAGATCAAACGATTTTGCCATAGCCCCCTGCCGTCGGCGTCTGGACTGTAACAGCCTCGCCCGCTTCGATGATGGTCTGGGCGCAGCCGCCGAGCTCTTCGAACGTACCGTCGAGACGCCGCACCGTGGTCCGGCCCATCTCGCCCGCTTCGCCGCCCGCCAGCCCGTGCGGGCGGATCGTCCGGTGTGAGGAAAGGATGGCGCAATCCATCCTTTCCAGAAAGCGGATCGTGCGCTTCGTGCCGTTGCCGGCGGCGAATTCCCCCTTGCCGCCCCAATTTTCCCGGATGTGGAAATCTTCCAGCAGCACCGGGTAGCGCGTCTCAAGAATTTCCGGATCGGTAAGGCGCGAATTGGTCATGTGAACATGCACCGCATCCGTACCGGCAAACCCCGTCCCGTCGTTGAACCGGCCGGCCGGCGAGCCCGAGCACAGCGTTTCGTAATACTGGTAGATCTCGTTGCCGAAGGTCAGATTGTTCATGGTTCCCTGGCTGGCGGCCAGAGAACCGAGCGCGCCGAAGAGTGCATTGGTGACATGCTGGCTGGTCTCCACATTGCCGGCGACGACGGCGGCCGGATATTGCGGCTTCAGCATCGAGCCTTCCG
Source organism: Rhizobium moroccans (assembly GCF_057559155.1). Lineage (NCBI taxonomy): Bacteria > Pseudomonadati > Pseudomonadota > Alphaproteobacteria > Hyphomicrobiales > Rhizobiaceae > Rhizobium > Rhizobium moroccans. Next base: position 91,067 of record NZ_JBHFJG010000010.1, on the reverse strand, counting down.
ACACGACGATGCGGATCGGCCGAAGGCAGCCGGCGTTCATGGGGATCGAGCTTTCCACCATCACGCGGAAGACATAGAGCACAGCGGCGCGTGTGACGGGTTCCGGCGCATTGAAGTTGTTCTTCTGCTGCGGGCTCGTGCCGGTGAAATCGACGGTAGCCTCGCGCCTTCCGCGATCGACGCTGATCTTGACCTTGATCGCGCTGCCCTGGTCCGTGGGGTAGGAAAACTCCGCATCGCTCAGCTTTTCGATAACCCGGCGCACACTTTCCTCGGCATTGTCCTGCACATGGGCCATGTAGGCCTGCACCACGTCGAGGCCAAATTGCGCGATCATCTTGCGCATCTCGTATACGCCCTTTTCGTTGGCGGCGATCTGGGCACGCAAGTCCGCGACGTTCTGGGCGACGTTGCGGGCCGGGTAGGGGTGCTCGGAAAGGAGTTTCGTGATGCCCGTCTCGTCGAAGCGGCCTTGATCCACAAGAAGCACGTTGTCGAACAGCACGCCTTCCTCGTCCACTGTAGTGGCGAGCGGCGTCATCGAACCCGGCGCCGTGCCGCCGACATCCGCATGATGGCCACGCGAGGCGACGTAGAAGAGGATATCCTTGCCACTGCCGTCGAATACTGGCGTCACGACGGTGATATCCGGCAGATGCGTTCCGCCGTTATAGGGCGCATTCAGCGCGAACACGTCTCCAGGGCGGATCTTACCCTTATTGGCCGCGATGACCGTCTCCACCGAACGGTCCATGGAGCCGAGATGCACCGGCATGTGTGGCGCGTTGGCCACCAGCGCGCCACTGGCGTCGAAGACCGCACAGGAGAAATCGAGACGTTCCTTGATGTTGACCGAGGAGGCGGTGTTCTGCAGCGTCACGCCCATCTGCTCGGCGATCGACATGAAGAGATTGTTGAAGACCTCCAGCAGCACCGGATCGGCCTCCGTACCGATCGGCTTGGCGCGGGAAAGCGCCGCCACGCGATTCAGCACGACATGATTGAGCCTGGTGATCTCGAAGGCCCAGCCGTCCTCCACCACGATCGTCTGGTGCGGTTCGATGATGAGGCATGGTCCGCTCGCGCGGGCACCGGGCTTGATGTCGCTTCGCTTGTAGACCGGCGCTTCGCGCCACGCGCCACCGGAGAAGAACTTCGTCTCTTCGGCAGCAACCGGAGCAGCGGCATCCAGGATGAATTCCGGCTCGGCGGAATCGGCGCCGCCGCCGATCGCCTCGACTTCGTAAGCCTCGAAGATGATCTCGCGGTTTTCGAAGATGAATCCGAACTGTTTCCTATGCGCCGTCTCGAAGGCTGCGATCATGTCGGCGGCATCGCCGAGAGTGATCGGCAGGGTCGTATCCGTGCCCTGGTAACGCAGATGGGCCCGGTGCAGAACGTCGGTATCGGCTTCGGAAACGCCTTGGCTTATCATCTCTTCCAGAACGCTGGCGGTAAGTTCCTCGCGGATCGGGACAAGCGTTTCGAGTGCTTCCGCCAGTCCTTCGGAGATGGTGCGCTGGCGGGTGGCGCGGATATCGGCGAGCCCCATCCCATAAGCTGAAAGAATGCCGGAAAAGGGGTGGATCAGCACGGTCGATATGCCGAGCGCATCGGCCGTCAGGCAGGCATGCTGGCCACCGGCGCCGCCGAAGGAGGTCAGCACGTACTGCGTCACGTCATAGCCGCGCTGCACGCTGATCTTTTTCACCGCGTTGGCCATGTTCTCCACCGCGATGGCGAGAAAACCGTCGGCCACTTCCTCCGGCGAGCGGTCGTCGCCGACCACCTTCGCCATCTCCTCGAAGGCGGCGCGCACCACATCCGCATCGAGCGGCTGGTCGCGGTTCGGACCGAAAATCGGCGGAAAGAGCTTCGGCGAGAGCTTGCCGAGCATGACGTTGGCGTCCGTGACGGTGAGCGGTCCGCCGCGACGATAGGCCTTTGGCCCCGGATTGGCACCGGCAGAATCGGGGCCGACGCGGAAGCGGCCATTTTCGAAATGCAGGATCGAGCCGCCGCCGGCTGCGACCGTGTGGATCGACATCATCGGCGCGCGCATGCGCACGCCGGCGACCTCCGTTTCGAAGGACCGCTCCAGCTCGCCGTCGTAATGGGAGACATCCGTCGACGTGCCGCCCATGTCGAAGCCGATCATGCGTTCGAAGCCGGCAAGTCGGGAGGTTTCGACAGCGCCGACCACGCCGCCGGCCGGACCCGAGAGGATCGCATCCTTGCCCTGGAAGAGGCGCGCGGCGGTAAGCCCGCCCGAGGATTGCATGAACATCAGTTGCGGGCCGTTCTCTTCGTCGGCACCGAGTTCGCCCGCCACCTGGTCGACGTAGCGCCGCAGTATCGGTGAGAGATAGGCGTCGACAACCGTCGTATCGCCCCGGCCGACCAGTTTGATGAGCGGCGAAACCTCGTGGCTGACGGAGACTTGGGTATAGCCGATTTCGCGCGCGATGCGGGCGACGAGCTGTTCGTGAGCCGGATAACGATAGGCATGCATGAAGACGATGGCGACCGCGCGGAGGCCGGCGTCGAACTGCTGTTGTAACTCCTTGCGGATTGCCGCCTCCTCAGGCGCAGCTTCCACCGTGCCATCGGCGCGCATGCGCTCGTCTACCTCGACGACAGCGGAATAGAGCAGTTCCGGCTTGATGATCTTCTTGGCGAAGATATCGGCGCGCGCCTGATAGCCGATCGCCAGCGCATCGCGGAAGCCGCGGGTGGTCACGAGCAGCGTCCGTTCGCCCTTCCGCTCGAGCAACGCATTGGTGGCGACGGTGGTGCCCATCTTCACCGCGCCGATGAGTTCGGATGGGATCGGCGCGCCCGCAGGTATGTCGAGCAGTTCGCGGATGCCATGCACGGCGGCATCGCGATAGGCTTCGGGATTTTCGGAAAGCACCTTGTGCGCGGTGAGCGATCCGTCCGGCTTGCGTCCGACGACATCGGTAAAGGTGCCGCCGCGATCGATCCAGAAATCCCATTTGCCGCTGCCCATGTTCCGCCTCTTATTGGAAACCGTTTTGGCAACGAAAACAGTTCGTCGATAAAACGTCAATGTTTAGTTGACAGGAAAATGCCCATTGAAGCATCATGCCTGTCGAAAGGGCAAAAGGTCGTAAAGAGCCTGCCTGACAACGGCAACCGAGGGGAGCCGATCATGATCTTATGCCGTGCATGTGCCGGGAGGACGTCGCATGTCTTCCGTTGATCCGCGTCACAGCGTCCTGCCGGAATGGCTCCGAAAGTCGCTCGACTACCTCTATCTCGTCTCCGGATGGTTGGCCGGGCTTTTCCTGATTGCGATCTTTCTCATCATGCTGGCGCTTTCGGCCGGGCGTCCGCTCGGGATCGACGTGCCGGCGGGTGATGATTTCGCCTCCTGGTGCATGGCGGCAACCGCCTTCCTCGGCCTTGCGCATACGTTCCGATCCGGCGAGATGATCCGGGTCGGTCTGCTGATCGAGCGGATCAAAGGGCCCATGCGGCAAGTCATGGAAGTGGTCGCGCTGGCGATCGGCACCGCGGCCGTCATCTATTTCGCCTGGTACGCGGTCGACATGACGCGGACCTCGTTCCGCTTCAACGATCTGTCCCAGGGTGTCATCGCGGTTCCCTTGTGGATCCCTCAGCTCGGCTTCTGTGGAGGGCTTGTCATCCTGGCGATCGCCTTCGTGGATGAGCTTGTGCATGTGCTTTTCGGCGGCATGCCGCGATATGAGAAACCGGCGCCGGAAACCGCCGAGGAAGTCATCGAACGCGCCATCCAGAGCGGGGCCTGATCGATGGGAACGCTGGAACTCGTTGAAATCGCGGGCATCGTTCTGTTTGCCCTGCTGGCGCTGCTGACGGGCGGTGTCTGGATAGGCATTGCGCTCCTGATCTGCGGCTGGATCGCCATGCTCTTCGTGCAGGGCATTCCGATCGGCGCGGTGCTTGCCACCAATTCCTGGAGCGGCAGCGCCTCCTGGTCGCTGGCAGCCCTTCCTCTGTTCATCTGGATGGGCGAAATCCTGTTTCGGACGCGGCTTTCGGAAGAGATGTTCCGCGGCCTGTCGCCCTGGCTCGGCTGGCTGCCGGGCCGGCTGATGCATGTGAACGTGCTGGGTTGCGGCCTGTTCGGCTCGATCTCCGGCTCTTCGGCGGCCACGACCGCCATGATCGCCAAGATCGCCCTGCCGGAATTGAAGAAGCGCGGCTATGACGAGATGGTGAGCCTCGGCTCGCTCGCCGGTGCCGGCACGCTCGGCATCCTCATTCCGCCGTCGATCACCATGGTCGTCTATGCCGTTGCGGCGAACGTCTCGATCATCCAGATATTCCTTGCGGGCTTCCTGCCGAGCTTGATCGTGATGGCGCTCTATTCCGGCTATATCGCCGTCTGGTCGCTCATGAACCCGGACAAGACGCCGCCCGCGCCGCCGAAGATGAGCTTCAGAGAGAAGCTGAAGGAGTCCGCAAACCTCATCCCGGTGGCCCTTCTCATTGCCTTGGTCTTCGCAACCCTGCTGCTCGGTTGGGCGACGGCAACCGAATGCGCCGCCTGGGGAGTGCTGGGATCGCTGGCGATCGCCGCATGGTCCCGTTCGCTGACCTGGAAATCCTTCTGGGACAGCGTCATGGGCGCGACCCGGCTCACCTGCATGATCATGCTGATCCTGACGGGCGCGGGCTTCATGTCGATCGCCATGGGCTATACCGGCATTCCGAACGCTCTCGCCTCCTGGGTGGAGAGTTTCGATCTCAGCCCCTATGCACTGATCGCCGTGCTGACGGTCATGTATATCCTGCTGGGTGCTGCCCTCGATGGCCTGTCGATGATCGTGCTGACGACGGTAGTGGTGCTGCCGATGATCCAGCAGGCGGGTTTCGATCTCATCTGGTTCGGCATCTTCCTGGTGCTGATCGTCGAGATGGCCGAGGTATCGCCGCCGGTCGGCTTCAACCTCTTCGTCCTGCAGACGATGAGCGGGCGTGATAGCCTGACGGTCGCGCGCGCCTCGCTGCCCTTCTTCTTCCTGCTTGTGGCGACGGTCGCCATCATCACGGTCTTCCCGGATATCGTGATGGTTCTGCCGAAAATGGCCTTCCCGGGTTAACTTGCAAAAAGGGGAATGAGATGAAACCGATGATCTCCAGCCTCGTTCGAACGGGGCTTGTCACCGCGGCGATCTTCGCCGCCGCAGGCTCCGCACTGGCGCAGACCACCTGGGTCCTGCCCTCGGCCTATCCGCCGGCGAACTACCATGTCCAGAACCTCAGCCAGTTCGCCTCGGACGTGGATGCGGCCACCAACGGCGCATTGAAGATCGCCGTCCATCCGAATGCCTCGCTCTTCAAGGCGCCCGATATCAAGCGCGCGGTGCAGACCGGCCAGGCTCAGGCCGGCGAAGTGCTGATCTCGCTGCACGAGAACGAGAACCCGGTTTTCGGCATCGATGTCGTGCCGTTCCTCGCCACCAGCTTCGAGCAGTCGAAGAAGCTTTGGGAGGCCTCCAAGCCGGCGATTGAAAAGGCGCTCGACGAGCAGGGCCTGAAGCTCCTTTATGCGACCCCTTGGCCGCCGCAGGGCATCTTCACCAAGAAGGAGCTGAACTCGGTCGCCGATCTCGCCGGTCTCAAGTGGCGTGCCTATAATGTCGGCACCGCACGCATCGCCGAACTCGTCAACGCCCAGCCCGTGACAATCCAGGCAGCCGAACTGCCGCAGGCACTGGCCACGGGCGTCGTGGACGGCCTGATGACATCGAGCGCGACCGGGGTCGATTCGAAAATCTGGGAGTCGCTGACCCATTACTACGACACCCAGGCCTGGATCCCGAAGAATGTCGTCTTCGTGAACAAGGAAGCTTTCGAGGCGCTTGATCCGGCCGTCCAGAAGGCCGTCATCGACGCTGCCGCCGCAGCGGAAACGCGCGGCTTCGGTCTCGGGGTCGAAAAGACAGCCGCCTATATGGATGCGTTGAAGCAGAACGGCATGCAGGTGGTCGCGCCGAGCAAGGAGCTGAAGACCGGCCTTGCCGAAGTCGGCGCCAAGCTCACCGAGGATTGGGCCGCCAAGGCCGGCGACGGGGGCAAGGCCATTCTGGACGCTTACAGCAAGATGTGATCTTGAGGCGGGGCGGG
>NZ_JBHFJG010000010.1:67920-84909 GCF_057559155.1 Rhizobium moroccans | reverse complement strand
GGCGCCCTCGTTTTTCCGGGAGGAGAGTCATGTCGTCGAAGGATCAGTTCGGGCCGATCGTGTCCTCGGGACATCTGGCGAGCGGCGCATTGCCGGCTCTTTCCGAGATCGAGTTCGGGCTTATCATGTTGAACCATGCCTTCAGCCGCTGGATGGTGCGGTGCATGGCCGCCTCTGGCGTGCCGGACCTCTCTCCGGTGGATATCCTCGTGCTCCACAATATCAACAGCCGCAACAAGCCCAAGACGCTCGCCGATATCTGCCTCGTGCTGAATATCGAGGACACCCATGTCGTGACCTACGCCCTGAAAAAGCTCGAGCGCCTGAAGCTCATCAAGTCCGGCCGGCGCGGCAAGGAAAAGCTGGTCAGCGTCACGGAGGCGGGCGCCGACGCCTGCGCCCGATACAAATCATTGCGCGAGGCATTGCTCGTCCGCTCGGTGCTCGCGACCGAGGTCTCCGCCGAGAGCCTTTCGGAAGTCGCCGCCCGGCTCAGGGCGCTCTCCGGCCATTACGACCAGGCCGCCCGCGCCGCCGCTTCGCTTTGAGGCACTTCAGGATAGCAGGGCGCCCACTATCGGGTGGCGCGGATCGGCCAGGCCATCGACGATGGTGAAGTGATGCTTATCGGGCTCCTCGACATAATCCGTCTCGGCACCCAGTCCTTTCCAGATATTGGCAAGAAGAGCGCTTTGCCGGATAAACTCCGAGCGCTCGGCTCCGCCGACCCAACAGGTGAGCCGGACGCCGGACAGCGGCTCGAGAAGCGCCGGGCTTTCCCGCCAGGCTTCCTGCCGGTCGATCCTCAGGCTCTTGTTCATGCCGGTGTGTATAAGCGGCCTCAGATCGTGCAGGCCCGATAGCGAAACCGTCTTGACGATGCGTTCCAGCACCGGTTCGGCAAGCGGCGAGGTCGTCGATATCATCCGCGTCACCAGCTGTCCGCCCGCCGAATGGCCGATGAGGCGGATCGGCCCGCCCACGATGGCCGAAGCCTCGGAAATCGCGGCGCCGATTTCGGCGGTGATGCCGGAAATGCGGATATCCGGACAGAGCGTATAGGAAGGCATCGCGACCGCATAACCATGTTCCACCGGCCCGCGCGCCAGATGAGATAGATAGCCCCGGTCGAGCCTCAGCCAGAAACCGCCATGCACGAAGACGACGAGGCCGACGGGATCGCCGATCGGAAGGAAGAGGTCGAGGCGGTTGCGCTCTCCTGGGCCGTAGGCGATGTCGAGCCTGGCCCGCCCGGTATCCATCAGCACGTCGCGATAATGCCGCGCGGGCTCCACCCAGAGCCCCGGCCAGCGCTCCCCGCCGGGGATGTTCGGACCGTTGGCATAGGCATCGTTCCAGTCGGTTATGCGGTGGCGCATGCCTGCTACTCCTCGTCTTCTTCCGCAGGCATACTGGCACCGCAGCACGCTCGACGGAAGGCGCGAAGTGCTGAAAACCGCCGCTTCGAAAATTATTACAAACTTAAAATTTCTCTCTTGCCAGACGCGGAAGGCGGTGCAATTCTCACCAAAAAGGCGAAAAGCCGCGCGCGATCGGGCCCGAGGAGGCAAAGCCTCCCACCGGCCGACCGCATCAGAACGAGTGGGAACATGGACGATGCTGGGACCGACAGGCCATCTGGATTCATTTGCGCGCGACAATCTTCCGCCGGCGGATCAGTGGCCTGAACTCAAGCTTGATGGCTTCGACTATCCCGAATGGCTGAATGCCGCAGTCGAGCTCACCGACCGAATGGTCGAGCGAGGCTTCGGGGACCATACGGCGCTGATCGGCAATGGTCGCCGCCGCACCTACAAGGAGCTTTCCGACTGGACGAGCCGCATCGCGCGGGCGCTTGTCGAGGATTACGGCCTGAAGCCCGGAAACCGCGTGCTCATCCGTTCGGCCAACAATCCCGCCATGGTCGCCTGCTGGCTCGCGGCGACAAAGGCAGGCGCGGTGGTGGTCAACACAATGCCTATGCTGCGCGCCGGGGAGCTGAGCAAGATCATAGACAAGGCCGAAGTCTCCATGGCGCTTTGCGACACGCGGCTGATGGACGAACTGGTCGCGACCGCCAAGGAAAGCACCTTCCTGAAGCAGGTCATCGGCTTCGATGGCACCGCCAATCATGACGCTGAACTTGACCGTGCCGCATTGAACAAGCCGGTCCGCTTCGATGCGGTGAAGACCGGCCGGGACGACGTGGCGCTGCTCGGCTTTACCTCCGGCTCCACGGGCGTGCCGAAGGCCACCATGCATTTCCATCGCGATATTCTGGTCATCGCCGACGCCTATGCCAAGGAAGTGCTGAACGTCACGCCGGAGGATGTCTTCGTTGGCTCGCCGCCGCTTGCCTTTACGTTCGGGCTTGGCGGGCTGGCGATCTTTCCCTTGCGCTTCGGCGCGGCTGCCACGCTCCTGGAACAGGCGACGCCTCCGAAGATGATCGAGATCATCGAGACCTACAAGGCGACAATCAGCTTCACCGCACCTACCGCCTATCGCGCCATGCTCGCCGCTTTGGACCAAGGCGCCGATCTCTCCTCGCTCCGCATCGCCGTTTCCGCCGGAGAGACCTTGCCGGCACCTGTCTTCGAGGAATGGACGCGCAAGACCGGCAAGCCGATCCTCGATGGAATCGGCTCCACCGAGATGCTGCACATCTTCATCTCCAACCATCTCGGCGATGCGAAACCCGCCTGCACCGGCAGGCCGATCAAGGGCTTTGAGGCGAAGATAGTCGATGACGACATGAATGAGATACCGGTCGGCACGATAGGGCGGCTTGCCGTCAGGGGACCGATCGGCTGCCGCTATCTCGCCGACGAGCGGCAGAAGGATTATGTCTGCGACGGTTGGAACCTGACCGGCGATTCCTTCGCCCAGGACGAGGACGGCTATTTCCATTTCGCTGCCCGCTCCGACGACATGATCGTTTCGGCCGGTTACAATATCGCCGGCCCGGAGGTGGAGGCAGCACTTCTCAAGCACGAGGCCGTACTGGAATGTGCGGTGATCGGGGCGCCGGACGCCGAAAGGGGCACGATCGTTCAGGCGCATGTCGTGCTGGCCGATCCTTCCGCTGCCTGCGATGCGCTGGTGAAGCTTTTACAGGAACATGTGAAGAGCGTGATTGCACCCTACAAGTATCCGCGGTCGATTGTCTTCACCGATGCATTGCCCAAGACGGAATCGGGAAAGATCCAGCGGTTTAGGCTGAAACAGGCCGCAAGAGCCTGAAAGCCTGAGAATAAAAACATCTTCGCGGTATCGAGATGGTGGAAGTTTCGCAGCGAGTGTGAATTATGGGAACAATAAAACAACTGGGAGCCATAAAATGAATAAAAGTCTTGCTGCGGCCACGCTGGCCTTGAGCCTCGGGGTCTCCGGCCTTGCCATGGCCGAACCGCTGAAGATCGGCATGATCACCACGCTTTCAGGTGGCGGCGCCGGGCTCGGCATCGATACCCGTGACGGTTTCATGCTGGCGATCAAGAATTCCGGAAACAAGGAGATCGAGGTCGTCACCGAGGACGATGCGCAGAAGCCGGAACTGGCCGTGCAGATCGCCGATAAGATGATCCAGAGCGACGAGGTGGACATCCTGACCGGCATCGTCTGGTCGAACCTTCTGATGGCCGTGGCTCCGAGCGCGGTGGCCCAGGGCAAGCTCTACGTCTCCACCAATGCCGCGCCGGCCGCACTTGCCGGCGAGAAGTGCAACCCGCTTTATTTCAACGCCGCCTACCAGAACGACAATCTTCACGAAGCCATGGGCGAATACGCCAACAAGGGCTACAAGAAGATGTTCATCATGGCGCCGAACTATCCCGCGGGTAAGGACTCGCTCACCGGCTTCAAGCGCTATTACAAGGGCGAAGTCGCAGCAGAGGTCTACACCCAGGTAGGGCAGACGGATTATGCCGCCGAGATCGCCCAGATGCGCGCTTCCGGCGCCGACGGCATCTTCATCTTTCTGCCCGGCGGCATGGGCATCGCCTTCATGAAACAGTTCGCCCAATCGGGCGTCGATATTCCGGTCATGGGCCCGGGCTTCTCCTTCAGCCAGGACGTGCTGCCGGCGATCGGCGATGCGGCGCTGGGCGTCAAGGCATCCGGCCAGTGGGCTCCGGACTTCGACAATCCGGCGAGCAAGAAGTTCCTGACGGATTTCCAGAAGGAATATAACCGCCTGCCGTCGATCTATGCCGTCCAGGCCTATGACGCGGCGCAGCTCATCCTGTCGGCGGCTGGCAAGGCGGACGTCAAGGATACCGATGCGTTCCGCGCCGAACTTCTGAAAGCCGACATCCAATCGCCGCGTGGAAACTTCAAGTTCAACACCAACCAGCATCCGATCCAGGACATCTATGTCACGGAAGTGGTGAAGGATGGCGATGTGCTCACCAACAAGACGGTGGAGAAGATCTTCACCGATCATGGCGATGCCTATGCCAAAGACTGCAAGATGTAAGGTCTGCTTGTGACCCTTGCTCTTGCTCTCGAGCAGTTGCTGAACGGCCTTCAGCTCGGCGTCATGTTGTTTCTCATGGCTGCCGGGCTGACGCTGATCTTCGGCGTCATGGGCCTGATCAATCTTGCACACGGCTCGCTCTATATGGTCGGCGCTTTCGCCTGCGCCGCGGTGGCGGCCGCGACCGGCTCCTTCTGGATCGGTCTCGTCGCCAGCCTGATTGCCGCGGCCGCCGCCGGCGCGCTCGTCGAACTTCTCGTCATACGCAGGCTCTACGACCGCGACCACCTGGATCAGGTGCTTGCCACCTTCGCCTTGATCCTGATTTTTTCCGAAGGCATGCGCTGGCTCTTCGGCTCTTTCCCGCTCTATCTCGATATTCCGCCCATTCTGGGCGGCGCTGTCATGTTGCCAGGTGGGTTGCAGTATCCGGTCTATCGCCTGGCGATCATCGCTGCCGGGGCGCTGGTCGCCTTCGGGCTCTACATGCTGATCTCAAGGACGCGTCTCGGGATGCGCATCCGCGCCGGCGAAAGCGATCGGGAGATGATCGGCGCGCTCGGCGTCGATATCCGCACACTTTATACGGTGGTCTTCGCGCTCGGCGCCGCGCTCGCAGGACTTGCCGGCGCCATGGTCGGCGCGCTGCAATCGGTGCAGGTCGGCATGGGCGAGCCGGTGCTCATCCTCGCCTTCGTGGTGATCGTCATCGGCGGCATTGGGTCGATCAAGGGAGCGCTTTTCGGCGCGCTGCTGGTCGGCGTCACCGATACGATGGGCCGATTCCTGCTGCCGCAACTGCTGGCGCTTTTCGTGCCGCCGGCGCAGGCGGGAATGATCGGCGGTGCGGTGGCCTCCATGCTCATCTATATCGTGATGGCCTTGATCCTGGCGGTGAAGCCGCGCGGCCTCTTCCCGGCGGCGCATGCGTGAGGCCATGATGATATCACGCGAAAACCTCATCAACTTGATTCTGGCTGCGCTTCTGCTGGCGGTGCCGCTCGCCGCCTATGCTTCTGGTGAGCAGTTCTACATCACGCTCGCGACTCGCATCGCCATCCTGGCGCTCGCCGCCACCGGCCTCAATCTGGCGCTGGGTTTGGGCGGTCTCGTATCCTTCGGCCACGCGGCCTTCTTCGGCATCGGCGGCTATGCGGCGGGCATTCTGGCGACCCATGGCTTTTCGGGCGATCCATTGCTCCTCGGCTTGTCCGGTACCAATCAGATGCCGGTGATCTGGCTTGTGGCGGTTCTTGCTGCGAGCTTTGTCGGATTGGTGATCGGCGCGATCAGCCTTCGCACATCCGGCATCTATTTCATCATGATCACGCTCGCTTTCGCGCAGATGGTCTATTATTTCGCGATCTCCTGGCCGGCCTATGGCGGGGAAGACGGGCTGTCCATCCTCGTCCGCAATCAGTTTGCGGGCGTCAACACCATGCGGCCGCTGAACTTCTTCCTGATCTGCTACGTGACCCTCCTGGTCGCGCTCGGCCTCTTTTCGCTGATCCGGGGCTCGCGCTTCGGTTCGGCTCTACAGGCTGCGCGGCAGAACGAGGTGCGGGTGGCGACCGTCGGCATCGCGCCCTTCCGCATCCGGCTGACGGCTTTCGCGATCTCGGCGGGGATCACCGGGCTTGCCGGCGCGCTATTTGCCGATCTCAACCGCTTCGTCAGCCCCTCCATGCTGTCCTGGCACATGTCGGGGGAGTTGATCGTGCTCATCATTCTTGGTGGCGTCGGCCGCTTGTTCGGTCCGGTCGCCGGCGCCATGCTCTATGTCATCTTCGAGTATGCGCTGGGCGGCGTCACCGAGCGCTGGCAGTTCTTCCTTGGGCTGATCCTGCTCGGCGTCGTGCTGTTTGCCCGCGGCGGCTTGCTGGGGTTGCTGGCCGGGAGGGCCAAGCATGGTTGAAGTCATGGCTGATCCGGTTCTTGAAATTTCCGGCCTCGTCAAAAGCTTCGGCGCGTTGAGGGCGACCGATGGCGTGTCGCTTGATCTTCGCCCCGGCGAGATTCATGCGCTGATCGGCCCGAACGGCGCGGGCAAGTCCACCCTCATTCACCAGATCTGCGGCACGCTGCGCCAGGATGCCGGTACTATCCGTTTTGCCGGTCAGGATATCGGCGGTCTTTCGGTTGCTGAGCGTGCCCGGTTGGGTCTCGGTCGCACGTTCCAGGTTTCCTCGCTGGCGCCGGAATTTTCCGCGCTCCGCAACGTCATGTTGGCGGTGCAGGCGAGGGAAGGTTCAAGCTTCCGCTTCTTCAAGCCGGTAATGCGCGATGCTTCGCTCATTGCTACAGCCATTGCCATGCTGGAGCGTGTGAGCCTTGCGGAACGGGCACGCGTGCCCGCGGGCGAACTTTCCCATGGTGAGCGTCGGCAACTCGAAATCGCCATTGCTCTAGCCTTGCAGGCAAAGGCCTTCCTGCTCGACGAGCCGATGGCGGGCATGGGGCCAGAGGGTTCGAAGTCGCTCACCCGCTTTCTGGATGTGTTGCGGCACGAGGCGCCGATCCTGCTGGTGGAGCACGACATGGACGCGGTCTTCGCGCTCGCCGATCGGATTTCAGTGCTTGTCTACGGACGTATCATCGCGACCGGCACGGTGGAGGAGATCCGCCGCGACCCGGCCGTGCGCACCGCCTATCTCGGAGATCACGCCTGATGCTGCTCGATGTCGAGAAGATCGAAGCCTTCTATGGAGCGAGCCAGGCGCTTTTCGGTGTCGATCTTTCCCTAAACGAAGGCGAGGCCGTGGCTCTGATGGGCCGCAACGGCATGGGCAAGACGACGACCATCCGCGCCATCTGCAACCTCACGCCGCCGCGTGCGGGTGCGGTGAAGCTCGGCGGCGTGGATACGAAGGGCAAGCCGCCGCATCAGGTGGCGAAACTCGGCATCGGCCTCGTGCCGGAAGGCCGGCGTTGTTTCCCGAACCTGACGGTCCACGAAAACCTCGTGGCTGCCGCCCGGCCGGGAGAATGGACGCTCGCCCGCGTCAACGAGCTCTTTCCGAGGCTTGCGGAACGGCACGCCCAGATGGCCCGCTCGCTCTCAGGCGGTGAGCAGCAGATGCTGGCGATCGGGCGTGCCCTGATGACCAATCCGCGCCTCCTCATTCTCGACGAGGCGACCGAGGGACTGGCGCCGGTCATTCGGCAAGACATCTGGAAGGCGATCCGCAAGCTGAAGGCAGAAGGGCTTTCGATCCTGGTGGTGGACAAGACGCTTTCCGAGCTGCTGCCGGTTGCTGATCGCTGCACTATCCTCGAAAACGGCCGGAGCGTCTGGCAGGGCACTCCGGGCGAGCTTACCGCCGACCTGCAGGACCGTTATCTCGGCGTCTGAGCCTTCGCGAACATCGGCCCGCCCTTGTGGGCAGGAAAGCCGTAGCCGTTTATCATCACCAGATCGATATCGCTTGCCCGCGCGGCAATGCCCTCGGCAAGCAGTAGCTCTCCCTCGGATGCCATGGCACTCAGAAGCCGACTAATGATTTCTTCGGAGGAAAACTGGCGGGATGTGATGCTCTTCGCCGCACGGCAGGCTTCGATGATCGCCGTCACCTCCGGATCGGTCGTGCGCTGGCCATCCGGATAGGCATACCAGCCGCGCCCCGCCTTCTGGCCGAGACGCCCGGCTTCGCAGAGCCGGTCGGCGATCTCGACGTAGCGCTCCTTGCGATCTCGGCTGGCGGCAAAGCGCTTGCGCCGCGCCCAGGCGATTTCAAGACCGGCCATGTCATAGACAGCGAAGAGTCCCATGGGAAAGCCGTAGCCTTCCAGTGCCGCGTCGATTTCATGCGGCAGGGCCCCATCTTCAAGCAGGAATTCCGCCTCTCTTCGGTATGCCGAGAAGATGCGGTTTCCGATGAAGCCTTCCGTCACGCCGGTGACGACCGGCAGCTTGCGCAGCTTCTTGGCGACGGCAAGCCCGGTCGCCAGCACGTTCGGTGCGGTCCTGCCACAGCGCACCACTTCCAGCAGTCGCATGACATGGGCGGGTGAGAAGAAATGCAGGCCGAGTACGCGTCCGGGGTGAGCGGTCGCGGCTGCGATTTCGTCAGGGTTCAGATAGCTCGTATTCGTCGCCAATACTGCATCGGGGCGGACGACGCGGTCGAGCCGCCGGAAGAAATCCGTTTTGACGGCGAGGTCATCGAATACGGCTTCGATCACGAGGTCGCATGGGGCGAGGTCTTGATCTGCTGCGGTGATCGAGAGGCGGGCAACCTGCTCCGCAAAGCCGGCTTCATCGATGCGCCCGGAGGCTTTCGCCCGCTCCAGCAGACCGATGATGCGCTGGCGGCCTGTTTCTGCGGCTTCTTCGGTCTGATCGAGGCCGATCACGGTATAACCAGCGCCGAGCGCCGCGACAGCGATCCCGCTGCCCATCAGCCCGAGGCCGCAAATGCCGATTACCTTGACCGGGCGAGGCTCGACGCCTTCCAAGCCCGGCACCTTGGCGGCCTCACGCTCCGCGAAAAATACATGCCGCAACGCTGCGGCCTCCTGGCCGTCACGCAACGCCAGAAAGGTGGCGCGCTCGTCCGCAAGGCCTTCAGCAAAGGGACGCGCTACGGAGGTGACAAGCCGGATCGCCTCGGCGGGGGCCCGCTGCCCGCGCGCCTTGGCGAGAATTTTGGCCGAAAGCTTTTCCACGGCGGCCGGATCGGCGGGAGAAACGGGAAGTTGGCTTGTCCGTCGCAATGGACTGCCGGCAAGTTCGAAGGTGACGGCGACGGCGGCCTTGGTCAGATCAGTGTCCACAACGTCATCGACTATACCGAGGGAAAGGGCCTCGTGTGCCTTCACCGATCGTCCGGAGGCGATAAGGTCGAGCGCGGCGGGAATACCGATGAGGCGCGGCAGGCGTTGCGTGCCTCCGGCGCCGGGGACGATGCCGAGCTTCACCTCCGGCAGGCCCATTTGTGCGAGCGGCGAGGCGATGCGATGGTGGCAGGCGAGCGCCACTTCCAATCCCCCGCCGAGCGCTGACCCGTTGATCGCGGCGACGACCGGCTTCGACAGCGCCTCCAGGGCCTCGATCACCCTTGGCAGAGTGGGCTCCACCGGTGCCTGGCCAAATTCCCGGATATCGGCGCCGCCGATGAAGGTCTTGGCCGCCCCCGTCAGCACGACGCCGCGAATGTCGATCGCTTCCTCGGCATGGGCCAGCGCCTTGGCAAGCCCACCGCGGACATCGGCCGACGCGGCATTGACCGGCGGATTGTCGATGGTGACGACGAGCACGCCTTGCCGAACTTCGCCCGAGACGCCGGTGGAGAAATCGGTCTGTTCTCCCATCGTCTCACTCCGGAACGACGGCAATTGCCTGGATTTCGATCTTGGCGCGATCTTCCACCAGCGCTAGAACCTGCATCGCCGCCATGGCGGGAAAGTGCCGCCCCATCACCTCGCGGTAGACTTTACCTATGCCCTTGAGGTTTTCGACGTACTCCGACTTATCCGTGAAGTACCAGGTCATGGAGGTCACGTGTTCGGGCCGCGCACCGGCTTCAGCGAGCACAGCCACGACGTTCTTCAGGGTCTGACGCACCTGTTCCACGAAATCGTCGGTTTCGAAACGGCACTGGCCGTTCCAGCCGATCTGCCCGCCGACGTAGATCTGGCGTCCCCTTGCCGCAACGCCGTTGGCATAGCCCACCGGTTTCGCCCAGCTCTCCGGCTGCAGGATGTCATGCATGTCTTGTCTCCGGCTTCAGGAGCTCGCGGGCAATGATGAGTTTCTGGACTTCGGTCGCACCCTCGTAGATGCGCAGCGCCCGGATCTCGCGATAAAGTTTCTCGGTGATCTCACCGCTCTTCACGCCGCGTCCGCCGAAAATCTGTACGGCACGGTCGATGACGCTCTGGGCGGTCTCAGTGGCCGCCATCTTGGCCATGGCGGCTTCCTTGGTGGTCGGCAGCCCCTGCACGTCGCGACGCCAGGCAGCGCGATAGGTTAGAAGCGCTGCGGCATCGATCCCCGTAGCCATGTCGCCGAAGGCTGCCTGGGTGAGTTGCAGGTCGGCAAGATGGACGTCGAACATCGGCCGGGCTTTGGCATGAACAAGGGCTTCGTCGAGCGCACGCTTGGCAAAGCCGAGCGCTGCTGCCGCGACGGAAGCGCGAAAGATGTCGAGCGTCCGCATGGCGATCTTGAAGCCCTCGCCGGGGCTGCCGAGCAGACGCGAGGCGGGGATGCGGCAATTCTCGAAGCGGATCGTCGCGAGCGGGTGTGGGGCGATCACCTCGATCCGCTCGGCGATGGAAAAACCCGGATCATCGGCGAAGACGACAAAGGCGGAGATGCCGCGCGTGCCCGGCGCCTCGCCGGTACGGGCAAAGACCGTATAGACATCTGCGATGCCGCCATTGGAAATCCAGGTCTTCTCGCCATCGAGAACGTAGTGGCTTCCTTGCCTGCGGGCGGCACAGGCCATGGCGGCGACATCCGAGCCGGCCTCCTTTTCCGAGAGCGCGAAGGCGGAGAGCCATTCTCCCGAGCGTGCTTTGGGCAGCACCCTGCGCCGCAGTTCCTCCGTTCCCGAAAGCCCGATTGCGCCGGTGCCGAGGCCCTGCATGGCGAAGGCGAAGTCGGCGAGCCCGTCATGCCAGGCAAGCGTTTCGCGCGTCAAGCAGGCGGCGCGGCTGTCGATTGGCGTTTCTCCGCCCGCGCCCGTTGCGGCATCGAGGAGGCCGGCTTCGCCAAGCGTGCGGACGATCCTGCGGCAGGCCACATCCACGTCCGAGTGGTCGATACTGGAAAGTGCGCCAGAGGCAGCAAAGCGGTCGAGTCTTTCTGCAAGCGCGTGATGGCCTGCATCGAAGAAGGGCCAAGCGAGGAAATTGCGATCAGGCCCTTTGAGCATGGTCGAGGAGGCCATCAGTCGCCCTCGAATGTCGGTTTGCGTTTTTCGGCAAAAGCCTCAAAAGCGCGGCGGAAGTCCTTGGTCGCCATGCAGATCGCCTGGGCCTGGGCTTCCGCTTCGATCATCTCGTCGATGCCCATCGCCCATTCCTGATTCAGCATGGTCTTGGTCATCGTATGGGCGAACCATGGGCCGTCCGCCAGCGAATGGGCGAGTTTCAGCGCTTCGGCTTCGAGGCTGCCCACGGCATGCAGCGCGTTGTAGAAGCCCCAGGCTTGGCCCTCCTCGGCACTCATCGAGCGGCCGGTGAAGAGAAGTTCGGCGGCGCGCCCTTGGCCGATGATACGCGGGAGAATTCCGCAGGCGCCCATGTCCGCTCCGGCAAGCCCGACGCGGGTGAAAAGGAAGGCAGTTTTCGCTTCCGGCGTCGCCAGTCGCATGTCCGACGCCATGGCAAGGATCGCGCCCGCACCCGCACAGATGCCGTCGACGGCCGCGATGATCGGCTGGGGGCATTTGCGCATGGCCTTGACGAGCTCGCCGGTCATCCGCGTGAACGCAAGAAGGTCCGGCATCGCCATCTTCGTCAGCGGCTCGATGATCTCGAAGACATCGCCGCCGGACGAGAAATTGCCGCCAGCGCCGGCAAGCACCACGGCCCTGATGTCCGAGGCATGGGCGAGATCACGGAACAGATCGCGAAGTTCCGCATAGCTCTCGAAGGTCAGCGGGTTCTTTCGCTCTGGCCGGTTCAGCCGAATGGTCGCCACGCGCCCGTCCTCGCTTGCCTGCCAGAGGAAATGCCTGGCCTGGTAATCCTTGAAGGGGCGCAGATGCCCCGCCATCGAAGCATCGCTCATCCTGCCATTACCTCCCCGCCGGCGATCACGATCGCCTGACCGTTGATCGATGCCGCGGCCGGCGAGGCGAGCCAGAGTACGGCATCCGCGACTTCCTCCGGCCTGACGAGCCGCCCCTGCGGATTACCCTTCGTGAATTCCTGCATGGTTTCCTCGGCCGTGCGGCCCGTTTTCGCCATGATGGCGTCGATCGAACGGCCGACCAGGGGCGTATCCGTGAAACCTGGGCAGACTGCATTGACGGTTATGCCGGTCTTGGCGAGTTCCAGCGCCAGCGAGCGGGTGAGGCCGACGACCCCATGCTTTGCCGCGGTATAGGCCGAAACGTAAGGGTAACCCGTCAGTCCTGCCGTCGAGGCGATGTTGATGATCCGAGCCCCGGCGCCGTAAGCTCTGAGGTCCGGCAGGATGGCCTGGGTCACCAGGAAGACGCCGGTCAGATCGATGGCGAGCACTTGGTTCCAGATATCGATCGTAGTCCTCTCGAATGGAGCGCTCGGCGCTTCGCCGGCATTGTTGACGAGAATATCGACCGGGCCGAAGCTCGCATGGGCAGCCTTCAGCCCGTTGTCGATGGCGATATCGTCGGTTACGTCGAAACCATCGGCCACGCAGACCATGCCCGCCCCGAGCGTGCTCGCGAGTCTTTCCAGGGGTTCTGCCCGGCGGCCGGCAAGTGTCACGCGGGCGCCGGCCTCCACGAGCGCGGTTACGATTGCCGCGCCGATGCCTCCGCCGGCCCCGGTGACGAGAGCGTGACGATCGGCGAGTTTCCCGCTTGCAGTCATGGAAGCCTCCTCACTTCGCCGCCGCGCGGGCGAGATTGGTCTCGTATTGCAGCTTGCCGGAATAGTATTGCCTCGGCCAGGGAATATCCGTCAGCCCGATCTTTGCCGCCTCGTGCAGCACCCAGGCAGGGTCGGCAAGATGCGGGCGGGCGATTGCGCAGAGATCGGCGCGGCCGGCGGCGATGATCGAATTGGCATGATCCGCTTCCGAGATGGCGCCGACGGCGATGGTCGGGATGCCGATCTCGTTGCGGATCTTGTCGGAGAAAGGTGTCTGGAAGAGGCGTCCATAGACCGGCTTTTCTTCTTTCCATACCTGTCCGGACGAGCAATCGATCAGGTCGGCGCCGGCTTCCTTAAACATGCGGGCGAAGATCGCCGCATCTTCCGGCGTATTGCCGCCCGCAGACCAGTCGTGGCAGGAAAGGCGTACCGAGATGGGCTTGTCATCCGGCCAGACGGCGCGGATCGCCCGGAACACCTCCAGCGGATAGCGCGCCCGGTTCTCATGGCCGCCGCCATATTCGTCCTCGCGCAGGTTGGTGAGCGGCGAAAGGAAGCTCGACAGCAGGTAGCCATGGGCGCAATGCAGCTCCAACCAATCGGCACCCGTCGTGGCCGCAAGCTCGGTGGCGCGCACGAAATCCGCCTTCACCCGGTCCATGTCGGCATGGTCCATCGCCTTCGGTACCTGACTGTGCGGCAGATAGGGGGTGGCAGACGCCGAGAGAAGCGCCCAGCCGCCTTCCGGCAGAGGCTGGTCCATGCCTTCCCAGGCGACCTTGGTCGCACCCTTGCGGCCGGCATGACCGAGCTGGATGCCCACCTTGGCGGCACTGTTCTCATGTGCGAAATCCACGAAGCGCTTCCAGCGCTGAGCCTGCTCCTCGTTCCAGAGCCCCAGGCATCCGGGGGTAATGCGTGCGTCCGGTGAAACGCAGGTCATTTCGGCAAAGACGAGCCCCGCGCCTCCGAGTGCACGGGAGCCGAGATGAACGAGGTGGAAATCGTCCATCAGGCCGTCCTTGGCGGAATACATCGCCATGGGCGACATCACGATGCGGTTGGAAAGCTCCACGCCGCGCACCGCATAGGGCGTGAACATCGGCGGCAGCACGCGACCGTTCGTTTCGGTGTCGATTCCGCTCTGTCCGGCAAACCAGCGCTCATAGCCTTCCAGCCAGACCTTGTCGCGAAGCCTCAGGTTCTCGTGGCTGATGCGCTGCGAGCGGGTCAGCATGGAATACATGAACTGCTCCGGCGGCAGCGTATCCGCATAGCGGTGGCCCACCACCTCGAACCATTCCATGGCGTTGCGCGCAGCGTTCTGGATGCGGGCGACGTCGACGCGGCGGATTTCCTCATAGGTTTTGAGGACTGCCGGGATATTTTCCCTGTCGTGCCCCTGCAGGTCGAACTGGCGGGTAAGCTCGATGGCATCGTCGATCGCGAGCTTTGTACCGGAACCGATCGCGAAATGCGCGGTATGGGCGGCGTCACCCATCAGCACCACATGGGATTTTCCATTGTAATGGCTCCACCGGCCGCAGATCAGCCGGTTGAAGTTGAGCCAGGCGCTCCCTCGCAGATGCCGCGCATTGGTCATCAGCTCGGCGCCTTCCAGCACTTCCGTGAAGAGCTCCTCGCAGAAGTCGATCGAACCCTGCTGGTCCAGCTCGCCGAGGCCGTGCTTCTCATAGGCCTCTTCCGTGGTTTCCACGATGAAGGTCGAGGTTTTCTCGTCGAACTTGTAGATGTGCGCCTGGAACCAGCCATGCTCCGTCTTGCGGAAGTCGAAGGTGAAGGCATCGAAGAGCTTGCTTGTGCCAAGCCAGATATAGCGATTGGGGCGGACGAGAAGATCCGGCTCGAAGACCTCCCGATAACGGTTGCGGATCTTTGAACTGAAGCCGTCCGAAGCGATGATGAGGTCTGCATCCGGAAAGTCGAGGTCGCTCTCCGTCTCGGTCTCGAAGATGAGCTCGACTCCGAGCGCCTCGCAGCGGCGCTGCAGGATGTTGAGCAGCTTCTTGCGACCGATGCCGACGAAACCATGGCCGGTGGTTCGCTGGCGGGTGCCCTTGAAAAGCACCTCGATATCGTCCCAGTGGTTGAAGGCATCCTGGATTTCGGCAGCGCTCTCCGCATCCCAGGCCTGCATTGAGTCCATCGTCGCATCGGAGAAGACCACGCCCCAGCCGAAGGTGTCGTAAGGGCGGTTGCGCTCGACGACGGAAATGCGGTGCTCCGGATGCTGTTTCTTCATCAGCAGCGCGAAGTAGAGGCCGGCGGGGCCGCCGCCGATGCAGACGATGCGCATGAACCAAACTCCTCCGGACGATTCGCCACTGTTATTATTTTAAGTTTAAACTATATGGGTACGAGCCGGTGCGTCAAGAGCTTCCCGATACACCTGAAACGCCTTTGACATTTGAAATATCGGCCCGTAGTTCTGAGACAAGAGCGGAGGCTAAATTGGTGGAAACGGCAGAAGTGGAAACGGCAAGCGCCGATCTGGAGATGATCATCCATGGACGGAGCGGGCGGAACAAACCTGAGACCCGCCTATGGCTGCGCATGCTCTCAACCACCAAGCTGATTACCGCCGAAATCCGCCGCCGGCTGCGCGCCGAGTTCGGTGCCACGCTGCCGCAGTTCGACCTGATGGCGCAGCTCTATCGCGAGCCGGATGGCTTGCGGCTCGGTGAGCTTTCCAGGCGGACCATGGTGACGAACGGCAATGTCACCGGTCTCGTCGAGCGGCTGGAGGCAGACGGCTTCGTGCAGCGGGTCACGCCGGATGGCGACCGCCGCGTGACGGTCGCACGGCTGACGCCGGCCGGGACGGAGTTCTTCGAAACCATGGCGGCCGCTCACGAAGGCTGGCTGCGCGATATCATGGCGGATGTCGAACCCGCAGCGATTGCCGCGCTCTGGTCGGAAATCGGCGCGGTGAAGACATCCGCCAGCAATCACCTTTCCGGCGCTGCTTTCGAGTAGACGGAATTTCATCGAAATCAGGAGCGGATATGGCGGACCTTCAGGCCATCGTCGACGAGATTCACGAGAAGCTGACCCCGCGGCTCGGCGAAGGCAAGGTCGCCGATTATATTCCTCAGCTCGCGCGCATCGATCCGAAGAAGTTCGGCTTGGCCGTCATCGGCGTCGACGGTGAAGTTTACAAAACGGGCGACTGCGACGAACCTTTTTCGATCCAGAGCATATCCAAGGTCTTCACGCTGACGCTGGCGCTTGGCAAGCATGGCGAGACGACCTGGAACCGCGTCGGGCGCGAGCCTTCCGGCTCGGCCTTCAATTCGATCGTCCAGCTGGAGCACGAAGGAGGCAAGCCTCGCAATCCCTTCATCAATGCCGGGGCCATTGCGATCAGCGATCTTGTGCTGGCCGGCCACACGCCGCGCGAGGCGATCGGCGAGATTGTCCGCTTCGTGCAGTATCTGGCCGATGACGAGGCGATAGCGATCGATCCGGCGGTGGCGAAATCGGAGCAGGCGACAGGTTACCGCAACTTCGCACTTGCCAATTTCATGCGTTCCTTCGGAAAGCTCGATCATCCGGTAGAGCATGTGCTCGGCGTCTATTTCCACCATTGCGCGCTTGCCATGACCTGCACGCAGCTTGCCCGCTCGGGACTGTTTCTAGCGGCTGCGGGTTCAAACCCCCTGACCGGTCATACGGTCGTCTCCAAGAAGCGGGCGCGCCGTATCAACGCGCTGATGCTGACCTGCGGTCACTACGATGGGTCGGGGGATTTTGCCTATCGCGTCGGTCTTCCGGGAAAGAGCGGGGTCGGCGGCGGCATCCTGGCGGTAGCGCCGGGCAAGGCTTCGGTCGCAGTCTGGTCGCCGGGGCTCAATCACAACGGCAACTCGCTGATCGGCTCGCTTGCTTTAGAAATGCTGGCGGCAAAGACCGGCTGGTCCGTCTTCGGTCATTGAAATTTCCGTACGCAAGAGGGGGGGGGG
>NZ_JBHFJG010000010.1:63155-67899 GCF_057559155.1 Rhizobium moroccans | reverse complement strand
CCTCATTTCTTGGTCTTACTGCTTCGGAAGGCTGAACGCGACGATGTAGTCGCCGCGATCGGGGGACTGGCGCGAGCCACCCGCCGAAATCACGACGAACTGACGCCCGCTTTCCGGCGAGACATAGGTCATCGGTGTACCCTGCGTGCCTACCGGCAGGCGGGCTTTCCAGAGCTCTTCGCCGGTGCGCACGTCGAGCGCCCGCAGGTAATAGTCCTGCGTGCCGGCATAGAAGACGATGCCGCCGGCGGTCGTCGTTGGGCCGCCGAGCGAAGGCATGCCGACTGGGATCTGCAGGCCGGTCTTCATGCCGAGGGGTCCGCTATCCTGCAGCGTACCGGCTGGCACCTGCCAGACGAGCTGGCGCGTCTTGAGGTCGATGCCGGAAATGGTGCCGTAGGGTGGCTGGTGGCAGGGCACGCCGAGCGGTGACATGAAGCCGTTTTTCCAGGCGGCATAAGGTGTGCCCGTCTGGCTCGAAAGCCCATCATGGGCGGCAGCGCCGCTGAGGCCTTCGACCTCGGCTTGCGGGATCAGCCGCACGAATTGCGGCATGCGGATGTCGTTGACGACCAGCATGGCATTTGCTTCGTCGATCGACGCCGATCCCCAGTTCATGCCGCCGTAATAGCCCGGCATGATGAGCGAGACATCCGTGCCCGGCGGCGTGAATTCGCCCTCATAGCGCATCTTCTTGAACTCGATGCGGCAATAGAGCTGGTCCCAGGGGGTTGCTCCCCACATCCGGGCTTCCGTGAACGGTTCGGTGCCGATTGATGGCATGCCGGTGGAATAGGGCTGCGTCTTCGAGACCCAGTCCTCCGGAACGCCGCCCGTCTGCGGCACCGGCTTTTCCTCCACGGTCGCGATCGGCTCGCCGGTTTCCCGATTGAGCATGAAGATCTGGCCGCGCTTGGTGATCTGGATCAGCGCCGGCTGCGTGCCGCCATTGCCATCCGGAACGTCGTAGAGCGCCGGCTGGGCGGGAACATCGTAATCCCAGATGTCGTGGTGGACAGTCTGGAATTTCCAACGCTCACGGCCGGTGGCAATATCGAGGGCAACGACGGATGCGGAATATTGCTCGGCAGCCTCCGAACGATGCGCGCCGAAGAAATCGGGCGTCGCGTTGCCGGTCGGCAGATAGACGAGGCCGAGTTCGTCGTCGAAGGCCGGCGTCGACCAGACGTTGGGCGTGCCGCGAGTATAGCTTTCGCCCTCCGGCGGATAGCGGGTGATATTGGGATTGCCGAGGTCCCAGGCCCAGACGAGTTCGCCGGTACGGGCATTGAACGCACGCACCGCGCCGGAGGGCTCGTTGACCTCGCGATTGTCCCAGACCCAGCCGCCGACCAGCACGAGATCGCGCATCACGGTCGGAGCGGAGGTCTGGAAGTAGAAGCCGTCCTTCACCTCGCCCATGCCTTCGCGAAGGTTGACCGTGCCGGCATTGCCGAACTCGGCGCAAGGCTCGCCGGTCTTGGCGTCGAGCTCGATCAGCCGGGCGTCGATGGTCGTCAAGACGATGCGCGCGGCGCATTGCGCGGGTGTAGGCGGTGCTGTGGGTGCCGCAGGAGCCGCCTGTTCTTCCGGCTCCTCGATCGTGGGCGCCGCAAGCGCGGGAGCCGTTGGATCGACGGGTTCGGGAGGCGCTGTCGGCCCTGGTTCTGCCGGCTGCACGGCGGCAACGACCGGCGGCTCGTAGTAGCTCACCCCGCGGCAACGCTGCCATACCGGAGACGTCGCCTGCGGATCGAATTTCCAGCGAACTTCGCCGGTTTCGGCGTTGAGCGCATGAACGATATTGTGCGCGGTGCAATGATAGACGGTATCGCCCACCTGGAGCGGCGTGTTCTGGTCTTCCGCTCCCTTCTCGGCGGGATCGCCGGTCCGGAAGGTCCAGGCGACCTGAAGGTTCTGAACATTGTCGCGGTTGATCTGATCGATCGGCGCGTAACGGGTACCATGCGGCGTGCGGCCGTAATGACGCCAGTCGGAGGCGGAGCCTTCCGCGGCTTCCTGGGCTTGCGGCGCGGGAATCTCGGCCACTTCGTTGCGGATCAGATGCTGTGGCTGAAAGGCCAGATAGCCCACGCCGGCCAGACCGAGCGCCAGGAGCGCAGCGATGCCCAAGGGCGCTGCTTTCGATGAAGGGCGGTTGGTCGGAAAGAGCGGGGTGATCAGCGCGACGATGATCGTAAGCACCGTGGGCGCGACGATGCGCGGTATCAGCGGCCAGAAATCCAGGCTGCCGACTTCCCAGAGCGACCAGACGATGGTGGCGACATAGAGGAGGGCAAAGAGCCAGACGCCCGCTTTCCTGCGCAGAAAGAACAGGATGCCGACGAGAATGAGCGCGGCCCCGGCAAGAGCGTAATACCAGGAGCCGCCGAGCGAAATAAGCTGAACGCCGCCTGCGAGCAGAGGCAGGCCGCCAAGGAAGACGAGTATGCCGACGAGCTTGAGCAACCAGCCGCCGGATCCGGCGCTGTCTGGAGAGGAGGGATTTAAGGACATGGCGATTCCTATTTGCAGGTGTTCGCCGGGGGAAGGCGAAGCGGACCGGAAAGGATTCAAAAAAAGAACTGGCCGAACGGCCGATGCTTTCGGAAGGTTGATCACCCGGAAATAACGCCGCTTTGATTCTTGGCAAGAAAAAGATGGCCACTTTTTTGCCACAAAGCACATTTTTGCGGCACCGGAGTCAAAAAAAGGGAGGCGGTTGCCCGCCTCCCTTCGCGTCTCGATTTCCGAGGGATCAATCCTCGCTTGCTGCCATCTGCGACAGCACCTCGCCCCTGCCGCGTGCGCGCAGGATGAGCGGCAGGATCAGTGCGATCGCCGCGACCGTCAAAAGCACCGCGGCGATCGGCGAGGTGAAGAGCACCGTCACGTCGCCCTGGCTGATCGCGAGTGCCCGGCGTAGCTGTTGCTCGGCTAGCGGCCCGAGGATGAGGCCGACCACGACCGGCGCGATCGGATAGCCGAATACGCGCATGACATAGCCGAGCAGACCGAAGGTCAGCAGCATGCCAAGCTCGAAGACGGAAGGGTTGGCTCCGATCGTGCCGAGTGTGGCGAACACCAGGATGCCGGCATAGAGCCAGGGTTTCGGGATCGTCAGCAGCTTCACCCAGAGGCCGATCAGCGGCAGGTTCAGCACCAGCAGCATGAGATTGGCGATGAGCAGCGATGCGATGAGACCCCAAACGAGCTGCGGATTGGTCGCAAACAAAAGCGGTCCCGGCTGCAGGCCGTATTGCTGGAAACCGGCAAGCATGATCGCCGCGGTCGCGGTGGTCGGCAGGCCGAGGGTCAAGAGCGGCACGAGCGTGCCGGCGGCCGATGCGTTGTTTGCCGCCTCGGGACCGGCCACGCCCTCGATCGCGCCGTTTCCGAACTCTTCCGGATGCTTGGTAAGGCGCTTTTCCGCCGCATAGGAGAGGAAGGTGCCGATTTCGGCGCCGCCTGCCGGCATGGCGCCGATCGGGAAACCGATCACGGTGCCGCGCAGCCAGGCCTTCCAGGAGCGCGCCCAGTCGGCGGCGTTCATCCAGACGGAACCCTTGACCGCTTCCACTGTTTCGGGTCCGCGATTGCCCTGCGCGGCGATATAGAGCGTCTCGCCGATCGCGAACATGGCAACTGCCATGGTCGTGACCTCGATGCCGTCGAGCAGGTCCGGAACGCCGAAGGAAAGGCGGTTCTGGCCGGTCAGTTGGTCGATGCCGACGACCGAGAAGGCAAGCCCGATGAAGAGCGAGGTGAGGCCGCGCAATGTAGAATCACCGAAGGCCGACGATACGGTGACGAAGGCGAGCACCATCAGCGCGAAATATTCGCGCGGACCGAAGACCAGCGCCAGTTTCACGATATAGGGGGCGATGAAGGCGAGCAGCAGCGTGGCGATGAGGCCGGCCACGAAGGAGCCGATCGCGGCTGTCGCGAGCGCCGGTCCGCCGCGCCCGTTGCGGGCCATCTTGTTGCCTTCGAGCGCGGTGACGATCGAGGCGCTTTCGCCGGGCGTGTTCAGCAGGATCGAGGTGGTCGATCCGCCATACATGCCGCCGTAATAGATGCCGGCGAACATGATGAGCGAACCGGTGGGGTCGAGCCGATAGGTGACGGGCAGGAGAAGGGCGACCGTCAGCGCCGGCCCGATGCCGGGGAGTACGCCGACGGCGGTGCCGAGCGTCACGCCGATCAGCGCATAGAGGAGGTTCATCGGCTCTGCTGCCGAAGCCAGCCCCTGCAGAAGGAATTCGAACGTGCTCATTGGCTTACTTTCGGAACGTCATCAGAGAAACAGGTGTTCCAGCGGCCCCGCGGGCAGCGAAAGCTGCAGCAGGCCGGCGAAGATCAGCCAGATGACGAGACAGAGGACGATGCCGATGGGCAGCGTGATCCAAAGCCTCTTCTTGCCGAACCCGGCCGCCGTCAGGGCGAAGAGAACACCGGTCGCGATCGAGAAGCCGGCGGTGCGAAGCAGCAGCATCTGCGCGATCAGGCCAGCCACGATCCAGACGACAGGACCGAACTCCTGATGCTCGCGCTCCGGGAAGTCGCGCCGGAAGGCCGCGATCACGGTCCAGATGGCGAGGCCGACGAGCGCGAAGGCGATCCAGTCCGGAATGGTGGCGGGGCCGATCTGCGAATAGCCCGCCATGCCTTTCAGCCGGGCGACGTCGAAGAAGATAGTGCCCGCGATGGTGACGAGCACGGCGGCAATGGCAAGCGCCCCCCC
>NZ_JBHFJG010000010.1:38581-63135 GCF_057559155.1 Rhizobium moroccans | reverse complement strand
CGGCCCTGTGGGGGCGGCGCTGTTCCTTGACGGAATTCTGGCGGTCGAGACTCATTTGACCAGTCCGATGTCCTTGAGCACGGTTTCCGTGGCGGCAATGTCCTTGGCGAGCTGTTCTTCGAACGCCGGGCCTGCGAGATAGGTGTCCGCCCAGCCCTTGGTCTTCAGGGTTTCCTGCCAGGTGTTCGACTTCGCGAGCTTGTCGACATCGGCGAGGACGGCAGCCTTCTGCTCGTCGGAAAGGCCCGGAGCGGCTGCGACCATGCGCCAGTTCTGCAGCACGACGTCATAGCCCGATTCCTTGAGCGTCGGGGCGTCGATGCCTTCCACGCGTTCCTCGCTGGAAAGGGCGAGCAAGCGCAGCGTGCCGGCCTTTACCTGGGATTCGAACTCGCCATAGCTCGAGATGCCGGTGGTTACCTGGCTGCCGAGAATAGCCGCAAGTGCTTCCCCGCCGCCGGAATAGGCGATGTAGTTGATCTTGGTCGGATCGACGCCGGCAGCCTTCGCGAGCAGGCCTACTGCGATATGATCCGTGCCGCCGGCAGAGCCGCCGCCCCAGGAAACCGAACCCGGATCCGCCTTCAGCTTGTCGACGAGCTGGCCGATGTTCTCGATATCCGAGGAGGCCGGAACGACGATCGCCTCGTATTCGCCGGTGAGGCGGGCAATCGGCGTGACCTCCTTCAGCGTCACGGGCGCGTTGTTGGTGAGGATTGCGCCCACCATGACATAACCGCCGACGATGAGGGCGTTCGGATTGCCCTTCTGCTGACTGGCAAATTGGGCAAGGCCGATAGTGCCGCCGGCGCCAGGTACGTTGATCACCTGCACATTGCCGGAGATGCCTTCCTCCTGGAGAGCGGTCTGCAGTGAGCGGGCCGTCTGATCCCAGCCGCCGCCGGGGGCGGCTGGCGCCATGATCGTATAGTCGGCGGCATAGGCCGGAAGGGCGAGCGCGCCGGCAAGAAGGGAAGCAAGAAATACGTGTTTCAAGGGTCGATCCTCCGGTAGGCGTCCAAAATCTGACGCAATGTCTGTTTTTTATGATGGGAAAGAGTTCGGGGCGGGTGCTTGCCGCTTGTTTTCTTCCTCCCAGCACAAATCGAGCGCCCGCCTCCATGGGGCGCCGATCGCTCTAAGCCAGCACATCAAGCTGACATCTACCTGACATTTTTCGCGGCGGGCGATTTTGGCAAGGGCTGGCGGCCGGAATGCGCCAAATTTCCGGCTATTGCAGCCGCAGAACCTCGTTCCAGCGGTCGATGAGCCGCGCCCGCTTCACCTGGTCGAGATAGACCATCAGCCCGAGACTGACCGGCACGGGCTTCAACTGGCCGCCCAGCATTTCCCGAAGCGTTGTGGCGGTATTGTTGCCGGCCACCTCAGGGCTGACGGCCGGGATCTGTAATTCGCGCGCCATGATCGTCTGGCCGCCCTTCGACATGAAGAATTCGAGATAGCGCTTGCCGAGCTCCGGGGAGGCCGCTGCATGCGGCACCAGCCCTATCCGGGACATCACCACCGTATAATCCTTCGGCAATACGATCCCGACATCCGGATGCCGAGAGGCCCAGTCGGCCGCATAGGAGCCGAGGATATTGTAGCCGAGCACGAATCGGCCATCGGCAACGCGTTCCACGATCGCCTGGCTAGTGGAATAGAGCTTGACGCCGGCAGCTCCCATGGCCTGGATCACCGACCAGATATCGCCGAACTGCTCTTGGTCGCGCGCCATGAATAGAAACCCGACGCCCGAGCGCTCGATATCATAGGTGCCGATCCGGCCGTAAACGGCGTCGCCCTTCTTCCGCAGATAGTCAACGAACTCGGCGCGGGTCGCGGGCGGCGGCTCATCCCGGAAACTGGGCTTGTGATAGACGAAGACCGCGGGCTCGAAGGTCAGCGCGTATGCCGTGTTGCGCCAGTTCGCCCAGCTTGGCCATTGTTCGCTCATCGGCAGATCGCTTGGCTGCGCGTAGCCGTCGTTGGCAAGCTTCACCTGCAGGTCCATGGCGGAGGAGAAGGCGAAGTCGGCGGTCTTCTGGCCGGCATCGGTCTCCTTGACGATGCGATCGTAGACCTCGCCCGTCAGCATGTCCTCGTAACGCACGGCAATATCCGGATTGACGGCCTGGAATCCGGCAATCATCGGCTTGGCGAGAGGCTCGTCGAGCGAGGAATAAACCACCAGGACCGGCGCATCCGTCTTTCCCGAAGGAGCCGGATAGAAGGTCGTATCCGCCACTGCCGAAGCGGGCAGCGCGGTAAGACAGAGCAGGAACTGGAAAATGCGCATCATCGGGCAACAATGCCCGAGGCAGGTTTCGGAGACAAGCAACGGCAGCTGGTTCGTGCCTGCAACACGGGTGAAGATAAGGGACGGGCAGGGGAGGCGGAGGCTTGTGTAATGCCCGGCCGTCACTACCTCTTTGCCGTCCAGGCGCGCCCGGTGCTTCCGCTCGCGCATTCCACATAAAAGGTCATGTCCATGTCGCTCTCACTCTATGATGTCAGCATTCCGGTCTTCATCCGCGCCTTCGGTAACCTCTCGGAAATCCTCAAGAAAGGTGAAGCCTTCGCCGATGAGAAGGGGCTCACCCACCAGGAGCTCCTGGAAGCCCGGTTGATCGGGGACATGTATCCGCTGACCGGTCAGATCCAGCGAGCCAGCGATACCGCCAAATTCGCCGCCGTTCGCGTGGCGGGAATCGAGAACGTGCCGATGGCCGACGAGGAGGCAAGCTTCGCCGAACTGCATGCCCGCATCGAAAAGACGGTGGCGCTGCTGAAATCCATTCCGCAGAATGCCATGGACGATAAGGAGGGAATGGAGGTCGTGCTCAAGACCCATAGTGGTCCCGTCGAGTTCACGGGCAAAAGCTACATCCTCAATTTCGCGATCCCGAACTTCTTCTTCCACGTGACGACGGCCTACGCCATCCTGCGCCACAAGGGCGTGCCGGTCGGCAAGATGGATTATCTCGGCCGCCGGTAATAACCATCCTCCGTGACATCTCCCCGTCCCGGCGTCTATAATCGGCGTCGAAGCGGGGAGATTTCGTGCGCATTCTTCTGGTCGAGGACAATCAGGCGCTGGCCGAGGGCCTGACGACGATCCTGCGCGGCAGCGGCTATGTGGTCGATGCCGTGGCTGATGGCGCATCGGCCGAGGCGGTCGCGGCGGCGGAAGCCTATGATCTGGTCATCCTCGATCTCAATCTTCCCGAAATGGACGGGCTCGATGTCTTGCGTTCCATGCGGGCGCGGCAGAACAAGGCGGCGGTGATGATCCTGACCGCCCGAGGCACGCCGGAAGAGCGGGTGAAGGGCCTCGATCTCGGCGCCGACGATTACATGATCAAGCCCTTCGACATTTCCGAATTCGAGGCGCGCATCCGTGTCCTGTTGCGGCGTCAGGCCTGGCTCCGAAGCTCGGTCGTGCAATATGGCGGCGTGACGCTCGATCTTCCCTCGCGCACCTTCTCCAGCCATGGAGTGCCGCTCGATATCCCCGCGCGTGAGGTGGCGCTGCTGGAACTCCTCTTCATGCGCGCCGGCAAGGTGGTCTCGAAGGATGCGATCGTCGCTTCGCTGACCGGTTTTGGCGACGATCTGTCGGCCAATGCCATCGAGCAATATGTCAGTCGGCTGCGCCGGCGGCTGGCGCCGCACGGGTTGACGGTCAAGACGGCACGCGGCATCGGCTATTATCTCGAAGCGGCAGCTCCAGGCTCATGACCCGGACCGCCGCCTATTCGCTGCGCCGCCGGCTGCTTGCCTGGCTCCTGCTTTCGACCGCCGTGATTGGCTCCATCGCAATGGTCGATACCTGGGGCGAGGCGGTGGACACGGCGAATGAAGTCTCCGATCGTGTGCTGGCTGGTTCGGCGCTGGCGATCGCCGAGCGGGTGATCGTGGCGGAGGATGGCTCGCTCGAGGTCGATATCCCCTATGTGGCGCTTGAAATGCTGACATCGGCCGCCCAGGATCGCGTCTTCTATCGGGTGGATGGACCGCCGGGGAACTTCATCACCGGTTACCAGAACCTGCCCTCGATCCCCCGGCGCGAGGGACAGGCGCCCGCTTTCCGGAACGCGACCTTTCGCGGCGAGCCCATCCGCGTCGCGGCGCTCGCCCGCTCGGCTTCCACCGGCGTGAATTCCGTACCCTTCATCGTCACGGTTGCCGAAACGACCATTGCCCGTGAGCAATTGACGCAGGAGATCCTGATCCGGTCAGCACTGCGCCTTCTGCTCATGATCGCGGGCGCTGCAGCCATCGTCTGGGTGGCGGTCACGCTGTCCCTGCGTCCTCTCTATCGGTTCAGCGAGGCGATCGCCGAACGCAGCCCCGACGATCTGCATCCGATCAACGAACGCGTGCCGAACGAGGTGCAGGGGCTGGTCGATACCGTGAATTCCTTCATGGTGCGTCTCGAGAGCGCGCTGAAGGCGCTGCGCCACTTCACCGGCAATGCCAGTCACCAGCTTCGCACGCCGCTTGCTATCATCCGCACCCAGTTGGCGCTGGCGGCCCGCGCAACCGGCCTTGATGAGGCGAAGGAAGCGGCCCGCAAGGCCGACGAGGCGGTGGCGGATGCCGAGCGCATCGTCGCCCAACTGCTGCTGATGGCCAAGATCGATGCGGCCACGCGGTCTGCGTCGCTCGTTTCCACGGATATTGCCGCGCTGACGCGCAGTATCACGGCGGATCATGTACCGCTTGCGGCGGAAGCCGGCATCGATCTCGGCTTCGAGGGTGAGGCGGAAGCGGTGGTAGCTGCGGAGCCCCTGCTTATCGGAGAGCTTCTGAAGAACCTGCTGGCCAATGCGCTGCTCTACGCCGGCCATGGTGCGGAGGTGACGGTCAGGGTGGCGAGAAGCGGGCAGGCTGTAGTGCTGGAGGTGGAGGATGATGGTCCGGGCATTCCGCAGGAAAGCCGGGACGCGGCGCTGAAACGCTTCGATCGCGGCGGCCGGCAGGACAGAACGGGAAGCGGGCTCGGCCTGCCGATCGTCGATGAGATCGCCAGCCTTCACGGCGCCGAGATGAGCCTCCTCGACGGCGCCAAGGGCCGTGGGCTGAAGGTCGAGATCCGCTTTCCCGCTGCCTGATTACTGGTGATGCACGCAGTCGCCGCCGATCCAGGTGCTCTTCATGTCGAGGCTATCGCTCAGCAGTACGAAATCCGCGTCGTATCCGGGTTTCAGCGCGCCCTTGCGATCGCTGAGCCCCATGGCCTCGGCCGGATAGGCGGAAGCCATGCGGACCGCCTCTTCGAGCGGCAGGCCAAGCGCCTCATGCACGAAGCGGACGGAGGAAAGCATGTCGATGTCCGCGCCGGCGAGCGTCCCATCGGCAAGCGTCAGCCGTCCGTCCTGGCGCAGGATTTCGCGCCCGTTCAGCATGAAGCTCTTCAGATCGGTGCCGATGGTCGACATGGCATCGGTGACGATGAAGATCTTGCCCGGCCCATTCTTGGCACGCAGCGCGGCCGCCATGGAAGCCGGGTGCACATGAATGCCGTCGGCGATCAGCCCGGCATGGAGCGAGCCGATATCGAGTGCTGCGCCGACCAGGCCGGGTTGGCGGTGGCCGAGCGGACTCATGGCGTTGAAGAGATGGGTGACGGTCCGGGCTCCGGCCTCGGCATAGCGTCTTGCGGTATCGTAATCCGTCTCCGTATGGCCGAGGCTGACGACGAAACCTGCCGCCGCAAGCCGCGCCACCTGTTCGGTGGTAACGTTTTCCGGTGCGATGGTGGTCATCAGCGCAGGCATCTTGCCCTGGCAGGAAAGGATGAGGTCGAGATCGGCTTCTTCCATCGGCCGGATCAGTTTTGGATCGTGCGCGCCCTTGCGGGCGAGCGAAAGATGCGGGCCCTCGAGATGCAGGCCAAGGAAACCCGGAACGCCTTCTTCGGTCGCCCGCTTGCCGGCGGCAACGACGGCCGCCGTGGTCTCGCGCGTATCGGTGATCAGAGTCGGCAGAAGAGCCGTGGTGCCGAATTTCGCATGCGCCGCGCAGATCTTGCGTAGACCATCGGCGGTAGGCTCGTCGTTCAGCATCACGCCGCCGCCGCCATTGACCTGCAGATCGATGAAGCCGGGCACGATGAGCCCACCTGCGGCGTCGATCTTCCCGGCGTCTGAAGGAACGGCTGCCGGAGCAAGGATTGCTTCGATTTTGCCGTCAAAAATCAGTAGCGCGGCGTCGTCGTGCCAGGAGACGCCATCGAAGATGCGGGCGCCGGTGATGGCTTTTCTGGTGGTCATCGGGTTTCGGTCACCTTCTTGAGCGCTGCCGGTGCATCGGGATTGAAGCCGCGGGCACGCGACCAGGCCTCGACGAAGCCGTAGAAGGGCAGGATCAGCGCCAGCGCATCGGTGATCGGGTGGCCGGTCGCAACGAAGGGCAGGGTTTGGGCCTGTTTTACGTTGGAGGAGGTGACGAAGACCGAAGCGCCCTTGGCCGCCAGACCGTCGGCGATCTCGACGGCCGAGGCTTCGGCCGCGTCGCGCGCGGCAAAACCTATGACCGGAAACTGCTTGCCGACCAGTGCCACCGGCCCATGCAGCACCTCGGCCGCCGAATAGGCCTCCGCATGCATGTTGGAGGTTTCCTTGAATTTCAGCGCCGCTTCGCTGGCGATCGCGAGAGCCGGGCCGCGGCCGAGCATGTAAAGCGATTCCGCCTCGCCGAGCACCTCGGCAAGCTCAGTCCATTCGAGCGCGACGGCCCTTGCGAAATGGTCCGGAAGATTGCGGATCGCTGCCTTCAGCGCCTCGTCCTCGGTCCATTCCGAAAGCACGGCAAGGCCGGCGACGATCGAGTTGACGAAGGATTTCGTGGCTGCGACGGCAAGCTCTGGACCGGCCTGGATGTCGAGTGCATGGCGGGAGGCCGAGGCAAGCGGCGAAGGGATCGTGTTGGTGAGCGCGATGGTGACCGCGCCGGAATCGGTGGCGGCCTGTGCCATGGAGACGATGTCCGGGCTCTTGCCGGATTGCGAGATCGCGATCGCCGCGCCACCCTGCAGCTTCAACTTGGCGCCATAGATCGATGCGAGCGACGGCCCCAGTGAAGCCACCGGCCGACCGGCGGTGAGTTCCGCGGCATATTTGATGAAGGTTGCGGCGTGGTCGGAAGAACCGCGGGCGATGGTGATTAGGAATGCCGGATCTTTCTCCCGCAGCGCCCGGCCGGCTGCCGCGAAATCCGCAGCGCCCTTTTCCAGAAGCCGTGCCGTCGCTTCCGGCACCTCGTTGATCTCTTGGCGCATATGGGTCTGCATCGTCTGGTCCTGTCAGTTTCCGCCGATCGTAAGCTCGGCCACGAAGTCATAGGCATCGCCGCGATAGAGTGAGCGGGTGAATTCCACCACGCGCCCCGAAGCGAGATAGGAAATGCGCTCGATCGAGAGCCCCGCAGCACCCACCGGCACTGCCAGAAGTCCGGCATCCGGGTTCTTCACATTGCAGGCCGAAATTCGCTGGATCGCGCGCATCGGCCGCGAACGGGTCTTTTCGAGCTCCGCATAGAGCGAGGTATCGACCGTGCGCGGATCGGGCAGGAACTCCGCGGAAAGGCTGGCGCGCTCGATGGCGAGCGGCATGTCGTTGGCGATGCGAAGCCGCCCGAGCCGGGCGACCATGGTGCCGGGCGCAAGGCCGAGCATCATCATCTCCTCGGGTGAAGGGTGGAAGAGCCCCCGTTCCAGCCATTCGGCGCGAGTCTCCAATCCACGTCTCGCCATATCCTCGGTGAACGAGGTGAGCTGCGAAAGCGGCTGCTGCACTTTCGAGACCGGCTTGACGACGAAGGTGCCCGAACCCTGCCGCCTGGCCAGCAATCCGTCCTTCACGAGGTCGTCCACCGCCTTGCGCACGGTCACGCGGCTGACATTTGCATAATCGGCTAGGTCGCGTTCGGCCGGCAAGGCATCTCCATGGGCGAGCCGGCCGGATTGGATGGCATCTTCCAGCGTCTGGCGAAGCTTGAGGTAGAGCGGCCCGCTTCCTAACGATTGCAGGGCATCGAGCGGCAGGATCGCGGAAAGCGCCTGGTTCATGATGCAGCCCTCGCATCGGCCTGGAAGGTGCTTGCCGCGAGCGCCACCGCGCCGGTCAGCGCATCCGCAAGCGGCTCGGAAAAGCGGATGCGATGCCGGTCCGCGAGATATGCGGGATAGATCCCGGCAAGTCCGCCGAGCAGGCAGAGCCTTCCGGTCCCGCCGGTGATGGCGGCCACCGCATCTAGCGCCTCGTCCACATGGGCCGCCGCATCCCGCATCAGCCGCAGCGCGCTTCTGTCTCCCTTTGCGGCGAAGTCTATGACCTTGGGCGCATAGCGCCCGAAGAGGCCTGGATGCGCATTGCGCGCGAAATCGACCACCTTGGTCGGGTCGTTGTCGAATTCGCCGAGGATTTCTTTGCAAAGCTCGGTCATGGGCCGGATATGGTCGTAGGCAAGCAGGCTTTCCTGCAGGGCGGCATGGCCGAGACGGGCGCCGCCGCCGAGATCGCCGGCCTGAAATCCCCAGCCGCCCAGATAATGCAGCGCGCCCTGGTGCCGGACGATGAAGATCGTGCCGGTGCCGACGATAGCGATCGCCCCATCCTCGTTCCCGATGGCACCCTGCAAGGCAATGAGCCCGTCCGACACGATTTCCGACCGCGCGAAGGGCAGCCGGGCGCGTACGTAGTTGACTGCATCCCCGACATTGTTGCCGGCAAGCCCGAGCAGGGCGGAGGCAGATATATGAAGATCCTCATCGAGCCCGGCATCGCGAAAGGCGAGCCGCGAGCATTCGGTTATATGCTTGAGGGCGGTATCCGGATCGGTGAGAATGTTGGAAGCGCCGCTCTTGCCGCGCCCCAGGATGCGGCCGTCGACATCGGCCACCGCCGCGCGGCAGCTCGTTCCTCCGCCATCGATTCCAATCAGATAGGACGCCATGGATACCTCCGAGAGGAATAATACCAAAAAACTACCATTAACCAAGGGTCAATTGCCTGCTTGAAAATGAATGGTTTTTAATTGATTGTTTTTGCTGAATAATTTCGTATTCTAGGCAGTTGGTGTTTGTCGTCGTGCATAAAAGTTAATTTTCCTTCTGGACAATTGGTATTTTTTTGGCATCATTTTGTCATCAGGGGAGAAGCGGATGAGCAGAATTGCCACCGAAGCCAGGCATGGGAAAGCGGAAGGGCTGGATAGGCTCGATCCGAAGGAGATCCTGACGCTTCTGGCAATGGGCCAGCAGGAGGCGGCGAGCGCCGTCGATGGTGCCGTCGAGGCAATCGCGAAGGCCGCTGATCTCGTTTCCTTGACTTTGCGCGCCGGCGGCAAGCTCGTCTATGCGGGTGCCGGAAGCTCCGGCCTGATGGCCATGGCCGATGCGCTCGAACTTCCCGGAACCTATGGAATCCCCCGTGAGCAGATCGTGCTTCTCCTGGCCGGTGGCATCTCGAGCCTCACGGATATGGAGGGCGCGCCGGAAGACGATGTCGCGCTCGCTGAGAAGGATGCAGAGATAATTGCAGCGGGCGATTGCGTGATCTGTGTTTCGGCCAGCGGCTCGACGCCCTATGCGCTGGCGATTGCGCGTGTTGCCAAGGCAAGTGGCGCCCGTATCGTCGCCATGGCCAACAATGCCGGTGCGAAGCTGTTTGCCGATGCGGATGCTGCGATCCTGCTTGCCACTCCGCCGGAACTGGTGGCGGGTTCCACCCGCATGGGCGCGGGAACCGCACAGAAGATCGCCTTCAACATGCTGTCGACGCTGACCGCCGTCCAGCTCGGTCACGTGCATGACGGCCATATGGTCAATCTGCGCGCCGACAATGAAAAGTTGCGCGTCCGCGCCGCCCGCATGGTCTCGGAAATCTCCGGAATCAGGGTCGACGAGGCTTTCCGCCAGATGCAGGTGGCCGGCGGCTCCGTGAAGATTGCAGTATTGCTTGCCGCCGGCGCGCCGGATGCCGACGCGGCGCGCGAGGCTTTGGCGCGTTCGGGCGGGGTTTTGCGTCCGGCCCTTGCCGAATTTGAAAATTCAACCGGGTTCCACAAACGCGCTTGAAGGCGCAAAAGAGGGAGAACATCATGACCCGCATTTTGAAAGGCATGCTTTTTGCCACGACCGTGCTCGCTTCGGCGGGCATGGCTCATGCTCAGGACGTCACGCTGACGATCGAGAGCTGGCGTAACGACGATCTGCCGATCTGGCAGGAGAAGATCATTCCGGCCTTCGAGGCGAAGAACCCGGGGATCAAGATCGCCTTCTCCCCGACGGCGCCGACCGAATACAACGCCGCGCTCAATGCCAAGCTCGATGCGGGCTCCGCCGGTGACCTCATCACCTGCCGCCCGTTCGATGCATCGCTCGAGCTTTTCAACAAGGGTCAGCTCGCCAGCCTGAACGACCTGCCGGGCATGGAGAATTTCTCCGACGTGGCCAAGTCCGCATGGACGACGGATGACGGCGCCACCACCTTCTGCGTTCCGATGGCCTCTGTCATTCACGGCTTCATCTATAACGCCGACGCCTTCACCGAACTCGGCCTCACTCCGCCGACCACGGAAGCCGAGTTCTTCGCGCTCCTCGACAAGATCAAGGCCGACGGCAACTATATCCCGATGGCCATGGGCACCAAGGATCTCTGGGAAGCTGCGACCATGGGCTATCAGAACATCGGCCCCACCTACTGGAAGGGCGAGGAAGGCCGCAAGGCTCTCATCAAGGGCGAGCAGAAGCTGACGGACGAGCCCTGGGTCGAGCCCTATAAGGTGCTTGCCAAGTGGAAAGACTATCTCGGCGATGGTTTCGAGGCGCAGACCTATCCCGACAGCCAGAACCTCTTCACCCTTGGCCGCGCCGCCATCTATCCGGCCGGTTCCTGGGAAATCGGCCCCTTCAACACGCAGGCGCAGTTCAAGATGGGCGCCTTCCCGCCGCCGGTGAAGAACGCAGGCGATACCTGCTACATCTCCGACCATAACGACATCGGCATCGGTCTCAACGCCAAGAGCGGCAATGCGGAAGCGGCCAAGAAATTCCTTTCCTTCGTTGCCTCGGCGGAGTTTGCTGATCTCTACGCCAATGCGCTGCCCGGCTTCTTCAGCCTGAATTCGACGGCGGTGAAGATGCAGGATCCGCTGGCGCAGGAATTCGTCTCCTGGCGCGAGAAGTGCCAGCCAACGATCCGCTCCACCTATCAGGTCCTCTCGCGCGGCACGCCGAACCTGGAAAACGAGACCTGGGTGGAATCGGCCAATGTCATCAACGGCACCGATACGCCGGAGCAGGCGGCCGAGAAGCTGCAAAAGGGCCTCGATAGCTGGTACAAGCCGGCGAAGTGAGCTTGTTACCCTCCCCGTGAGGGGAGGGTCGGCACATAGTGACGGGGTGGGGTGATTTCGCCTCGACTTAGGAAGAGTTTGTCACCCCCTCCGGCGGCTACGCTGCGACCTCCCCCCACAAGGGGGAGGTGGTTGCTTGCCTCAACCTTGGATCAGAACATAATGACCGATGCCGAAATGACAGAGATCGAGACTGGCCCGGCCAAGCGTCCGGTGCGCTGGCATATCGCCGTCTTTCTGGCGCCTGCCGTCCTCGTCTACACGGCAATCATGATCCTGCCGCTGATCGAGACGCTGAGGCTTTCCTTCTTCAACCTTGTCGAAGGGCAGGTGCGGTTCGTAGGACTTGCGAATTTCAAGGTTCTGTTCGGCGATCCGCGCTGGGCGGCGGAGTTCTGGAACGCGCTCAAGAACAATATCATCTTCTTCGTGATCCACATGCTGGTGCAGAACCCGATCGGCATTGCGCTTGCCGCCATGCTTTCGGTGCCCAACCTGCGCTTCGCCGCCTTCTATCGCAGCGCCATCTTCGTGCCGACGCTGCTTTCCTTCGTCATCGTCGGCTTCATCTGGAAGCTCATCCTCTCGCCCATCTGGGGCATCACGCCCTGGATGCTGGATCTCGTCGGCCTCAAATGGGCCTTCGCGCCGTGGCTCGGCAAGCCGAATACGGCGCTTATCGCCGTCTCGCTGATCTCCGTCTGGCAATATGTCGGCATTCCGATGATGTTGATCTATGCGGCACTCCTCAACATTCCGGACGAGGTTCTGGAGGCCGCCGAATGCGACGGTATCACCGGTTGGAGCCAGTTCTGGAAGATCAAGCTGCCGCTCATCCTGCCGGCGATCGGCATCATCTCGATCCTCACCTTCGTCGGCAACTTCAACGCCTTCGACCTGATCTATACGGTTCAGGGGGCGCTCGCGGGGCCTGACAAGTCCACCGATATTCTGGGGACGCTGCTTTACCGCACCTTCTTCGGCTTCCAGCTTCAGCTCGGCGACCGTTCCATGGGCGCGACGATCGCTACCGTGATGTTCCTGATCATCCTGGCTGGTGTTTCGCTCTATCTTTTCGTCATCCAGCGGCGCATGCGCCGCTATCAGTTCTGAGGTCGGAAATGTCGAAAGCACGCTTTTCCCCGACCCGCTCCGCCTTCGTTCACCTGGCGCTGATCGCCTATACGCTGGTTGCGCTCTTCCCCGTCTTCCTGACGATCGTGAACTCGTTCAAGAACCGCAACGCGATCTTCCGCGAGCCGATGTCGCTACCCACCCCGTCGAACTTCAGCCTGATCGGCTATGAAACGGTGCTGAGCCAGGGGAATTTCCTCGGCTACTTCCAGAACAGCTTCATCGTCACCGTGGCTTCGATCGCGCTGGTGCTGCTGTTCGGCGCCATGGCGGCTTTCGCGCTTTCCGAATACCGCTTCCGTGGCAACACGCTGATGGGCCTCTATCTCGCGCTCGGCATCATGATCCCGATCCGCCTCGGCACCGTCGCGATCCTCCAGGGCATGGTGGCAAGCGGTCTCGTCAACACGCTGACAGGGCTGATCCTGGTCTATACGGCGCAAGGATTGCCGCTTGCGGTGTTCATCCTGTCGGAATTCATGCGCACGGTCTCCGACGACCTGAAGAATGCCGGTCGCATCGACGGACTTTCCGAATATGCCATTTTCTTCCGCCTCGTCCTGCCGCTGGTACGTCCGGCCATGGCGACGGTCGCGGTCTTCACCATGATCCCGATCTGGAACGATCTCTGGTTCCCGCTGATCCTGGCGCCTGGAGAAAGCACCAAGACGGTCACGCTCGGCGCCCAGATGTTCATCGGCCAGTTCGTCATCAACTGGAATGCGGTGCTGTCGGCGCTCTCGCTTGCCATCCTGCCGGTCCTCGTCCTCTATGTCATCTTCTCGCGGCAATTGATCCGCGGCATCACCTCCGGAGCCGTGAAGTGACGTCATCCGAAAAACCGATCCGCGTCCTCGTGGCAGGTCTCGGCAATATGGGGCGAAGCCATGCGCTCGCCTATCATCGCAATCCGGGCTTCGAGATCGTCGGTCTGGTGAACCGTTCGGCAGTCGCCCTGCCGGAGGAGCTGCGGGGCTATAAGATCCATCCCCGCTTCGAGGATGCGCTGGCCGAGCTGAAACCGGACCTCTGCTCCATCAATACCTATTCCGATACCCATGCGGATTATGCGGTGATGGCTTTCGAGGCGGGTTGCCACGTCTTCGTGGAAAAGCCGCTTGCCACCACGGTTGCCGATGCTAAGCGCGTCGTCGCGGCAGCGGAAAAGCATGGCCGCAAGCTGGTGATCGGCTATATCCTGCGCCATCACCCCTCCTGGATGCGCCTGATCGCAGAGGCCCGCAAGCTTGGGCCGCCTTATGTTTTCCGCATGAATCTCAATCAGCAGTCCAGCGGCCCGACATGGGAAACGCACAAGGCGCTGATGCGGACGACCAGCCCGATCGTCGATTGCGGCGTTCATTACGTGGATGTCATGTGCCAGATCACCGATGCAAGGCCCGTGCAGGTACGCGGCATGGGGCTGAGGCTCTCGGACGATATCGCGCCGGACATGTATAATTACGGCCATCTGCAGGTGATGTTCGAAGACGGCTCGGTCGGCTGGTATGAGGCGGGCTGGGGCCCGATGATCTCGGAAACGGCCTTCTTCGTGAAGGATGTCATGTCGCCCAAGGGCTCCGTCTCCATCGTCATGGACCCGAACGTCAGGTCGGACGACATCGATGCTCATACCAAGACCTCGGTGATCCGCGTCCATGATGCCGAGACGGGTCCGGATGGCCGCTTCCTGCGGCCCGACGAGCATCTCGCCATGGAAGGCGAACCGGGCCATCAGGACCTCTGCGATCTCGAGCAGGCCTATATGTTGAAGGCCATCCGTGAAGACATCGACCTTACCCGGCACATGAATGATGCCGTGCAGTCGCTCCGCATCTGCCTTGCGGCGGATGAGAGCGTTCGCACAGGCGCGCCGATCTTTCTTTAAAGGAAAACGCTTTTGGGTTCGCTGCAGCTTAATTCCATCCGCAAGGCCTTCGGCAGCCACGAGGTGCTGAAGGGGATCGACCTCGAAGTCGAGGATGGCGAATTCGTGATCTTCGTCGGCCCCTCCGGCTGCGGCAAGTCCACGCTCCTGCGCGTCATTGCGGGCCTTGAGGATGCGAGTTCCGGCAGCGTGCGGATCGACGGCCGGGAGGTCTCCGCCACTCCGCCGGCGAAGCGTGGCATCGCCATGGTGTTCCAGTCCTACGCGCTTTATCCGCACCTTTCGGTGAAGGACAATATGGGCCTCGGTTTGAAGCAGGCCGGCACGGAGAAGGCCGAGATCGACGCACGCGTCGCCAAGGCGTCCTCCATGCTCTCGCTCGATCCCTATCTGGCTCGCCGGCCGGCGGAACTCTCCGGCGGTCAGCGTCAGCGCGTCGCCATCGGCCGCGCCATCGTGCGCGAGCCGAAGCTCTTCCTGTTCGACGAGCCGCTCTCGAACCTGGATGCGGCGCTGCGCGTCCAGACACGGCTGGAGATCGCCGGGCTGCACCGGAGACTGAAGGCGACGATGATCTACGTCACCCATGATCAGGTGGAGGCGATGACGCTTGCCGACAAGATCGTCGTGCTGAACGCCGGAGCGATCGAACAGGTCGGCTCGCCCATGGATCTCTACAACAGGCCGGCCAATCTCTTCGTCGCCGGCTTCATCGGCTCGCCGCAGATGAATTTCATTCCCGCCGAGCGGCTCGGCCAGTCGGGTGCCCAAGGGGGAACAAAGACGATCGGCATCCGGCCGGAGCATATTTCGCTTTCACGCGAAAGCGGCGAGTGGAAGGGCAAGGTGATTCACGTGGAGCACCTCGGCGCAGATACCATCGTCTATTTGGAAACCGAAACGACCGGCCTTCTGACCGTCCGCCTCTTCGGCGAACACGCTCACGCACCGGACGACGTGGTTTTCGCCACCCCGGACAACGCGAGCATCCACCGCTTCGACGCGGATGGGAAGGCGATCGTCTGATCCCGCGCTGCGGGCATGCCGGCGTGCTACATCCAAGCCATCTTGCTTGACCGCTTGCCGCGTGAACGCG
This sequence comes from Rhizobium moroccans, assembly GCF_057559155.1. Classification (NCBI taxonomy): domain Bacteria; kingdom Pseudomonadati; phylum Pseudomonadota; class Alphaproteobacteria; order Hyphomicrobiales; family Rhizobiaceae; genus Rhizobium; species Rhizobium moroccans. The sequence goes on along the minus strand of NZ_JBHFJG010000010.1, from coordinate 47,653 downwards.
GCAAGCTCTCTTGCGTTTTCATGCGCAGGAAGCGGAATCTGACCTGTCTCAAATAGACAGGCGCAACATATCACTATTTCATGGAAAGATTTGGTGGAGCTAAGCGGGATCGAACCGCTGACCTCTTGCATGCCATGCAAGCGCTCTCCCAGCTGAGCTATAGCCCCATCAGGGTGGTCCGGTGTTCTTCCGGTCCTGGGAAACTCGTCGGGGCCGGTGTGCCCTTCGGAGTGGCGGCTTATTACTTCCGGTTTTCGCAGAGTGCAAGCCGAATTTTTTTAGCCCGGCGATTTTTGTTGAGATCGCCGGGCCGAATGTCTCGATCAGACTTCGTCGTCGTCGCCGGTCACGCCGATGATGCCGGACATATCGTCGTCGTCTTCGTCCTCGTCGGCTTCGAGGAAGGTATCGTCGTCGTCATCGCCGAGATCGACGTCTTCGTCGTCGCCCATATCCGGAATATCGTCGCCGCCGGAAGCCTCGTCGCCTTCTTCCAGCGAGACGAGTTCCACTTCCGGATTTTCGGTATCGACTTCCTGAACGTCCTCTTCCTCGGCCTGTTCCATCTTCACGGCGGCGCTGTTCTCTTCGAAAAAGGAAAGCGGCCAGGACTTGCCGGTATAGGGGGAGACCACCGGATCACGGTTCAGGTCGTAGAACTTCTTGCCGGTATCCGGGTCGGTACGTTTGGTTCCGAGTTCCGCTTTTGCCACAGTCAGAGCCTCATCAGGATGGCCGAATGGATCGGCACGCCGCTTGAGCGGCAATTGTAGGGTGAAAAATCTAAGCCGGTCCCCATAAGGCTTGCGCCGTTTGATGTCAAAGACAAACTTTCATGGGTTCCATAACGGCGGCGTGGATGATCTCCGGAGCGCTTTGTGATAGGTACCGCCCGTCATGAGCGAAGGACGAGACGAATGTATCAGCCACCGCATTTCAAGGAAGAAAATCTCGACACACAGCACGCGCTGATCCGTGCTCATCCTCTCGGGCTTCTGGTCACTGCCGGCAGCTCTGGCCTGATCGCCAATCCCGTGCCGTTCCATTTGGATTCCGCAGCCTCCGCGAAGGGCGTACTGAAACTGCATCTCGCCCGCGCCAATGCGCAATGGAAGGACATTCGCGACGGCGGACCGGTTCTCGCCGTTTTCCAGGGTGCCGATTCCTACGTCACGCCTTCCTGGTACCAGACGAAGCGTGAAACCGGGAAAGTGGTGCCGACCTGGAACTACGCGATCGTGCAGGCGCGTGGGCTCGCGCGGGTGGTCGAGGATGCCGATTGGCTGCTCGACCAGATCAATGCCATCACGGCGGAGCATGAGGGCTCGCGTGCGGCACCTTGGGCTGTCGGCGATGCTCCGGAGGATTTCATCCGCGCCCAGTTGAAGGGCATCGTCGGCATCGAAATCGAGATCTCCGAAATTGAAGGCAAGTGGAAGGTCAGCCAGAACAGGCCTGCGGCGGATCGCCAGGGCGTGGCGGAGGGGCTTGCACAAGCGCCCGGCCAAGGCGATATGGCGGAGCTCGTGCGGCTCTATGGTGCCGCGCGCGAAGCATAGGCCCCCAGGGCCACTAGGAGAATGTCGGAAAGATGATTATCGCCATCGATGGGCCTGCCGCGGCCGGCAAGGGCACGCTGTCGCGGAGGATCGCCGAGGCCTACGGCTTCCATCACCTGGATACCGGGCTCACCTATCGGGCGACCGCCAAGGCCCTGCTCGATGCCGGATTGCCGCTGGACGACGAGCCTGTGGCCGCGGCAATGGCCGGAAATGTCGAGCTTTCGAGCCTTGATCGCGATCTGTTGTCCAGCCACGAAGTCGGCGAGGCCGCATCCAGGATCGCCGTCATGCCCTCGGTCCGCCGGGCACTGGTCGAAGCGCAGCGAAGCTTTTCGGAGAAAAAGCCGGGCACGGTGCTCGACGGCCGCGATATCGGCACCGTCGTTTGCCCCGAAGCGCCGGTTAAGCTCTACGTGACGGCTTCGCCGGAGGTGAGGGCAAGGCGCCGTTATGACGAGATCATCGCCAGGGGTGGCGTGGCCGATTACGAGGCGATCTTCTCTGACGTGAAGAAGCGCGACGAACGCGACATGGGCCGAACCGACAGCCCGCTGAAGCCGGCAGGCGACGCGCACTTGCTTGATACGTCGGAAATGAGTATAGAGGCGGCGTTTCAGGCCGCGAAAGCGATCATCGACGCTGTCTTGAAGACGAAATGAAGACCTGCCGGCTTGCTGGCACGTCGAAAACCCGCAGTTCAGTCCTCGCGCCGGATTGCCTCTGAAAGAAGAGGCGGACTTGGACTTCGGGCGTGTTTAACACGAACCACCGGCGCATCTGTGTCCTAGACGGACACGATCAGGAGATTTCATGTCAGTATCTAACCCCACGCGGGAGGACTTCGCAGCCCTCCTCGAAGAGTCCTTTTCCAAGACCGATCTCGCCGAAGGCTATGTTGCCAAGGGCATCGTGACCGCGATTGAAAAGGACGTAGCCGTCGTTGACGTCGGCCTCAAGGTCGAAGGCCGCATCGCTCTCAAGGAGTTCGGCGCCAAGGGCAAGGACGGCACGCTGAAGGTCGGCGACGAGGTAGAGGTCTATGTCGAGCGCATCGAGAACGCGCTTGGCGAAGCCGTTCTGTCGCGTGAGAAGGCCCGCCGCGAAGAAAGCTGGATCAAGCTCGAAGCCAAGTTCGAGGCCGGCGAGCGCGTCGAAGGCGTCATCTTCAACCAGGTCAAGGGTGGTTTCACCGTCGATCTCGACGGCGCTGTCGCCTTCCTGCCGCGTTCGCAGGTGGACATCCGTCCGATCCGCGACGTCACTCCGCTCATGCACAACCCGCAGCCCTTCGAAATCCTCAAGATGGACAAGCGCCGCGGCAACATCGTCGTCTCGCGCCGTACGGTTCTCGAAGAGTCCCGCGCCGAGCAGCGTTCTGAAATCGTTCAGAACCTCGAGGAAGGCCAGGTTGTCGAGGGTGTCGTCAAGAACATCACCGATTACGGTGCGTTCGTCGATCTCGGCGGCATCGATGGCCTGCTGCACGTCACCGACATGGCATGGCGCCGCGTCAACCATCCGTCGGAAATCCTGAACATCGGCCAGCAGGTCAAGGTTCAGATCATCCGTATCAACCAGGAAACCCACCGCATCTCGCTCGGCATGAAGCAGCTCGAGTCCGATCCGTGGGACGGCATCTCGGCCAAGTATCCGGTCGGCAAGAAGATTTCCGGTACCGTCACGAACATCACCGACTACGGTGCGTTCGTCGAGCTGGAGCCGGGCATCGAAGGCCTGATCCACATCTCCGAAATGTCCTGGACCAAGAAGAACGTCCACCCCGGCAAGATCCTGTCCACGAGCCAGGAAGTCGATGTCGTCGTTCTCGAAGTCGATCCGACCAAGCGCCGCATTTCGCTCGGCCTCAAGCAGACGCTGGAAAATCCGTGGCAGGCATTCGCCTACTCGCATCCGGCCGGCACTGAAGTCGAAGGCGAAGTCAAGAACAAGACCGAATTCGGCCTGTTCATTGGCCTCGAAGGCGATGTCGACGGCATGGTTCACCTCTCCGACCTCGACTGGAACCGTCCGGGCGAACAGGTCATCGAGGAGTTCAACAAGGGCGACGTCGTCAAGGCTGTCGTTCTCGATGTGGACGTCGAGAAGGAGCGCATCTCGCTCGGCATCAAGCAGCTCGGCCGTGACGCGGTCGGTGAAGCTGCCGCTTCCGGCGAACTGCGCAAGAACGCGGTCGTTTCCTGCGAAGTCATCGGCGTCAACGACGGTGGCGTGGAAGTGAAGCTCGTCAACCACGAAGACATCACCTCCTTCATCCGCCGCAACGACCTGGCACGCGATCGCGACGACCAGCGTCCGGAGCGTTTCTCGGTTGGCCAGGTTTTCGACGCACGCGTCGTCAACTGGTCCAAGAAGGACCGCAAGGTCATGCTGTCGATCAAGGCTCTCGAGATCGCGGAAGAGAAGGAAGCCGTCGCTCAGTTCGGTTCGTCCGACTCCGGCGCTTCGCTCGGCGACATTCTCGGTGCGGCTCTGAAGAACCGCAACAGCGCCGAGTAATCAGCGTTTGAAAAGAACAAAAACCGCCGGATGCAAGTCCGGCGGTTTTTTTGTTGTCTTGGTATCTCGTCCTCGGGTGATCCTCGGGCTAAATCGGAGGATCACCCGAGGACGAGGATCAGGACCAGCCGGCCATCCGCAAGTAATAATCTTGCGCCTGCACCGCCGCATCCGCTTCCTGGACGGATGGATCACCCTCTCCTTCGCCGGCTTCCTCCTGGCCGGTTTCCTCGTCATGGCGATTGAAGCCGCCCTGTCCCGAAGATTGCTGTTCGCCGTCTTCGTCGGTCCGGTCCACTTGCCGTGCCGTCGGCTCTTCGGCCTCCGGTTCTTCGGCTGCCGGCGGGTAGGCGACATAGGGGAGTGCCAATCCTTCGCGAATGGCTGCGGCCGCGAGTTGCTGCAGCATTGCTCCCTGCTGCGCGATGAGTTCCGCCATGGCCGGTAGTCCGGCCTTGGCGCCCTTGGCGCCCTCGGCAAGTCCGGCCGGCCTTCTCATTGGATCGGATGCGTTTTCACCGGTTGGTGGATTGCGGTTTGCGCGTCCTGCGGGCTCCTCATCGGCAAGGGGCGTGGCATGGGCTTGTGTTTCGGGAGTATCGATCGAGCTGGCCTGGGGCGGGAATGCACCGGCGCGAAGCGGCCTTGCCTCGCCCTCTCCGGAAAGCGCCTCCGTCAGCCATTCTGTCAGGGCTGTGAGCGCCAGCCGTTCGGGATCGTAGGGCACCCGTTGCGGATGGCGTGCCTGCTCCGGTTCGGCGGAACGCTGCGACATGCGGATGAGCGCGGGCGCGTCATAGAGCACCGCCGACGATGGAGGCGGCGGACGAGCGCCTGCAGATGCTTTTCCAGTGATACGCTCTTCGCCTGTGATTCCAGCGGCGCCATTGCCGCTTGCCCGGACGGGGGAATTGCCCTCGTTCGAATGGGGCGGAGCTTCGGCCGTTTCGGGCTTCGCGGCTCCGGTTCTTGCCGGCACTGTCTGGGCCGCGCCTGACGCCGATTTGGTCTGAAGGGATGTCTCCATCGCCCTTTGCTTGAGCGCTTCAACGTCTCCGCCGCCGGAAGCTCCGCCCAGAACCCTCTGGGATTGAAGGAGGAGCTTTTCCCCGCGGGCGGCCCCAATATCTACAGGAGAGGCCCTATCTACGGAGGAGGCTGCGCCCGCGCCGGGCGGTCGTGCTTCTCCCGCTGCATTCGCCGTAGGGCTGGGTGTTGTGCTGCCGGTAGCTGCCGAACCGGTCGCTGGAGGCGGGATCGGGGATGGCGGCCGGGCAGGGGAACCGAGCAGAAGCGTGGTTCCCGCATTCTGGCGATAGGAACTGGCGACAGCTCTTGCGGCGAGGTCACGCCCGAGGAATTGAGCCAATTCCATGCGAAGGCTGAGTTGCGCCGCCTCGGGACCTGCCGGATTCTTGAGTATTTCGGCAAGCAGGCGCAGTGAAATACCTTTGACGATCTGGTTCAGGCTGCGCTCCAGCGCCGCCCGGTCGGCTGGGCTCAAAGCCCGGATGGCTTCCGCCAGCCGTTGAGCGTAATCGGCGAGCGGTTCGCCTTCCTGCCGATCGATCTTCAGGAGCTTGCCGATTGTCTCGGCAAGGACGGATAGCCCCCGCGCCAGCGATAGCTGGCCGGCGAGCGCGAGAATGTCCAGCCGCCCGCCCGCAAGTGTCTCGGCCTCCACGGGAGCGGTATTGGCCGTGTTGGCCGGTGGCTGGGCAGCGGCCGGCGGCGTGGGGCTCGGGTGCTCGGCGCGCGGCCTGAACGTGGCACTGACCGGAGGCAGCATGGCTCGCTCCATGTTGTCGGGGAGACAGCTCGGCTAGTGGTGAAGTGTTTTCACAGCGGAGCGGCGCTGCGGCCGGGACGCCTCATGGCATCGCCAATGCCGAATACATCCTTTTAGTGTGCGAAAATGGTTAACATTCCGCAAACATCGCCTCGAAAATCTTGGGGCCGATTATGGAAAGGGTGCCGGCCAGGAGAAATCACCTCAGGCTGAGCGTCGTTCTTTCAGGAGCTCGTAAAGCCCGATATCATCGATCGAGATTGAAAGGACATCCAACGGTTGTTCATGGGACGTCTCGATGATGGCTTCTGCCATCCGCGCGGCAATCTCTTTCACCGGCGCTTCAGCGCTCACCGAAGCTGGGTTTGACGTGGCATCGCCATCGATCTGATCCGTGGCCTCATCCTCGGCGTTTTCCGGCAACCGGTCCGCGGCAGCGGCCAGAATAACGAGAGTCTCTGCACCGCCGGTGGATGGCGCGTCCGGGTCATCGGCATGGGGTGCAGCGTCGTTCCGTTCCTCGACCGCATCCTGCATTTCCTTGACGTCTTCGAGCTTTTCCGAGGCCTCGGCCGCCTTTATGTCGTCCTGACGCTTGGCCCGTGTCGCCTCGTCCTCGATCCGGGTAGGATCGTAACCCTGCGGTCCGAGCTTCAACTCCTCCAGCGTCTTCGGGTCGGCGACGTCTTCGAGCCGCTGGACGACGCGTTCGATCTCTGTGCCGAGCTTGCCGCCATTCGCCTTCTTCGTGAGGCCTTCCATCAGACGTGCGTTGTCGTCGCCATATGGATTCTTGATGGCTGCCAGCAGCGTGTCGATGGAGACGCCGATTTCCTTCAGCCCGAGTTCGTCTTCGAGCTTGCTCTTGGCCGCAGGGTCCATCGTCTTGAGCACGTCCTCGAGCGCCCGGCCGAGCTTATAAGAGGAGCGTGCCTCGTCCGTATCGATGCCGAGCTTTGTCGCGAGCCGCTCTATGAGTTGGATCTTGAGCGCATTGGCGTCGGTGCCGTTGCTGCCGAAGAGGGCTTCGGAGATTTTTTCGCGCGCCCGTTGGGCCTCGATGCTGGCGCCGATGCGAGCCTCCGCGAGCGGGTCCCTCTTCTCGCCTGTGCGCTCCTCTTCCTGGCGCTTGCGGTTTTCCTCCATGCCGTCGAGCATCGACTGCATCAGGTTGGTCGCTGCAAGTCCTTGGGTCTGCTGGGTGGGAAGCAACATGCCCGGGTCCCGATCTCGTGGAGATGATACGGGCAAAAGGTAGCCGCTTGTGGTTAACGAGAAACTTCAACCGGCAGTATTTTCCGGGCGAAATTCGGAGCGCGTGGCTTGAGGACCAGCGTTACCAGCACGAAGCTCACATAGAGAAGCAGATACCACGATCCGAGCTTGCCGAGCGACACCGCATGCCAGGTCTTCTGCGTCGGATAAAGCCAGGTGCCGGTAAGCGTTCCGATATTTTCGGCAACCCAGAGGAAAACCGAGGACAGAAAGGCCGCGACCACCAGCGGCATATGCAAGGTCGTCCGGTCGGTGGTGAAATGAATGCTGACATGTCGGAAGACGATCACGGTCGCGGCAAACAGCACATAGCGCGCATCCGGCAGGTAATGGTGGGTGAAGAAATTCACGTAGATCGCGGCCGCGAGCAGCAGGGTCTGCCACATCGGCGGATAGTGCGTGAACCGCATGTCGAAGATGCGGATCGTACGGGCCATGAAGGAGCCGATCGAGGCATACATGAAGCCGGAAAACAGCGGCACGCCCGCGATCTGAAAGATCGCCGGTTCCGGATAGGTCCACGAACCCATGTGAACCTTGAATATCTCCATGATCGTGCCGGTGACGTGATAGATCAGGATGACCCTGGCCTCCTCCCAGCTTTCCATCTTGAAGCGCAGGAGGAGGGCCTGAAACGCGAATGCGGCAAGGAATAGCGCATCATAGCGGTAGAGCGGCCAGTCGGGTTGCCAGACGAGCTTGGTGGCGATGATGAGCCCAAGCATGATCGCCGCGAACAGGCAGGCCCAGGCCTGTTTCAGTCCGAAGAGGATGAATTCGGATAGCCACCAGGGAAGCGGGGCGAGTGCCCGCCGGACGGCAAGGCGCACCGGCTCGAGATAGGGACCCGTCTCATGGACGGGCCGGCCTTTCGAACCGCGCTGCTCCATCAGCTATGGGCGAATATGTCGGTTTCCTCCCAGCCGAGCAGGTCCAGCTTGGCGCGCGTGGGCAGGAAGGCGAAGCAGGCCTGCGCAAGCTCGTTCCGGCCGTCGCGGATCAGCCGCTCGGTGAGCTTGTGGGCAAGGGCATGCAGGTGGAGCACGTCGGAGGCGGCATATTCGAGCTGCGCCGGGGAAAGCATCTCGGCTGCCCAATCCGATTGCTGCTGCGCCTTGGAGACGTCGATGTCCAGCATTTCCTTGAGGTTATCCTTCAGGCCGTGCCGGTCGGTATAGGTGCGGGTAAGCCTGGAGGCGATCTTGGTGCAGAAGACCGGTGTCGTCGTCACACCGAAGGTATGAAAGAGCACGGCGATGTCGAAACGCCCGTAGTGGAAGATCTTTTGGCGGGCGGGATCCGCCAGCATTGCAACGAGGTTCGGTGCCTCGCGCTGGCCGGCGGCGATGCGGATGATGTCCGCCGAGCCGTCTCCCGGCGAAAGCTGTACCACACAGAGGCGGTCGCGCCGCGGCACGAGGCCGAGCGTTTCGGTGTCGATGGCGATCGCGCCCGTGTAGCGCGCCGCATCCTCTGCCGAAATGTCTCCCTCATGATATCGTATCGCCTGCATGCCCGTCTCCGTCCGCACGTGTTCTTGCGTCCGCTATAAACCACGTTTCCGGGGAAGGATACTGGCTTGTGGCCTGGAGCCGCGCTGTGGCGGGTGTGGATCACGAGCAGGTGGTGTGAGCCTGGGCGGATGCTCAAGCATTGCGTCCAACGCATTGCTGCGTTGCAACAGTAGGGCTTGGCGTGCTTAATCGATTAGCCTATATGAAGGTCATCCAACGACGCACTCCTCCTCCCAGCGAAGTTGGATAGAGATCGGCAATATCCTCCTCCTCCCAATTGCCGATCAAGTTTAAAAAGCCTGGCGCCTCCTCCTCCCGCGCCAGGCTTTTTTGCTTTTTGGGTACAATTTCCCCGACGTCTCTTGAGTTAACCGCAGAAAGTCAATCGCTCTAGCAGAGTGTTGGGGGGGGGGGG
>NZ_JBHFJG010000010.1:0-38561 GCF_057559155.1 Rhizobium moroccans | reverse complement strand
GACCCCCCACGAATCGACGGGAATATATGCAGGAAATGGTTCTCCCGCAGATAGCTCTTGCTGAGCGTAAGGCAACTATTCGCACGCGAACGGGATCTGAACCAAGCCGCTTTGGCCCGGTGGCGGAGCGGCAACGGGAGACGCTTTCTGGACCGAGGAAATCATGTGATTGTCGATACGGGAATCCCCGGATGACCGGGAGAGTGAGGCTGATAAGATGTTTCCGCCGCCGTCAACGCGCATACTGACGGTCACCAAACCATCGCCTGGGCAGCCACGCCGGCGCGCCACGCGGGCAATTTTTTGTCCAATTTGTGCTACCCATTCGGCCTTGCTTTTACCCGAACTTGACGAGCCCGCCGAAGTCTTGCTGGCAGCCGTACGGTTCGATTCACGAGTCTGCAGCTTCGCCTGTGTCTCTTCCTTCTGAGCCTGCGGCTGCCGCTGTTTCGGCTTCTCGACGACCTTCTTCTCCGGCTCGGGCTTCTCGACCTTCTTCGGTTCGGGCTTCGGCTTTTCCTGCACCGGCGGTGGGCGCGTCACCGGAAGCGGAACCTGGACATTCTCCAGCGCCGCCAGCACCTGCTGCTCGATCGGGTCGACTTCCTCGATGGGCTCGGGTTCTGGAGCAGGTTCGGGCTCTACGGGTTCCGCCACTTCCTGGGGCGGCGGCGGTTCGATCGGTTCGGGCTCCGCTACCGGTTCGGGAATGGGCTCCGGCAGGGGCTCCGGCTCCGGTTCGTTGGAAGCGCTCTTCACTTCCTGCGAATCCTGCATCTCCGTGGCGACCTGATCTTCTTCCACGTTTGTCGCCTCGGGCTCGGGCGCGAGCTCGATCATGATTGCCGCCGGCGGCTGGTTGTCGGCGGCCGCTACCGGTTCCTGGCGCATGAGATAGACTGCGCCCGCGACATGTACCGAAAGCATCAGCACCGCCGCGCTGCTCCAGAGCGCGAGCTCTCCGACACGCCCGGTAGGGCTGCTGCGGAAGGCAAGCGTGCTCATGGGGCGCCTCCGGCGGCCGGGGGCGCTGGTGCGGCCGGCTGAGCGGCGCTGGGAGCCGGTGTGGCAGTCGCGCTGGAAACGCTTTCCAGGCCCACCAGCGCGATTTTCAGATAGCCGGCATCGCGCAGCAGGTTCATGACCTCCATGAACTGGCCGTAATCGACCGCCTTGTCGGCGCGCAGGAAGATGCGCGTATCCTTGTTGCCCTGCGTGGTCTGCTCAAGAGCGGCCGCAAGGGCTTCCCGCGTGACCGCATCATTGCCGAGATTGAGGGTCAGGTCTTCCTTGACCGTGAGGTAGAGCGGCTCGTCCGGCCGTTCCGCCGGCTTGGCGGAGGAAGCGGGCAGGTCGACATTGACGTCGACCGTGGCAAGCGGAGCCGCCACCATGAAGATGATCAGCAGAACCAGCATGACGTCGATAAACGGTGTCACGTTGATTTCATGGTTCTCCGAAAGCTCGTCGCCGTGATTTTCGCGGATGCCGCCGGCCATGGCCTTACTCCCCTGCTACCAGCGACACCGATGCTTTCCGGCCGGGCGGGATCTTGCGGAAGTCGAGGTCCCGGCTCACCAGCCGCTCCACGCCGGCTGCGGCATCGGCCAGGAGCTGGCGATAGCCGGTGATCGAGCGGGCGAAGACGTTGTAGATGACGACCGCCGGAATGGCGGCGACCAGGCCGATGGCGGTCGCCAGCAGTGCTTCGGCGATGCCGGGTGCCACCACCGCGAGGTTGGTGGTCTGCGATTCGGAAATGCCGATGAAGGAGTTCATGATACCCCATACGGTGCCGAAGAGACCGACAAAGGGGGCGGTGGAGCCGATCGTCGCCAGAACGCCCGTGCCGCGCGACATGCGCCGGCCCGCATAGGCCTCGATGCGCGAGAGGGCTGAGCCGACACGCTCCTTGACGCCCTCCCCATGCGTGTGGTCGATGGCGGCTTCCGAAAGCTCCACCTCCTCGGCGGCGGCCCGCAGCATAAGGGCGGCAGGCCCACCGCGGCGCTCGACCGCCTCCACGGCGTCCGAAAGCGTCCGGGAAGTGCGGATCACCTTGATCGTGCGATTGGCGCGGGTCTTCGCGCCGGCGATTTCCAGCGACTTGGCAAGCCCGACCGTCCAGGTCACGAGCGAAGCGAAGGCAAGCCCGATCATCACGCCCTTCACCACCCAGTCGGCAGCCATGAACATGCCCCAGGGCGAAAGGTTGTGGGGCAGGTCGGAGCGCTGCTCAGGCTCTAGGAACTGCGTGAACATATCCGCCGGCTCTTCCGCCGGGACAGTGGCATCGGCCGCCGGCGCCTGGGTCGGAGCAACACCGGTAGGTTCGGAAGGTGCGGCAGGAACGGGAGCTGAAGGAGTTTGTGCCTGCTGTGCGCCGGCATCCGGCGCGGCCGGCGAGCCCGGCTGAGCAGCGGGAGCGTCAACCGGGGAGGAGGCGCTAGGTGCAGTTGCCGAAGGCGTTGTAGCGGAGGGGGCGGCTGGGGCCGGGACAGACGCCGGTGCCTGCCCTTGGCTAGCAGGCGCTTCAGGCGCCGTAACCTGCGGGGGGCTCGTTTCCTGCGTCTGCGCAATCGCCACGGGTGCCGTCAGCATCAAGGCCGCCGCCAGAAGGACCAGACGCGGACGATGGGTGGAGAAAACGGGCTTTTTGGCAATGGACATGGCAGGCAACTCTCCGGATATGGAAACAAGCAGGCTGCGCTGCTTTTACGCGTGCCTGCTCCGGCAAACAAAAACCATCCGGTCATCGCCCGGTTGCTCCGAGCGGCCCGTGAGGTGTTGCTATCCCGATAATAAAGTTGACTTGCTTTGGCAACTAATAAGTTGAGAACGCCGCTCACATTATGGAGCGCGGCGGGGATCCCGCGGTGATCGGTGAAGCATCACGGGCGACAGGTGCCGCCCGTGAAAAGCGCGGGTTCGTGCTCCGGTCAGCGCGCCAGCCAGCCGCCGTCCACGGGCAGCACGATGCCGTGCACATAGTCCGAGGCGGGCGAGGCAAGGAAGACTGCGGCTCCTCCGAGCTCTTCCGGCTCCCCCCAATGTCCGGCCGGGATGCGTCCCAGGATCGCCGCGTTGCGGTCGGGATCGTTCCTGAGGGCTTCGGTATTGTTGGTCGAGAAATAGCCGGGCGCGATTGCATTCACGTTGATGCCCTTGCCGGCCCACTCGCAGGCGAGAAGCCGCGTCAGCCCCGCAAGCCCGCTCTTGGAGGCGGTGTAGGAAGGAATACGTATGCCGCCCTGGAAGGAAAGCAGCGAGGCGATGTTGATGATCTTGCCGGTCTTGCCCTGGCCGATCACGTGGCGTGCGAAAGCCTGGGAAAGGAAGAATACGGTCTTGAGGTTCACGTCCATCACCGCGTCCCAATCGGCTTCGGTGAAGTCTATCGCGTCGGCGCGGCGGATGATGCCGGCATTGTTGACGAGGATATCCGCGCGGCCGGTCCAGGCAAGCGCGGCATCGATCACCTCACCGGCCGGCTCTATGGTCGACAGATCCGCCTTGATCATGTGGCTTCTTCCGCGGCCCTGGGCGGCAATCGCCGCTTCCGTCTCGGCCATGGATGAACGCCCGACCAGGGCGACGTCGGCGCCCGCACCCGCAAGTGCTACCGCGATCGCCTGCCCAAGTCCTGTGTTCGCACCGGTGACGATCGCCGTCTTGCCGCTGAGATCGAACGAAATTGCCATGAACTCTCCTCCTCATCCGTCTTGATCTGACAAGAAAAAACCGCCGGAAATCTCCGGCGGTTTCTGTTGCTTGGTCCGGCGCTTAGAGCGTGCGGGTGACGTGCTCCACGCGGAAGCATTCGATGACGTCTCCGGCGCGGATATCCTCGTAGTTCTCGAAGGCCATGCCGCATTCCTGGCCGACCGGCACTTCCGAGACCTCGTCCTTGAAGCGCTTGAGCGTCTTGAGCTTGCCTTCGTGGATGACGACGTTGTCGCGGATGAGGCGCACGCCGGCACCACGCTCGACCTTGCCTTCCGTGACGCGGCAACCCGCGACCTTGCCGACCTTGGTGATGTTGAACACCTCCAGGATTTCGGCATTGCCGAGGAAGGTCTCGCGCCGCTCGGGCGAGAGCAGACCCGACATCGCCGCCTTCACGTCATCCACCAGGTCGTAGATGATGTTGTAGTAGCGGATTTCGATGCCGGAACGCTCGGCGAAGGAACGTGCCTGTGCATTGGCGCGAACGTTGAAGCCGATGATCGCCGCATCCGATGCCTCGGCAAGCGAGATATCCGACTCGGTGATGCCGCCGGCGCCCGAATGGACGATGCGCGCGCGGACTTCGTCCGTGCCGAGCTTGTCGAGCGCGCCAATGATGGCTTCGATCGAACCCTGCACGTCGCCCTTGATAACCAGCGGGAACTCCTTGAGACCGGAGGTCTGGAGCTGGGTCATCATCTGTTCGAGCGAGCCGCGCGAGCCGGACTGGCGGGCAGCCGCCTTGTCGCGGGCAAGCCGCTGGCGATACTCGGAAATCTCGCGGGCGCGGCTTTCGCTTTCGACGACGGCGAACTTGTCACCGGCCGCGGGCGTGCCCGAAAGGCCGAGCACTTCCACCGGCAGGGCAGGCCCCGCTTCCTTCACATGCTCGCCCTTGTCGTTGACGAGCGCGCGAACGCGGCCCCACTGGTCGCCGGCGACGATGATCTGGCCGGGTTTCAGCGTACCCTTCTGTACGAGCACGGTTGCGACAGAGCCGCGGCCGCGGTCGAGCTGGGCTTCGATGACCGTGCCCTCGGCCGTCCGGTTCGGATTGGCCTTGAGGTCCAGGATTTCCGCCTGCAGCAGGATCGCTTCGAGCAGCTTGTCGAGGTTGGTCTGGTTTTTCGCCGATACTTCGACGTCGAGCACTTCACCGCCCATGCTTTCCACGAAGACTTCGTGCTGCAGCAGTTCGGTGCGCACCTTCTGCGGGTTGGCCGTCGGCTTGTCGACCTTGTTGATCGCCACGATGATCGGAACACCCGCCGCCTTGGCGTGGTTGATGGACTCGATCGTCTGCGGCATCACGCTGTCGTCGGCTGCGACCACAAGGATCGCGATGTCGGTCGCCTGAGCGCCGCGGGCGCGCATGGCGGTGAAGGCGGCGTGGCCGGGGGTGTCGATGAAGGTGATCTTCTGGCCGTTCTGCTCCACCTGATAGGCGCCGATATGCTGGGTGATGCCACCGGCTTCGCCGGCAACCACGTTCGCATGGCGGATCGCGTCGAGGAGCGAGGTCTTGCCGTGGTCGACATGGCCCATGATGGTCACGACCGGCGGACGCGACAGCATTTCGCCTTCGCTGTCGGCAACGTCGAAGATGCCTTCCTCGATGTCGGACTCGGAGACGCGCTTGACCGTATGGCCGAATTCGGTGGCGATCAGTTCCGCAAGGTCGGCGTCGATGACGTCGCCCGGCTTCATCATCTGACCTTCCTTCATCAGGTATTTGATGACGTCCACGGAGCGCTCGGACATGCGCTGCGACAGTTCCTGGATCGTTATGGTCTCGGGAAGAATGACTTCACGCACCACCTTCTCGCGCGGCTCCTGCATCTGGCTGCGCCGGAATTTTTCCTGCCGGCGGCGGATCGAAGCGAGCGAACGGCCGCGGGATGCTCCTTCCTCGTCCACGGCGGCCGTGGTCACGGTGAGCTTGCCCTGGCGGCGGCCTTCGTCGCCCTTGGGACGCGCAGGAACCTTGGCGGGCACCGGAGCGGCAACCCGGCCGCGGCCCGGTATATTGCGCGCCGGACCTCGATCGTCTTCTTCCTCATTGCCGGGACGGCGGCCGCGAGCGGCGGCTGCCGGTTGCGGAACGGCTGCGGTCCTGGTCGGCTGCGGGCGCTCCTCTGCAGGCCGTGCCGGCGCGACGCGATCGTCGGCCCTGGCTGCGGCGGGTGCCGGAGCATCGGCGGCCGGTTGTGCGGGTTCCTCGGTAGGCTGGGGAGCCGGCTCGGCAGCGCGACGCGCGGCCTCGGCGGCTTCTTCCGCCTTGCGGAGTTCCTCTTCGGCCCTGCGGCGCACTTCTTCCTCGGCGCGCTGCTTGGCTTCCACCACTTCACGGGCCTGAGCCTCGACGAGCGCGCGGCGACGGGCCTCCATCTCTCCGGCAGAGAGATCGTGGAGCACGTTCGGTCGCTGCGTCCCGGAGGATTGCGGCCGCTGGCCCTGCGGAGCCTGGGGACGCTGTCCCTGAGGCGCAGGCTGGTGAACGCGCGGCTGCGGACGCTGTTGCTGCACCGGCTGGGCGGCTTCTACCGGCCGCGGAGCCGGCGGTGCGGGCGTGAAAGCTGGCTTTTCGTCTTCGGGGCGAAGAGGACGGCGCTTGCGTGTTTCGACCACGACCGCCTTGCTGCGACCGCGACCGATGTCCTGGCGCACGGTGCCCTGGCTCATCCCCGAGGGCTTCAGGGTAAGCGTCTTCTTGCCCGTAACGCTGAGTGTCTTGTCGTCTTTGTTGTCGGTCATTCCGTTCCTGTTCCTTCAAACGAGGATCGGATGGCGACATCAGACCTCGTTTTTCGATGCGTGCATTCCAGTGCGGCGGCCGGTCCCTGCCGGTGACCGCGTCATTGTTTTGGCTGGCCAGCGCCGCCCTCTGCCCCGGATTGACCGAACCCTCGGTACTTTTCGAGCATGGTTGCGCGCTTCACTACACCCTCACCCGCCTGCCCTGCAAGCGCGCAAGCATGGATAAAAGCATTCTGGCCCATCAGTTCGTCCATTTCCGCGCTCGTGAAGAGCGAAAAGGACGGTATGTTTTGCCCGGCATCCTCGCCGAGCGACCGGGCCTTGCGGGCCTGGTCTATCTTTCTCACCCCGTCTGCGGCGGCATCCGCCGCGTGAAAGACCGCGATCGCCGCGCCGGAGCGCACGGCGGCGTCCACCTTCATCGCGCCCGTGACGAACTGGCCCGCCTTGCGTGCCATGTTCATCATGCCGGCAAGGTCGGCGGCGATCAGCCGGTCGACCAGCGCGCCAAGATCGGCGTCGGCCTTCGCCTCGGTCTTCAGCGCTCGGGCGAAGAGCTTTTTCTGCGCCGCCCGGTCCACCAACGCCCGTTCCGCCTTTACCCAGCATCCCCTGCCGGGGAGCTGCCGTTTCAGGTCCGGCACCACCCGTCCATCGGGTGCTGCCACGAAGCGGATCAACGTTTCCGGCGATCCGGCCTCGCGGGTGACGATGCAGGTGCGGTCGTTCACGATAGCGTCGCTCCGCCCGTCATCGTCGTCATGCGGTTCGCTCACGAGCGGCATCATTCCTGTTCGGCGGCGTCCGCCTCTTCGGCTTCTTCCGCTTCGTCGGTTTCCGCAGCCTCACGGGCGAGATCCTCTTCCGTGATCCAGCCGGCGAGCAGGCGGGCCTGGACGATCATGTTCTCGGCCTCGACGCGCGATACGTCCAGCTTGGAGAACAGGCCCTCGTACTTCTTGGTCTCGCCATCCTTGCGCTCGCTCCAGCCGACGAGATCGTCGGCGGCGCAGCCGGCGAAATCCTCGACCGTCTTGATGCCGTCCTCGCCGAGCGCCACCAGCATCGGGCCGTTCAGGCCCTGGATCTGGCGCAGCTCGTCGGAAACGCCGAGTTCCTTGCGCTTGGCATCCATCTCGGCTTCCAGGCGCTCGAGATATTCGCGGGCACGCATCTGGATTTCATTCGCCGTGTCCTCGTCGAAGCCCTCGATCGAGGAGATTTCGTCGAGTTCGACGTAAGCAAGTTCCTCGACCTGCGCGAAGCCCTCGGAGGCGAGCACCTGGCCGACCATCTCGTCCACGTCGAGCGCGTCCATGAAGAGGCCGGTCCGCTCGTTGAACTCTTTCTGACGGCGCTCGGATTCTTCCTGCTCCGTCATGATGTCGATGTCCCAGCCGGTGAGCTGCGAGGCCAGGCGCACGTTCTGGCCGCGGCGGCCGATGGCGAGCGAAAGCTGCTCGTCGGGCACGACCACTTCGATGCGCTCGGCGTCCTCGTCGAGAACGACCTTCGCGACTTCGGCCGGCTGCAGCGCGTTGACGATGAAGGACGCCGGATCCTGGCTCCACGGAATGATGTCGATCTTCTCGCCCTGCAGTTCGCCGACCACCGCCTGAACGCGCGAACCGCGCATACCGACGCAGGCGCCGACCGGGTCGATCGAGCTGTCGTTCGATATCACGGCGATCTTGGCGCGCGAACCCGGATCACGTGCGACGGACTTGATCTGGATGATGCCGTCGTAGATTTCCGGCACTTCCATGGTGAAAAGCTTGACCATGAACTGCGGATGGGTGCGCGACAGGAAGATCTGCGGACCGCGCTGCTCGCGGCGCACTTCGTAGACATAGGCGCGTACGCGGTCACCATAGCGCAGCGTTTCGCGCGGGATCATCTCGTCGCGGCGGATGATGCCTTCGCCACGGCCGAGATCGACGATGACATTGCCATATTCGACGCGCTTGACGCTACCGTTGACGATCTCGCCGACGCGGTCCTTGAACTCGTCGTACTGACGGTCGCGTTCGGCCTCGCGCACCTTCTGCACGATCACCTGCTTGGCCGATTGCGCGGCGATGCGGCCGAAGTCCATCGGCGGCAGCGGATCGGCAATGAAATCGCCGATCTTGGCATCGGGGTTGCGGTCGCGAGCAAGCTCCAGCGGAATCTGGGTGGTATAGTCCTCGGCCTGTTCCACCACTTCCAGCAGGCGCTGGAGGCGGATTTCGCCGGTCTTGGAATTGATGTCGGCGCGGATATTGGTTTCCGAGCCGTAGCGGGAGCGGGCAGCCTTCTGGATGGCGTCGGCCATCGCGGCCAGCACGATCTCGCGGTCGATGACCTTTTCGCGCGCCACTGCATCCGCGATCTGCAGAAGTTCAAGCCGGTTCGCACTCACTGCCATTGTCGTTGGTCTCCGTAGATCGAATTATGAGGGGCTCTTCTGGAGGCCCGATGTCTCTGTTCGGTTATTCGTCGTCTGCTTCGTTCTGGTTCGCGGCTTCGGCCTTGGCGAGCTTGTCGGCCTTCAGCGCGTCGCGGATCAGATCGTCGGTCAGGATAAGCTTGGCGTCTGACAGCGCCGTGAACGGAATCCTGACGCGCGGCTCTTCGCCATAGGCCACCTGATCACGCTCGATCGTGAAGCCTTCCCCGTCCGCATCCGAAATCTTGCCCCGGAACCGCTTGCGGTTGTCGATGAGGATCGACGTCTCGCATTTCACCAGATGGCCGCTCCAGCGCGCGAAATCCGACTTGCGGACCATCGGCCGGTCGATGCCCGGCGAGGATACCTCGAGATGATACGCTTTATCGATCGGATCTTCCACATCGAGAACCGGCGAAATGGCGGTCGAGACCTTTTCGCAATCCTCGACGGTCATCGTTCCGTCGGCGCGCTCGGCCATGACCTGAAGCGTCGCGCCGTTCTGGTTCATCAGTCGGACCCGCACGAGGCGATAGTCCATCGCGACAAGGACAGGTTCGATGATTTCGGCGACCCTGAGATCGAGACCGGTCTCGACGATGAGCCGCGGCTCGTTTTCGGTTGGCGGCATAAGCTCTCCGGCAATGATTGACCCTTGGGATTGGCCCCCCGGGGATTGGCCCTAAGGCTGTTTTGCTGCGAGCGCCTAACAAAAAAGAGCGGGTCCTCGCCGAACCCACTCTTCATCAGACGATCAAGAATATGGCCTGCATATAAGCTTTCCGGCCGCCGATTGCAATACTTGCCAGGGAAAGAGGCCGAAGCGAAAAAATCCGCTTGTCAGGCCGGGAACATTCTCTAGTTAGGGAGTGAACAGCAGCCGGACAAGACGAGGGAGGAAACGTGCCGGATCGGGTATCGCCGCTGGCTCCTTTCGGGCATGAGACTTTCCGCAACATCTGGGTTGCGAGTCTGGCTTCGAATTTCGGTGGTCTCATCCAGGCGGTCGGCGCGGCCTGGATGATGACTTCCATTTCGGATTCCGAGAATATGGTGGCGCTGGTGCAGGCCTCCACGGCCCTGCCGATCATGCTGTTCTCGCTGGTCTCGGGCGCGCTTGCCGATAGTTTCAACCGCCGCCGGCTGATGATCACCGCGCAGTGTTTCATGCTTGCCGTTTCGGCATTGCTCACGCTCTTCGCCCATTTCGAACTGCTCACGCCCTGGCTCCTGCTTGCTTTCACCTTCCTGATCGGCTGCGGGACGGCGCTCAACAATCCCTCCTGGCAGGCTTCGGTGGGAGACATGGTCCCCCGCGACGTGCTTCCGGCGGCAGTGTCGCTGAACAGCATGGGTTTCAACATCACCCGCAGCCTCGGGCCGGCGCTCGGCGGTGCGATCGTCGCCGCTGCGGGGGCCGCCGCTGCCTTCGCGATCAACACCGTTTCCTATTTCGCGCCGATCACGGCGCTCCTGCGCTGGAAGCCGGACATACCCAATACCACTCTGCCGCGCGAAACGCTCGGCCGCGCCATCTCCGCCGGCTTCGGCTACGTGGCGATGTCGCCCAATATCCTCAACGTGCTGTTTCGCGGCCTGCTGTTCGGTCTCTCGGCCAGCGCCATTCTCGCCTTGATGCCGATCGTCGCGCGCGATCTCGTCTCGGGCGGCCCCTTGACCTATGGCGTCATGCTCGGCGCCTTCGGCGTCGGTGCGATCGGCGGCGCGCTAATGAACACCCGTATCCGGGAGGTTCTGTCGAGCGAAGCGATCGTCCGGCTCTCCTTCCTCGGCTTTGCCGCGAGCGCCGCCGTTGCCGGCCTCAGCACCAGCACCTGGCTCACCTGTCTTGTGCTGCTCGTGCCCGGCGCCTGTTGGGTTCTGGCGCTTTCCCTCTTCAACACGACGGTGCAGCTCTCGACGCCGCGCTGGGTGGTCGGCCGGGCGCTCTCCTTCTATCAGACGGCCACCTTCGGCGGCATCGCGCTCGGCAGTTGGGTCTGGGGCCTTGTTGCGGAAGCCTCCGGCGTGTCGTTCGCGCTCACGATATCAAGCCTTGTTATGCTGGTCGGCGCGGCGGTCGGGCTGCGGGTGCCGGTACCGCAGTTCGGTGCCGTCGATCTCGATCCGCTGAATCGTTTCAACGAACCGCTCTTGAAGTTCGACCTGCAGCCGCGCAGCGGTCCGATCGTCTCGCTGATCGATTATACGATTGCGGCGGAGGACGTCCCGGAATTCCTGGCTCTGATGTCCGGCCGCCGGCGGGTCCGCATCCGCGACGGTGCTCGCCAATGGGCTTTGATGCGTGATCTGGAACACCCGGAAATCTGGACCGAGACCTATCACACCGCCACCTGGGCGGATTATGTGCGCCATAATCAGCGCCGCACGAAGGCGGACCAGGAGATCTGGGATGGTATCCGTCGACTGCATCGCGGCGATGATGGCCCGCGCGTCCACCGGATGATCGAGCGTCAGACCATTCCGCCGAAAAGTGACATCATCTACAAGTCGCCACCCGATCTGCATCATTAGGGCCACCCATGTACACGTTCCGAAAAGCCCGTCGTGATGATTTGGCCGCCATCGTCAGCCTGCTGGCCGAAGACAAGCTTGGCCAGTCGCGCGAGGTGGTTTCCGAACCTGTCGATACCCGCTACCAGGAGGCGTTCGCCGCCATCGAGGCGGATGCCAACCAGCTTCTTGCCGTGGCGGTGGGCAGGAATGATGTCGTGGTCGGCTGCCTGCAGCTTTCCTTCGTCCCCGGCCTGTCGCGCACCGGCATGTGGCGCGGCCAGATCGAGAGCGTGCGCATCGCCGCCGACGAGCGCGGCAGCGGGCTGGGTTCCGCATTCATCGAATGGGCGGTGGAAAGGGCGGCCGAGCGGGGCTGCGGACTGGTTCAGCTTACCTCCGACAAGGCCCGGCCGGATGCCATTCGCTTTTACGAGAAGCTTGGCTTCGTCGCGAGCCACGAGGGGTTGAAGCGCAATCTATCTTAGCTGCGCCTTCAGGGAGGCGTCGGGATAGCAGGTCTGGACAAGACCGTTCTTCGCCTGCCAGTCGCCGAGCGAACGGCGTGTCTTGAAGCCGGGCAGCCCGTCGACATTGCCGACGTCGTAGCCTTTCGCGACCAGTGCCTTCTGCATGGCGAGCACGTCCGAGCGCAGCATCTTGCCGACATCGCCCCAATTGCCCTTGAAGGGTCCCGCACCGTGGGCGATCCGGTCGGCGAGATTGCCGATGAAGAGTGCGTAGAGATCTGAATTGTTATACTGCTTGAGCACGTAGAAATTCGGCGTGACGATGAATTCCGGCCCATGCCGGCCAGCCGGGACCAGCATCATGCCGGGCGCCCTCATCTCCGAGGACGGAAAAGCCTTGCCGGAAATCCGCTCGATCCCCGCCGAAGCCCAGGCGGAAATCGGTGATGCGAGATCGGGCCCTTCCTGCGCGCAGCTCACATTCGCAGGGATCGCCACCTCGAAGCCCCAGTCGCGGCCTCGGCTCCAGCCTTCCTTCTGAAGATAATGGGCGATCGAGGCGAGCGCATCGGGCACGGAGTTCCAGATGTCCGGATGGCCGTCTCCGTCGAAGTCCACGGCATATTTCAGGTAGCTGGAGGGCATGAATTGCGGCTGGCCGAGCGCGCCGGCCCAGGAGCCCATCATCTTCGAAGGTGCGATATAGCCGCGCTCGACCATGGTCAGCGCCGCGATGAGTTCGGTGCGGAACATCTCCTTGCGGGTCGACATGAAGGCCTTCGTCGCCAGCACGTCGAAAGCGGAATAGGGAAGCTTCGCGCGGCCGAAGCCGGATTCTCGACCCCAGATTGCCACGACGATCTCGCCCGGCACGCCATAGGCGGCCTCGATCTTTTTCAGCGTCGCCGCATGGGTGGCGGCGAGGCTTCGTCCGGTTGCGGCAAGCCCCTGCAGGCGCTTCTCCGAAAAATAGGCGCCCGGCGAGGAGAATTCCGCCTGGCTCTGGTCCTGCTTCTTCGGCGGCTTGGTTCCCGGTGGCACCAGATCGGGCAGGTCCCAGTTGAGCTTTATGCCCTGAAACGCGGCCTTCAGCGTGCGTTCCGAAATTCCCGCCTTCTTAGCCTCCGAGCCAAGATCACCCGCGATCCATCGCTGGAACTGCCGCTCCACATCCGAGCGCGATTGGGCAAGCGAGGAGAGGGGGAAGAGCGTGGTTATGACCAGCAAAAGCAGCGCAATGAACTGCCGAAAGACACCCCCCTCTGCCCTGCCGGGCATCTCCCCCTCAAGGGGGGAGATTGGCAGGTGGCACGAGCGTCGAGCTCCAGTTGATCTCCCCCCTTGAGGGGGAGATGTCACGAAGTGACAGAGGGGGGTAAGTTTCCACATGCTCAATGCTCCCCTCAGATCGTCGTGCGCGCCCGAAGCGCCGCCGTCAGCGTTCCCTCGTCGAGATAGTCGAGTTCGCCGCCGACCGGCACGCCGTGCGCCAGCCGGGTGATCTTCACGTCGATGTCGGAAAGCTGGTCGGTGATGTAATGCGCCGTCGTTTGCCCCTCGACCGTGGCGTTGACCGCGATGATCAGCTCGCGAACGCCCCCTTCGCTCACCCGGTCGATGAGGCCGCGGATGTTGAGGTCTTCGGGACCGACGCCGTCGAGCGGCGATAGCGTGCCGCCGAGAACGTGATAGGCGGCGTTCAGCGCGGCGGCGCGTTCCAGAGCCCAGAGGTCGGAGACGTCTTCCACCACGATGATGACGGACTGGTCGCGGCGGATATCGGTGCAGACCGTGCAGGGATCGACGGTATCCACATTGCCGCAACGGGAACAGACCTTCACCTTGTCATAGGCCTCGCCTATTGCCAGCGAAAGCGGCCCGAGAAGCTGCTCCTTCTTCTTGATGAGGTGCAGCGCCGCACGGCGCGCCGAACGCGGCCCGAGGCCCGGCACCTTCGCCAGAAGCTGGATGAGTTTTTCGATTTCGGGGCCGGTGACTCGCTTTGCCATGCTCGCTGTTTAGCTCATATGCCGACAAAACGGAATCGCCGAAGGCTTGGCCTCACGCGAAACTTATGGCCGTTCGGGGAAGGAGTTTTCAGCGTGCGGCGATCGCCGCGGCTGCACCCGCCATGGTGCCGGCGGAAAGCCGGTTGGCGATCCTGACCGCCCGCGGGCTTTTCAGGAATTGCCGTGCCTTGGCGGCAAGCGATACCCACAGGAGATCGACGGCCGCGAGAACGATGACCATCGTCGCGACGAGTTCCAGCCAGCCGGCAAGCGTCACGCGCCCAAGATCGATGATCGACGGCAGGAGCGCCATGTAGAACATCATGATCTTCGGGTTGCCGAGCGTGACGGTCATTCCGGCGAAGAACATCTTGAGCGCCGATCGGGTTTCCGGCAGTTCCTCGCCGGCGCCGGCTGGTGTGGCGAACCACATTTTCCAGGCGAGATAGAGGAGATAGGCGACGCCGATCCATTTGATCGCCACGAAAACCGTGTGGAAGCTTTCGGCGATCGCCGCAAGACCTGCGACCGCCAGCGAAAGCCACATGGCCTCTCCTATCCACATTGCCGCGATGAAGGGCAGCACGTCGCGATAGCCCTTGGCAAGCACGCGGGCGACGAGGGCCGCAATGCTGGGGCCGGGCGAGCCGGCTGCCACGAACAGTGCGGCGGCGAAGACAAGCAGGGATGCGAGCGTCATGATGCGTCCTCCTCCGCGTGCAGTTTTTGCTGCGCGTCGGGGTCTGTCAAGCAGGCGTCAGAACGGGAATTTCATGCCGGGCGGGATCGGCAGGCCGGCCGTGAGTTCCTTGGTCTTTTCGGCGGCGATCGTTTCGGCGCGGCTCTTGGCGTCCTTGTGAGCGGCGACGATCAGGTCTTCGAGGATTTCCACTTCCTCTTCCTTGAAGAGCGAAGGATCGACCCTCAGCCCCAGCATCTCACCCTTGCCGTTGAGGCGCACAGTCACGAGGCCGCCGCCGGAAGTGCCTTCGATCTCGAGAGCGGCGATATCCGCCTGCATCTTCTCCATCTTGGCCTGCATTTCCTTGACCTTGCCCATCATGCCCATGATGTCGCGCATCGTCTTTTCCTTCTCTTATGGTTCGATGTCGTCGCCGGGCAGGATGTCGCCTTCGGCGGATTCCGTGATTGCCGGCGCTGCCGCTTCTTCGTCCCCGACCTCTTCCTCCGCGCGGATGCGTACGTCGGTGATCCGTGCGCCGGGAAATTGCGCAAGGATCGCCGCCACGTCCGGATCGGCGCGCGCATCGGTCTTGCGCTGCTCCTTGGCTTGCTCCTCAGCCTGAGCCAGCGTCGGGGCCCCACGCTCGTTGGAAAGCGTCACCCACCATGTGATCCCGGTCCATTCCCGAAGCTTCGAGGTCAGATCGTTGACAATGGATTTCGGTGCGTCGGGCTCAAGGCTGATTTCAAGCCGGCCGGGTTCAAGCCTCACCAGATGGACCGATTGGCGGATGCGGGCGCGCAGCACAGGCTCGCGGTTCTTGGCGCAAAGATCGCCGATGTCCTCCAGCGACCGGATATGGACTTTCGGTTCCGGCTGGGTTTCTGCGGCTGCCTGCATCACCGGGCGCTCGAGCGTATCCCTCGCATGTTCAGGCGTGGGAACGGCGCGCAGCATCGCGGTCGGCCCGCCGCCCGGACCGCGTGCGGCGGGCATTTCCATCCCGCGTGCTTCGATGGGGGCTTCGCGGGAGACTGGCCGTCCGCCGTTGCCGTTGGAAGAAGGCGTCGGGCGCTGGCCGTCACCGTTGGAGAATTCGGAAAGCCGGCGGGCGGCGTCTTCCGGAGCTGGTAGATGGGCTGCATGCGTAAGCCGGATCAGCACCATCTCGGCCGCACCTGCGGGCCGCGAGGAGTTTTCCGCTTCCGGAATGCCCTTGAGCAGCATCTGCCAGATGCGCGAAAGCGTACTGACGGCGACGTTTTCGGAAAACTCCCGCCCGCGCAGGCGCTCCACTTCGCTCAGCGAGGGATCGTCCGCCGCGTCGGGAATATATTTGAAGCGGGTGACGAGATGAGTGAAATCGGCAAGATCGGTCAGCACGACCACCGGGTTTGCGCCCGCTTCGTATTGCGCGCCGAATTCGGAAAGCGCGGCTGTCACGTCACCGCGCACGATATGCTCGAAGAGATCGACGATGCGCGCGCGGTCGGCAAGTCCCAGCATGCCGCGCACGGCCTCCGCCGCGACCTGACCCCCGCCATGAGCGATCGCCTGGTCGAGGAGCGACAGGCCGTCGCGTGCCGAACCTTCGGCGGCGCGGGCGATCATCGCGAGGGCTTCCGGCTCGGCGGCGATGTCTTCCTTCTCCGCGATGGTCGAGAAGAGGCCGACGAGGTCGGCGGCGCTGATGCGACGCAGGTCGAACCGCTGGCAGCGGGAGAGCACCGTGATCGGAACCTTGCGGATTTCGGTGGTCGCGAAGATGAATTTCACATGCTCCGGCGGCTCCTCGAGCGTCTTCAGCAGGCCGTTGAAGGCCTGTGTCGAGAGCATGTGCACTTCGTCGATGATGTAGACCTTGTAACGCGCAGAGACGGGCCGGTAGCGCACCTGCTCGATGATCTCGCGGATGTCGTCGATGCCGGTATGCGAGGCGGCGTCCATCTCGATGACGTCGACATGCCGGCCTTCCATGATCGCCTGGCAGTGTTCGCCGGGAATGCGCAGGTCGATCGTCGGCTTGTCGATCTCGGGCGTCTTGTAATTGAGCGCGCGGGCAAGGATGCGGGCGGTGGTCGTCTTGCCGACACCACGAACGCCGGTCAGCATATAGGCCTGCGCAATGCGGCCCGTTTCGAAGGCATTGGTGAGCGTGCGGACCATCGGCTCCTGGCCGACCATGAGATCCGAGAAATCCTTGGGACGGTATTTGCGGGCGAGCACCCGATAGCCGCTGCCGGCCGGAGAAGAAGGGGTAGAGGATGTCGGCCCGGTATCGCTCATAAGGTCCTGACTATAGGCCTTGAGGCCTGTACGGGCCATTCCGGCTGCCAGGCGATCTTGACCGGACCGGATCTTGACCAAGATGAGAAGGTGGGAGGCTGGCACGGCGACCCGTGCCTGGCTCGTTAGGGCTGCTTCCTTCCGGACCTGACCCGGTTGGCGAGTGGCTCGTCCACCACCAACCTCCCGCCGCACATATCGGCAATAATGCTGGCAAATGCAAGCCAACCCTGTAAAAAACTGCTATTCAATAAGAAAACGACAGGAGAAACGCTTGGGCGAATTTGAACTGGATGCACGGCTCGCCCGGGATTCCGAGCTCATAACCGTGCTGGGCCTGTGCCAGCTTCGCCTGTTGAACGACAGTCGCTGGCCTTGGGTGATGCTGGTGCCGCAGCGCGCCGGCATCAGTGAGATCTTCGAGTTGACGCCGCTCGACCAGGCCCTGCTGACCTTCGAGACCAATACGGTCGCGGCGGCGCTCAAGAAGGTCACCGGTGCGAAGAAGATCAATATCGGCGCACTCGGCAATGTCGTCAGTCAATTGCACATGCATGTCATCGCCCGGTTCGAGGGCGATCCGAACTGGCCCGGCCCGATCTGGGGCTTCGGCCAGGCGGTTCCCTATGCCTCTTCGCAAAAGCAAGATTTCGTCAAAGCCCTGGTTGAAAACCTCTGATCATGACAGCGAGCATTTTCGATACCAACGCCCCGCATCCCGAGCCAAGCAGCCTGACTGCTTTTTCCGGCAACATGCTGGACCGCCAGGCCGAGTACCGGCAGGACGATTGCGTGGAAAAGGCGCTTGCGGTCGAGGGCGCCCATATTCTCGCCTTCACCGGCAGCCAGCTCATCCTCAAGCATGATGGCCAGATCCTTGATCCTCTCTTCTCTCCTTATGAATTGCCTGACCTGAAACCGGATTTCGAGAATGCCGTGCTGCTCGGCTACAAGGAAACCGGTGAGCCGCGCATTGCGGTGCCGGTCACGGTCCCGCCCGAGGAATTGGCAAGCCATTTCAAGCCGACCGAGGCCCGCGCGCTTTTTCGCGACAGCCTCATCGAGGGCGAGCTCCAGGGCGAGGTAGCCCAGGCCGTGTCGCTGCTCAACTGGAATGCCGCCAACCGCTTCTGCGGCAAATGCGGGTCGCCGACCGAAATGGGGATGGGCGGCTACAAGCGCACCTGCATCAACTGCCAGCACCTGATGTTCCCGCGCACCGATCCGGTCGTCATCATGCTGACCGTCGATATCGAGCGCGACCGTTGCCTGCTCGGCCGCAGCCATCATTTCCAGGAAGGCATGTATTCCTGCCTGGCCGGCTTCGTGGAGCCGGGCGAAACGATCGAGAATGCGGTGCGCCGCGAGACCTTTGAGGAAGCCGGCATCGAGACCGGCCGCGTGCGCTATCACGCCTCCCAGCCCTGGCCGATGCCGCATTCGCTGATGATCGGCTGCTATGCCGAAGCGAAGTCCACCGAGATCAGGATCGACCCGCAGGAGATGCAGGACGTACGCTGGTTCGAGCGGGCCGAAGCTGCCGCCATGCTGGATGCCGGGCCGGACAGCCCCTATTTCGCCCCCGCCAAGGGGGCGATCGCCTATCGCTTGCTGCGTGACTGGATCGAGTGGGGTGAGGAACGGTCAAGCGTAGTTTGAGCAATCGATCCAGTGAATCGATTGCAGTGACGAACGCCCTGAAGCCAGGCGGAGGGCCGGAGCAGTCGGCGTAGCCCGAACAATCGAAGCCCGAGGCGGGCCTTACTCCGTGTTCAGAGCTCCCCGCATCGGGTGACCTTTGTAGACGCCGAGAATGCGCACCTTTTCGGAGAAGAAGCGCAGTTCTTCCAGCGCCCGGCGTACCGGCGCATCCTCCGGATGGCCTTCGATATCCGCATAGAACTGCGTCGCCACGAATTTGCCGCCGAGCTGGTAGCTCTCGAGCTTGGTCATGTTGATGCCGTTGGTGGCGAAGCCGCCGAGCGCCTTGTAGAGCGCGGCCGGTATGTTGCGCACGTTGAAAACGAAGGTGGTGACGATGATCTCGTCGGTCTGCTCGTGACCGGTCCAGCTCTCGTCGCGTGAGAGGATGACGAAACGGGTGACGTTGTCCTCCCGGTCCTCGACGTTTTCCGCCAGGATGTCGAGACCATAGAGATCGGCGGCAAGGCGCGGGGCAAGCGCCGCCATCGACCGGTCTCCGGCTTCGGCCACCAGCTTCGCGGACCCGGCGGTATCGCCCGCGACGACCGCTTTCCAGCCGTTCGAGCGGATGACCTTCCGGCATTGTCCGAGTGCATGGATATGGCTGTGGACGGTGCGGATTTCCTCCCGCGCCACGCCCGGCAGGGTCATGAGCTGGAAGTGGATCGGCATGAAATATTCACCGATGATATGCAGCCGCGATTCCGGCAGCAGGTGGTGGATATCCGCCACGCGTCCGGCAATGGTGTTCTCGATCGGGATCATCGCGAGATCGGCCTCGCCGTTTTCAAGCGCCTGGAAGGCATCCTCGAAGGTCGGGCAGGGCAGGGGCTCCATCGACGGGAACATGTCGCGGCAGGCCATGTCGGAGTTCGCGCCGAATTCGCCCTGGAAGGCGATCCGATTTGTGGTCTGGCTCATGGGAAAATCCGTCAGGAGATGCGGCCGGCGAGGATCGCTCGGGCCTTTTCGAGGTCGGCGGGAGTATCGACCCCGAGTGGGACCGAGTCAACGATTTCGGCATCGATCCGCATTCCCGCTTCGAGAGCGCGGAGCTGTTCGAGCGATTCGCGCTTTTCGAGCGCCGAACGCTCGAGCGACACGTATCTTTCCAGCGCCGGGCGGCGGAATGTGTAGAGGCCGATATGGTGATAGAGCGGCCCCGGGCCGTAGGGGGCCGTCGCGCGCGTGAAATAGAGCGCCCTCAGGCGCGTATCCGAGATCGGCGAACCGACGATCTTCACGATGTTGGGATTGGTCTTTTCGTGTTCCTCGGTGATCTCGGTCGTCAGTGTCGCGATATCGGTCGTCGGATTGTCCAGAGGCCGAAGCGAAGCCCGCACCACCTCGGGCTCGACGGTCGGCAGATCCCCCTGCACATTGATAATGATGTCGACTTTCCCTTCAGGATCGGCTTTCTGCAGCGCTTCGAAGATTCGGTCAGAGCCGACCTGGTGGTCCGCGCGGGTCATCGTTGCTTCGAAGCCGGCATTGGTGACCGCGTCGAACACATCCTGATGATCGACGGCGACGATGATTCGCCCCACCTGTGCTTCCCGGGCGCGGCGCGCCACCTGGACGATCATTGGCAGCCCGTTGATGTCCGCCAGCGGCTTGCCCGGCAGGCGGGTGGAAGCCATTCGTGCGGGGATCAGCACGAGCGTCCGTTCGAAAGCGGAATTCTTCATCGGATGGCCCTTCAAATCCCCGTCCAATAGTGTCAAAAAGTCTCACGCGGGGGATTACAATTCGTGTTGCAACGGCAATGCAAAAGACATAGGTTCCGCGCAATTTCAAGATGGCCCGCCCTCTGCCGGCGGTTGGGAAGGAGCATTTGCTGATGAGCCCCTATGTGAACATGGCGACTGGCGCCCTGCTTGCCTCGGTTTTCGTCATGATGTCGGTGTCCATTGCGTCGGAAGGCCTTTTCCATTCCGAAGCTCCGGAAAAGGAAGGTTTTGCCATCGTCGCCGCTGAGCCCACGGAAGGCCAGGGTGGTGGTGCCGAAGCGCCTGCCGCGGTGCCGATCGCTCAGCTCCTGGCCTCTGCTGATGCCGCAGCCGGCGCGACTGTTTTCAAGAAGTGTCAGAGCTGTCATTCCATCGAGAAGGGCGGACCGAACAAGGTCGGCCCGGATCTTTGGGGCGTCGTCAACCGTCCGATCGCCTCGCATGAAGGCTTCAGCTATTCGGCTGCAATGAAGGATTTCTCCCAGGGCGGCGCCGTCGTCTGGGACTTCGAGCACCTGAACCACTTCCTTGCCGCTCCGAAGGCCTACATCAAGGGCACCGCAATGGGCTTTGCGGGCCTGAAGAAGGATGATGAGCGCGCCAACCTGATCGCCTATATCCGCGAGCAGGCTGATTCTCCGGTTCCGTTGCCGGACCCGAACGCCGCGCCCGCCGAGGCTGCGCCGCCGGCGACGAACTGATCCCTTCGAATTTTTATCGGAAAGCCCGGCTTAGCGCCGGGCTTTTTCGTTGCGGTGGGGCTCTCTGGTTCAGCCGAGCAGCCAGGCCCAAAAGCTGACCGAAATGACGCCGAGCACCGTCGTGATGCTGATCGTCGAGGCCGCGAGGCTTTGGCCCGCGTGGAAGCGTTGGGCGATCAGCCAGGCATTGATGCCGGTCGGCACCGAGGAGGTCAACACCAGGGCGGAAGTCCATGCCGGCGAAAGGCCGAGCATCCGGCTCATCGCGAAGACCACGGCGGGCATCAGCAGGAGCTTGAGGGCGGATGTCGCGCCCGTGAGATCGAGATGGCCGCGAACCGGATATTTGGTAAGCGCCATGCCGATGGAGATCAAAGCGGCCGGAGCGGCGGCACCGGCGAGCTGGTCGATCACGGTCTTCAAGGGAGCGGTGAAGGTCAAGCCCGAGAGATTGAAGGAAAGCCCCGCAGCCAGCGCGATCACCAGCGGGTTTCGGACGAGATTGGTCCCCACCTGCTTCAATACCATGGGCAGGTTGCGTCGGCCGCCCCCGTCCACCTTGGCGACTGCGTGCTCCATCAGGATCGTTCCTGCGATCATCATCAGCGGCAGGTGGATGGCGAGCAGGATCGAGATCGCTACCAGCCCATCCTCTCCGACGCTGCGCCCGACGAGCGGCAGGCCGATGAAGACGTTGTTGGCGAAGGCGCTCGAAAGGCCGGCGACGACACCGATCTTCGCATCCCGCCCGAAGAGCCGTGTCGCCAGGAGATGAGCCACGGTCCAGGTGACCGCGACGCCGGAAAAATAGGCGGTCCAGAGCCGGAACGGAGAAGTGCCTTCGAAATGGGCCTCCGCCAGGGTGCGGAAGATCAGCATCGGCACCGCGATCTTGAACACGAATTCGCCTAGCGCGTCACCGGTCTCCTCCTTCAGGATTCCGGTTCTGGCCACGAGCCATCCGATCAGGATCAGGAGGAAGACGGGAGCGACATTGACGAGAACGGAAGACACTGGGGGAGGCTTTCGGGAGAGTTGACCCTTATGCGTCTAACGCATGTCGTCAGCCGCGACAAATGCGTTTACCGCAGAAGTGCTGCTCTTCTTCGGATTCTCTTGCTTGTGAGGCGGTAGGTGGACAAACAAAAAGCGGGGCACTTCTCCCCGCTTTCCGTACCGGCTTTGCCGGCCGCCGATCACCGCCGCCATTACATCCATGGTCGGCCGCCGATCAGGCTTGAATTCTTCTAGCAAGGCGTGATGACAGGGGTATGACATCCGGGACTTCTGCGGTATCCGGTTCTTTCCTCTTCCATTCTCGGGGAAAGCCGAATACCGGTTCTCCACCACCAGCCACCAAGGGACCGACACCGTATGCCAGAATTCGACGTGCTCGCCATCGGCAATGCCATCGTGGATATTCTCGCCCGTTGCGACGATCAGTTTCTCGACGACAACGGCATCATCAAGGGAGCGATGAACCTGATCGATGCGGAGCGCGCGGAGCTCCTCTATTCGCGCATGGGTCCGGCGGTCGAAGCTTCCGGCGGCAGCGCGGGCAATACGGCGGCCGGTGTCGCCGGGTTTGGCGGCAAGGCAGCCTATTTCGGCAAGGTCGCGAGGGACCAGCTCGGCGAGATCTTCCAGCACGATATCCGCGCTCAGGGCGTCTATTACGAGACAAGGCCCGAGGGCAACCATCCCCCGACCGCGCGCTCGATGATCTTCGTGACGCCGGATGGCGAGCGTTCGATGAATACCTATCTCGGCGCCTGCGTCGATCTCGGCCCGGAGGATGTCGAACCTGCCGTGGTTGCCGGGGCCAGGGTCACCTATTTCGAGGGCTATCTCTGGGATCCGCCGCGCGCCAAGGAGGCGATCCTTGAAAGCGCCCGCATCGCGCATGAGAACGGCCGCGAAGTCTCCATGACGCTTTCCGATCCCTTCTGCGTCGATCGCTACCGGGCCGAGTTTCTCGATCTGATGCGATCAGGCACGGTGGATATTGTTTTCGCCAACAAGCAGGAGGCCCTGTCCCTCTACGAGACCGAGGATTTCGACCTGGCGCTCAGGAAGATATCCGAGGATTGCAAGCTCGCCGCGGTGACGCTGAGCGAGGAGGGCGCGATTATCGTTCGCGGGGACGAGCGGGTGAAGGTCGACGCCTATGTCGTCGAGGAGCTGGTCGATACGACAGGCGCGGGAGACCTGTTCGCGGCGGGGTTCCTGTACGGTTATACCCAGGGCCGCTCGCTCGAGGACTGCGGCAAGCTCGGCTGCCTGGCAGCGCACATCTGCATTCAGCAGATCGGCCCGCGTCCCATGGAATCCTTGAAGGAAGCTGCTGAACGGAAAGGCCTTATTTGAAAGCCTCGCCCGGATAAGCGCCCCAGACCTCCCCCTGATTGACCCAGCCTTCGGTGCCGTTGGCCTCGCCGCGGCACCAGTCGCCATTGCATTCGCTGATACGCAGCACGACGCCCGGCTGCAGCTTGGCGACGACCGGGCCCGAATTCTGCGGGTCGCGGCGCATGTTGACGTAGATGTCCTTGCCCTTGCCGCGCATCCATGGCGCGGCGACGGCGGTTCGTTCGCCGGAAAGCAGAGCCTGGTTGACCCAGCCCTCCGTGCCGTCCGCATCGCGTACCCGCCGCCAGTTCTCGTATTCCTGGATGACCTCCATGGGCGTGCCGGATTTCATGTACATCCAGGCAACCGCATAGTCGGTGCTCGGGCCGATGCGGATATTGACCTTTCTGGACTTGAGGCTGACGAAGCGCGGCAGCGGAAGTCCGCTCGCCCCCTTTGCCGCGCCTTGAGCGTAAGCCGGCGCCGTTGCGACGAACGTGGTGGAAAACAGGGCCGTGATGCCGAGGGAGAGGGCGATGCACGACGAGAAAATAGCGCGACGCATGGGCGTATCGATCCGTGTTCGGCGGCCCTGACGATCGCAAGCCGCACCGATTCCTGCCGGGGCGGAATCATGACGGTCAGCCCCCTTGCGAGGTTTTGTTTGTCTTCGCCGACGGGTCTGGTAGAAACGCCCCTGAATGCATCGAATATCGCGCGACTTGGTTAAGGACCTCCTAAAAAGATGTCTCATGGTAGCGAGCCCATGACAGCGAAGAAGAAGCCCAAGGTCTATATCACCCGCAAGCTGCCCGACGCGGTGGAAACCCGCATGCGCGAGCTTTTCGACGCCGAGCTCAATATCGACGACCGGCTGCGCACTCGCGAGGAACTGGCGGCGGCGATGGGAGCTGCCGACGTTCTGGTGCCGACCGTGACGGATCGCATCGACGAGAAGCTGATCGAGACGGCCGGCCCGCAACTCAAGCTGATCGCGAGCTTCTCCAACGGCATCGACCATATCGACGTGGATGCCGCCGCCAGGAAGGGGATCACCGTCACCAACACGCCGAATGTGCTGACCGAAGACACGGCCGACATGACAATGGCGCTCGTCCTGGCCGTCTCGCGCCGTCTTACCGAGGGTGCCCGCATATTGACGGATCATCCGGGCGAGTGGGCCGGGTGGAGCCCGACCTGGATGCTGGGGCGGCGGATTTGGGGCAAGCGGATAGGGATCGTCGGCATGGGCCGGATCGGCACCGCCGTTGCCCGCCGCGCCAAGGCCTTCGGCCTTTCGATCCATTATCACAACCGCAAGCGCGTCAATCCGGCGACGGAGGAGGAGCTGGAGGCGACCTATTGGGACAGCCTCGACCAGATGCTTGCCCGCGTCGATGTCGTTTCGGTGAACTGCCCTTCGACGCCGGCGACCTTCCACCTTCTGTCGGCGCGCCGGCTGGCGCTGATGCAGCCGACCTCGATCATCGTCAATACGGCGCGTGGCGACATTATCGACGAAGCCGCGATGATCCAGCTCCTTCGCGACGGCAAGATCGCCGGCGCGGGGCTCGATGTCTATCAGAATGAGCCGGCGGTGAACCCGAAATTGGTGAAGCTCGCAAACGAGGGGCGCGTGGTCCTTCTGCCGCACATGGGCTCGGCGACCATAGAAGGGCGCATCGACATGGGCGACAAGGTCATCATCAACATCCGCACCTTCTTCGACGGCCATCGTCCGCCGAACAGGGTACTGCCCGGCCGCAACTGAGATCATGTAATCCGCTTCTGCATCTCGATCGAGGTGACGCGGGCAAAGCCCGGATGGGAGTTCTCGGCCGTCTTCGTGAACCCCCATTTTGCGAAGGTCGCATGGTTGCCGGCAAGCTCTATCCGGGTTTCGAGCCTGAGCGTCGGCAGACCATTTTTCCGAGCGGTACTCTCCGCGATCTCCAGCAGCCGGCGGCCGATACCCTTGCCCTGATGGGTGGGCGCAATGGCGAGCTTGCCGAGGTAGAGACAGCCGGGTTCCGGTTTCATGAAGATGCAGCCGACGAGCCGGTCGTCCTCGATCGCCGCAAACGCGATCTCGTCACGGGCCTTCTGCGCCAGCGACGCGGGCGTCAGCCGATGGGCCGAGGAGGGAGGGTCGATAACGCCGTCCATATAGGCGAAGGCGGACAGGATGAGGGCGAGCAGTTCATCCCAGCGGCCGAAATCCTCGCCTATTCGAGTGATATCGATCATTCGGCGGCCGCAGTTCCGGCGCGGCGCTTGTAGCGGATGGTGTCGAAACGGGCGGAGAGCCCGTCATAGAGCATCAGCCGGCCGACGAGAGGTTCGCCGATGCCGGTGATGACTTTGAGTGTCTCCATCGCCATCAGCGTCCCGATGACGCCGGTCAGCGCGCCGAGAATGCCGGCTTCGGCGCAGGAGGGGATGAGGCCCTCGGGCGGCCGCTCGGGAAAGAGATCGCGGTAGGAAGGATTGGGATTTCCGTCCGGTCCGGCCTCGTAAGGCTTCAGCACCGTGACCGATCCGTCGAAGCGCCCGACGGCGCCGGTGACCAGCGGAACCTTCGCGATCTCCGCCGCATCGGCCGCCGCATAGCGGGTATCGAAATTGTCCGAGCCGTCGACCACGAGATCGAAAAGCGAAAGATGCCGGTCCGCCCATTCGAGAGAGAAGCGCTCTTCGAAGTTCAGGGTCCGGACGAGCGGGTTGAGCTTTTCGATCGAGCGGCGCGCGCTTTCGGTCTTCAAATCTCCGATCGTTCCCGAATCGTGGATCACCTGCCGCTGCAGGTTCGAAAGGGAAACCCGGTCGTCGTCGATGATGCCGATCGTGCCGATGCCTGCGGCTGCCAGGTAATAGAGCACCGGAGCGCCGAGCCCGCCGGCGCCGATCACCAGCACGCGGGCGTTCTTGAGCTTCTGCTGTCCCGTCCCGCCGACCTCCGGCAGGAGGATATGGCGGCGATAGCGTTCGATCTCTTCGGGTGTCAGGTGTTCTTCCATGCCTGCCATCATATCACCGCCGGGTGGGACGTGTAACTCAGGATGTGACGGCCCCATGCGAGACCGTGAAGAATTGCGCGCGATCCGCAAGCGCGGCGAACATGGCCTTGTCCGTGCCGGTCATGAAGGATTGGCCCCCGAGGTCGTGAACCAGATCGAAAAGCGCTGCCCGCCGCCCTTCGTCGAGATGTGCGGCGATCTCGTCGAGCAGCAGGACCGGTGCAAAGCCGGTCATGTTTGCGGTAAGCCGGGCATGGGCAAGGACGAGGCCGATCAGCAGTGCCTTCTGCTCGCCCGTCGAGCAACGTTCCGCTTCCATGTCCTTTTCGCGGTGGCGCACCAAAAGGTCCGAGCGGTGCGGTCCTTCGAGCGTGCGGCCCGCGGCGGCATCCCGGTAGCGGTTTTCGCGCAACATGGAAAGATAGTCGTCCTCGAGCTCGGCGGCGGGCTTATCGCCGGCCCCATCCATGAAGCCCTGAAGGGAAAGGACCGGGGAGGGGAAAGGCGTCTCGCCGGAGGCTGCGGAGAGTGTCCTGAGCAGCCCGAGCATCTCGTTGCGGGCGGCGGCCATGGCGATGCCGAGCCCCGCCATCTGCGCTTCGATGGCGGAAAGCCAGGCCGGATCGAACCGGCCTTCCGAAAGCAGCCGGTTGCGGCTGCGCATGGTTCGCTCGAAATCGGCGGCGCGCCGCCCATGGGCGGGATCGAGCGAGAGCACCAGCCGGTCGAGAAAGCGCCGCCGATCGGAGGAGGGGCCCGTGAACAGCCCATCCATCGCCGGCGTCAGCCAGAGCACGCTCAGGTGGTCGGAAAGCTCCTCGGTGGATTTCGCCGGCGTGCCGTTGACGCGGAGCTTGCGGGTAACGGCCTCGCCTTCGCCGGCTTCGATACCCGTGCCGATCGACACCTCTCCTTCCATGCCGTCGACATCGGCGAAGATGGAAAAGCCGCCGGCGGCGCCGACACGCGTGACATCGGCAAGAACGGCGCGGCGCAAGCCCCGGCCGGGCGACAGGAAGGAAACGGCCTCGAGCAGGTTGGTCTTGCCCGCGCCGTTCTCGCCGGTCAGCACCACATGCCGCCCGTCGAGCGCGAGCGCGGCTTCCGCGTAGTTGCGGAAGTCGGTGAGCTTGAGCCGGGAAAGGGAGGTTTTCTGCGCCATGGGAATCGCGTTCTTCGTTGAACAGGAGCTAAGGGTTATGGGCGAGGAAGGCAAGGCTGGGTGTTTATTCGGGGTGGCCCGCTCGCATGTGATTACGCCTTATCCGGTGCCTCCGGACGGGGTGAGGGCTGCGACCTCGCGTGGAGCCCCTCCCCCTTGTGGGGAGGGGTTGGGGAGGGGATCTTTTGCTGGTCTCAAAGACCCCTCCCGCCTGCCGGCCACCCTCCCCACAAGGGGGAGGGTTAGACATGCCGCGCCGCCTCATACTCCATGCAAAATAGCGCACACCGCGTTTCTACCCCACCACCTATCATCACTCCGCATCCATCCTTCGCCTGCCATCGTATTTGGGCTCGTCGTCCTCCTTCCTGCCACCAAGCTGCCTCATGCCCGCCAGCACCTCCGGCTGGCGTGCCCCGCGAGGGCCGACACAGGGCGGAAAGCTATCATGGTAACTCGGCTCGGCGCGATATTGGGCCTCGGTGAGAAAGCCCTTGCAGGCTTTGGCCCGGCGGCAGGATGAAAGGTTGCAGGTTTTCCAGAAGCCGAGATAGGTCGTGACATATTGGGTGAATTTCTGGCGTTCGCGGGATTTCTGACGTTCGGATAGCGCGCTGAATTCACCCAAGGTCATCCATGGCAGATAGAGCTGCCTGTTCTCTTCTTCGATGATGCGGCGCCATTCCTCTTCGCTTTTCGGCATCGTTCCTTTCTCCGTGATCTTCTTTCCGGCACGATATGGCGCGCGGTTTCGTTCACGCGGCCGGTTCCGGCTCCCGTGTTCGGTCTTGGTTTCCTTTCCCGGCGGACCGGCCTGCCTTTTTCTTCGGAGAGCCCACACGAATGCGGAACCTCGCTATTGTTTAGTTGAGTGGCTCCGCATTCGCGTGGCCTTCGGCGTTCTCTCGGGGCTTCCGGCCCCTACAGGTGATTGCCTCGCCTCGCTGCGTGGCTTTGTTCGCGCCCATCCCTTCGAGACGGGCCTGCCACTTGCACGGCTCAACCGAACCTGGCCTGGCGGCCAGGGGGAGGCTTGATAGGGAGCTTTGGCTTTCGGCGCGTCTCCCATGGCTTTCACCTCCCTCACCTTTCCCGCACGTTACGGTTCCGAGGAGGGCGCCGGCCTCCGCCTGCCCGCGAACGTCTCGCGAAACACTCCGGCGACGGAAGCGGGGCGATTGTAGGCATGGTTGGAGAGGGCGGGGATGCAAAAAGTGACAAGTGATTGATGCGATTGAGGTGGGGTGGTGATTTCGTCCCCGCAAGACGTGTCGTTCGCGAGAAGGCGAAGCGCTCATAGGCCGATCCTCGGCTCACTTCGGGCCGCCCTCGGATTAAACCCGAGGGCCGAGGATGACGAAAGTGAGCGGAGCAGGGGTGCCCAAAGTCACGGCGCTTCGATAAAGAAGGTTTGGATGGAATTGGAAGCACCAGAGGAGCCTAGCTCAATTGTCCGCTGACGACGAACGCATCACCCGTCTCGAAGAGACCGTCGCGCATCAGGCGAAGACGATCGAGGAACTTTCCGATCAGCTCGCCGAGCAATGGAAGGTGATCGAGCAGGTCCGCGCCAAGCTCGACCGGCTGACGGAGCGGTTCCTCTCGCTGGAGGAGGCTTCGCTGGAAGCCCCGCCGATTACCAAGCCGCCGCATTTCTGATACGCCTTCAGGCGCGGATGCCCTCGGTCAATTGGCGGGCGAAGAGGCGCAGGTCCTCCGGGTCCGGATCGAGCCGGTTGGTGAGCAGCCGGTTCCAGGCAAGGCTCGAAACCATTTCCGCCAGAAGCTCGGGATCGGCCCACCCCGCCACCTCCTTCCGCGCCTTGGCGCGGCGGAAAATCTCGCCGATATATTTGCGCCGGCCGGCCGCATAGGCTGCAAGCGCTTCCGCAGCAGCAGCGTCCGACTGTGCCTCGGCGATAACCGAGCGGAAGATCGCGCCGCTGCCGGTCTGCCGCCAGTGCTGAAAAAGAGCGGTCAGGAAGAGGAATATATCTTCCGCGACGTTACCCGTATCGGATATCGGCACCGTCTTCTGGCGATGATAGACATCCAGCAGGAGGACCGCCTTCGAAGGCCACCAGCGATAGATGGTGGGCTTGCCGGCCTTGGCGCGCTTGGCGACGGCCTCGATCGAGAAGGCGCTGAGCCCGCTTTCGACCAGGATCTCCTCGGCAGCCTTGAGAATGGCTTCCTCGCTGGCGGGATTGCGTTGTGCGCCGATCGAGGTGCGGCGCCCGATCGCTTCCTTCACAGCCATGTCGTTGGTCCTTTCGCTCCTTCCGCCGTGATACCGTATTTTTCCCTTGAACGAAACGTTGCGTTTCATTATATACGAAACGTATCGTTTCAATGGAGAGAGAAATGACCACCATCACTCCACAAGCCGCTCCAGTTGCTGCAGCAACTCGCTCCGCTCCGTCGAAGTTTCGACTGGCTTCTCTCTTGATCGTCGCCGTCTATCCGCTGATCACCGCGCTGCTCTACGTCGTCATGCCTCTGACGGAGGGCTGGGCGCTCTGGCAGAGAACGCTTGTCGTCGCGCCGCTGATGGTCTCTGCCATCGTCTTCGGCATCTCGCCGGTCATCCAGAAGCATTTCGGCTGGTTCGTGGCGCCGAAGCCGCGGTAGGCGCGCTGAGGGCATCCCAACCGCAGAGAGTGACATGCTTGAAACAAAAAAACGCCGGCCCGAAGGCCGGCGTTCAGCTTGTTGACAAACCTCTCGGCATGCACGACGTCATCCTCGGCCTTGTGCCGAGGATCTGCTGGCCTATCGGTAAGTGACTGATGAACATCGGCGTGGTCAGATGCTCGGGACAAGCCCGAGCATGACGAAAAAAGGGAAGTTATCGCCCTTTGTCGGCAGTCTGACGCCTTGGATCGGCTTCGCCGTTGCTCTGACCGGCTCGTCGCTTCGGGCGTTCGCAGCTCACCCCTCGAAGAATTCCTTCATCCGGGCAAAGAAGCCGGTGGATTCGGGATTGTTCTCCTTCGACGAAATCTGCTCGAATTCCTGCAGGAGTTCGCGCTGCCGCTTGGTGAGCTTCTGCGGCGTCTCGATCTGGATCTGGATGTAGAGATCGCCCGTCTGGCTGGAGCGGAGCACCGGCATGCCCTTGCCCTTGAGACGGAACTGCTTGCCGGCCTGCGTACCTTCCGGCACGGTGACTCGGGATTTCGTTCCGTCGAGGGTCGCCACGTCGAAGGTGCCGCCAAGTGCTGCCGTCGTCATGGAGATCGGCACGGTGCAATAGAGATCCGCGCCGTCGCGCTGGAAGAACTGGTGCGGTTTCACCGACAGGAAGATGTAGAGATCGCCAGCCGGGCCGCCGCGCGCGCCAGCCTCGCCTTCGCCCTGCAGGCGGATGCGGGTGCCGTCCTCGATGCCGGCCGGGATGTTGACCGAAAGCGAGCGCTCCTCGGCGATACGGCCCTGGCCGTGGCACTTCACGCAAGGATCGGGAATGATCTGGCCGCGGCCGTGACAGGTGGGGCAGGTGCGTTCCACCGAGAAGAAGCCCTGGCTGGCGCGAACCCGACCGCTGCCCTGGCAGGTGCCGCAGGTCTTCGGTTGCGTGCCGGGCTTGGCGCCCGAGCCCGAACAGACGTCGCAGGTGATCGAGGTTGGAACCCGGATCTGCGCCGTCTTGCCGCTGAAGGCCTCTTCGAGCGTGATTTCCATATTGTAGCGAAGGTCGGCGCCGCGTTCCCGCCCGCCGGAAGAACGGCGTGCGCGCCCGCCGCCCATCATTTCGCCGAAGATGTCCTCGAAAATATCCGAGAAGCCGCCGGGCCCGAAACCGCCGCCCATGCCGGCGCCGCCCATGCCGCCATGCTCGAAGGCGGCGTGGCCGTAACGATCATAGGCCGCGCGCTTCTGGGGATCCTTCAAGGTCTCGTAGGCCTCGTTGATCTCCTTGAACTTCTTCTCGGCCTCATGGTCGCCCGGGTTCTTGTCCGGGTGGTACTTCATCGCGAGCTTGCGGAAGGCGCTTTTCAGCTCCTTCTCGTCAGCCGACCTGCCGACACCAAGAGTTTCGTAAAAATCTGCTTTTGCCATGGAGGTAACGGCTCCGGAAAGGATTCCGGCTGCACGATGGCAGCCGGATTTCTAAGTCGACGATCGAAGGTCCGCCAAGAGGGCGGCTTTCGTCAAGCCGACTTCTTGTCGTCCTTGATTTCTTCGTAGTCGGCATCGACGACGCCGTCGTCATTCTGCTTGCCTTCCTCGGAAGCATCGGCGTTCTCGGCCTGCTGTGCCTCGTAGATCGCCTGGCCAAGCTTCATGGAAACTTCCATGAGGGTCTGTGTCTTGGCCTGGATGTCGTCGGCATTCGGTTCGGAAGCTTCGACGGCGGTCTTGAGCGAGGCGATGGCATCCTCGATCGCCTTGCGGTCGGTCTCGGAAACCTTGTCGCCGTAATCCTTGAGCGACTTCTCGCTCGAATGAATCAGGCTTTCGGCCTGGTTCTTGGCTTCGACGCCGGCACGACGCTGCTTGTCGGCCTCGGCATTGGCTTCGGCGTCCTTGACCATCTTCTCGATCTCGGCGTCGGAAAGACCGCCCGAGGCCTGGATGCGGATCTGCTGTTCCTTGCCGGTGCCCTTGTCCTTGGCCGAAACCTGGACGATGCCGTTGGCGTCGATATCGAAGGTGACTTCGATCTGCGGCACGCCGCGCGGCGCCGGAGGCAGGCCGACGAGATCAAACTGGCCGAGCAGCTTGTTGTCGGCAGCCATTTCGCGTTCGCCCTGGGAAACACGGATCGTCACGGCCGACTGGTTGTCGTCTGCGGTCGAGAAGACCTGGGACTTCTTGGTCGGGATCGTGGTGTTGCGATCGATCAGGCGGGTGAAGACGCCGCCGAGCGTTTCGATACCGAGCGAGAGCGGGGTCACATCGAGCAGCAGCACGTCCTTGACGTCGCCCTGCAGAACGCCGGCCTGGATCGCGGCGCCCATGGCGACCACTTCATCCGGGTTGACGCCCTTGTGCGGCTCCTTGCCGAACAGCTGCTTGACGACTTCCTGGACCTTCGGCATGCGGCTCATGCCGCCGACCAGCACGACTTCGTCGATTTCGCCTGCGGTGACGCCGGCATCCTTCAGCGCGGCCTTGCAGGGCGCGACGGTGCGCTGGACGAGATCATCGACCAGGCTTTCGAACTTGGCGCGGGTCAGCTTCATCGTCAGGTGCTTCGGACCGGAAGCATCGGCCGTGATGAACGGCAGGTTGATCTCGGTCTGCTGCGAGGACGAAAGCTCGATCTTGGCCTTTTCGGCAGCTTCCTTGAGGCGCTGGAGGGCAAGCTTGTCGTTCTTGAGGTCGATACCCTGGTCCTTCTTGAACTCGTTGGCGAGATATTCGACGAGACGCATGTCGAAGTCTTCACCGCCGAGGAAAGTGTCGCCGTTGGTGGACTTCACTTCGAAGACGCCGTCGCCGATTTCCAGAACGGAGATATCGAAGGTGCCGCCGCCAAGGTCGTAGACGGCGATCGTCTTGCCGTCCTTCTTGTCGAGGCCGTAGGCAAGTGCTGCCGCAGTCGGCTCGTTGATGATGCGAAGGACTTCAAGACCTGCGATCTTGCCGGCATCCTTGGTTGCCTGGCGCTGCGCGTCGTTGAAGTAGGCCGGAACCGTGATGACGGCCTTCTCGACCTTCTCGCCGAGATAGGATTCGGCGGTTTCCTTCATCTTCTGAAGGACCATCGCGGAAATCTGGGAGGGGGAATAGGACTTGTCGTGCGCCTTCACCCAGGCATCGCCATTGTCGCCCTTGACGATCTCGAACGGAACAAGGCCCTTGTCCTTCTCGACGGTCGGATCCTCGTAACGGCGACCGATGAGGCGCTTCACGGCAAACAGGGTATTGGTGGGGTTGGTGACCGCCTGGCGCTTGGCCGGCTGGCCGACGAGGCGTTCGCCGTCCTCGGAAAATGCGACCATGGAGGGCGTGGTGCGCGCGCCTTCGGCGTTCTCGATCACCTTTGCGTCCTTGCCGTCCATGATGGCGACGCAGGAATTGGTGGTACCGAGGTCGATGCCAATTACTTTAGCCATTTCTTCTCTCTCCTTTAAGCGAACCGTCGGAACCCCGATAGGCATTCCGCTGACAGTCCCTCGACTGGGATGGTCTTCTTAGGATTTCGCAGCATCGGCTGCGGTCATGCGGCGTATATAAGGACGGGATTTTCCGACTGCAAGGCAGGAAATCGCCCGTAGCCTAGCAAAAATAACGGTTTGCGGAACTCCTCGAAGGCGGCGTTTTCAGCGTCCCATGATGAGGTCGAGGAGCGTGGTCTGCCGCGGGTCGTGCCCGGAGCCGGAACCGCCCACCTCGCCGGGCGGGATGGGGCCGCCGCCGACATCCGCCGGGGGTACGGGGCCGGACGCGTCATAGGGCCCGCGATAGTCGCGATAATCGCGCACCGGCAGGTCGGACGGTGGAGCGACGTCCCGATAGGAACTATCGGCCGGCGCGGGAGCCGGCGGATATTCGTCCTGATGGCGGCCGCCGGAAAACACGCCGGAAATGATATCGCCGATGGTCGTCGGGTCGGAGGGCGCCTGCGGGGAGGCGGGTGGCAGGTCATAGCCGCCATGGCTGCCGAAGAGCGGGGTCGGCGTGTAGCCCTTCATCGCCGCCGTCATGAATTCCTGCCAGGCGCGCGCCGGAAGCCCGCCGCCGGTGACCTTCTTCATGTAGGCGCCGTCGTCGTTGCCGAACCAGACG
This sequence comes from Rhizobium moroccans, assembly GCF_057559155.1. Taxonomy (NCBI): domain Bacteria; kingdom Pseudomonadati; phylum Pseudomonadota; class Alphaproteobacteria; order Hyphomicrobiales; family Rhizobiaceae; genus Rhizobium; species Rhizobium moroccans. The sequence continues at coordinate 4,285 of NZ_JBHFJG010000010.1, read as the reverse complement.
CCGGTGGTCAGCGTGCTGGTATAGCCGACGAAGAGCGCGTCGCGGAAGGACTGGGTCGTGCCGGTCTTGCCTGCGGCCTGCCAGCCGGGAATGCGGGCGGCCTTGCCGGTGCCTTCGGCGATGACGCGCGCCATCATATTGTTCATGGTGGCGGCGATCGCCTCGCTCAGCACCCGGGGCGGATTGGCATAGTCGCTTTCGTAAAGGACATTGCCATCGGCATCCAAGATGCGCTTGACCACATGCGGAGTGGCCTTGTAGCCACCGTTCATGAAGGGCGCATAGGCCGCTGTGAGCTCCACAAGCGATACCTCGGAAGTGCCGAGCGCGATCGAGGCATTCGCCTGAAGGTCGGATTCGACGCCGAGCCGATGGGCGAGGCTCACCACTTCCTCGGGACCGACTTCCATGACGAGCTGGGCCGCGATGGTATTCAGCGACTGAGCGAAGGCGGAGGAAAGCGTCACCTCGCCGCGGTATTTCTCGTCGTAGTTTGAGGGCGTCCAGTTACCGATCCGGACCGGCGCGTCGTTGCGGACGGAATCCGGCCGGATGCCGGCCTCCAGCGCTGCCGCATAGACGAAGGGCTTGAAGGCCGAACCCGGCTGGCGCCTCGCCTTCGTTGCCCGGTTGAACTGGCTCTCGGCGTAATCCCGGCCGCCGACCAGCGCGCGGATCGCGCCCGTGGCGTCTATGGCGACCAGGCCCGCCTGCGAGGCGTTGAGCTTGGCGCCGTTCTTGTCGAGCACGTCGGTAAGCGCCTTTTCGGCTTCTCGCTCCAGCCTGAGATCGATGGTGGTCTCGACCGTCACGTCGCTCTTGATCTCGCCGATCAGCGATTTCACCTCGTCCATCGCCATGTCGGCGGCATAGTGCTCCGCGCCGGACCAGTAGGACCGGGCCTTGGTGGGCGGCTGCGACATCGCCGTCTTGATCTCGTCGGCGGTGATATAGCCTTCCTCCTCCATGGCTCCGAGCACGACCTGGGCGCGGGCTTCGGCGGCCGCGGGATCGCGGGCCGGAGACAAGCGGGAAGGGGCCTTGAGGAGGCCCGCGAGCAGGGCGGCCTCGCCGAGGTTCACCTCGCGCGCCGATTTGTTGAAATAGCGCCTCGACGCCGCCTCGACCCCGTAGGCATTAGAGCCGAAGAAGACGCGGTTGAGATACATGGCGAGGATCTGGTCCTTGGTGAACTTGTGCTCCAGCCAGAAGGAGAGCAGCACTTCCTGGATCTTGCGCTCGAAAGTGCGCTCTGGCGACAGGAAGAGGTTTTTGGCGAGCTGCTGGGTGATCGTCGAGCCGCCCTGGATCGGCTGGCCGGTCAGGTTGTTGACAAACGCGCGTGCGAGCCCGAACGGATCGACGCCGAAATGGTAATAGAACCGGCGGTCCTCGATGGCCATGACGGCTTGGGGAATGAAGGGCGACATTTCCTCGAGCGACAAGGCCTCGCCGCCGGTGGCGCCGCGATTGGCGATGACGGAGCCGTCGATGGCCGTGATCTTGATGTTCGGCGGACGGTCGGGGATGGACCAGCTGCTGGCGGCGGGCATCTGCGCGCCGTAATAGAGCACGATGCCGCCGACGCCGATGCCAGCCCAGATGCCGAGCACGATGCACCAGTAGACGAGCGAGCGCAGCGATCCGAAAAAGCCGCCGCTACGCCGCGAGGCAGGCTTGCCGCGGGACTTGCGCCCGGACGCGGATTTGGCGGGTTTCGGCGCACGCTTCGCCGCGCCTCTCGCGCCGGCGACCCTGGCCTCGGCTTCGAGGCGGAACTCATCCTCTTGGTCTTCGCCTTCGAAGGAGGGTTCTATCCGCTGCCCTGATCTGCCTCTGGCCGCCATGATGAACCGGCCCGCCTCCTTGGTTCCCGCCCGTCCCGATGACCGGCTCTGTCTCGCATTCGTCGCCCAGGCTCTCGCTGGAGTCTAAATGCGGCAATTTAAAGGGGGGTTAAAAGGCCAAATCGCGAAAAACGAGCATCTTCAAGCCCTTGTTATCAGGCTGGTCACGATCGCAGAAGGCCTTGACTTTCGGCGGGAAACATGAGAACAAAAAGAGAACATATTGAAGTGGAGATGGCGATGACCAGGACCGAACAGGTAATCGAACGCGCCATGGCGGCAGTCGCGGCGGCACGAGCAGCGCGGGAGGCGGATGAGCAACGCCGGCGCGAGACTTTCCAGCGCGTGCAGATCGCAAATCTTCGGCGCCCCACGGTGCCGAAGGGCATCCAGCTTCCGTTGGATCTGTTTCGGCCTAACTGAGAAATCTCGTCAGGCGCGTATGAACAAGGCTCCTACGAGTGTGAAGACGACCAGCGACTGCAGGATGAACATCGGCAGTTGATCTGACATTTTGGGTAACCTCCGGATTTTCGGGGGAGAAGTGCTGGAGCGCCCATTAGGTTCCGTCCACGGCTTTCTCACCGATTGAACCAGGTCGCGCGCTTGCCGGCCTCTTCTTCTCTCCTGTGCGTGTTTCCCGCGAACAAAATCCATGATGGCTTGTTATGAGGCTCCAGGAGAGAAGCCGATGAACAAGATCGTGGAAGCTGTGATCAGGAAGAAGGACGGATGCGTGCCGGTCGGGCTGATGAATGTCGGGCAGGCGTTGAGGATGCCCAAGGAGCCGGCGGTCGAATTCAGCCATCCCGCCTTTGAAGCAGGCGAAACGGATGTCTTCATCGACCGTGACATGCTGTCGAAGCTGATGCCGCCAGGACGGCCGGCAGAGCCGGCCGCCGGGCGGGTTTCGGATGGTGCCGTTCAGCACCGGTCGATGTAGCGGTTGCCGTTGCGGTCGCGATAGTAGCAGCGGCCCGGCTGGTCGGCGACGTTGCCGATCAGGGCGCCTCCTACGCCGCCGATGGCCGCACCTACCGCTGCGCCTCGAACATTGCCCGTGGCCACGCCGCCGACGACGGCACCCGTGGCAGCGCCGATACCTGCGCCGCGCTCCGTGGCGGTGCATGCTGCAAGGGAAAGACTAACGCAGGCCATGGCGATAATTTTCTTCATTTCGCTCTCCATCCTCTACCAGCCCGCCATTCCTAACGCTTGAGCGCGGAACTGGTTGCAGAAGTTCCAGTCCCGGAAGCGTCAGGCGTTCGCCCGGGCGCATGAAAGCCGCTCTAACTTATTGAATTCACGCATCCGGCTTTCCGAAAGTCGATTTTGATTTTCGGACCGATGCCGCAAGGGCGCGAATTCGTGATTTCGGATTTACCCGGCCGCGGGTTACTTTCCCCTCGCAACCGAAAGCGAAGGAGAATGACATGAAGACATTTCTCGTAATCGCAGCAACTCTCGGCCTGACGTCGTCCATGGCGCTTGCGGATTGCGCAGGTCATGTGACGGCTTCGAAAGAGGTCGACAAGAATCTCACCACCGCCAGCATCACCAAGGCGGAAGAAGTGCGCAACGAACAGGCAATGGTTCTGAAGCGCGACGAGGCCGCCAAGGAAGCTCCGGCAACCGAATAATCGCTGCAAACCGCGCCGGCTGCCATGACCGGCGCGGTTTTCACGAGGCTTGTCGCGATCTTTCGGGTTCTCTTCCCATATTTCTTGCGCAACTCCGTCCGCCCGTCCGTGGATCGGCGCGGAACCTCTTGCGCCATCTCCAAGTTGTCCTTGCTAGAAAAAGGGAGGCAGAAGCATGGCAAGAAGAACTCTCGGTGCGGGCTTTACCGGCGATGTGACGGAGGAGACAGGTGTTGTAGCGAAGGCAAAGGGCGCGGCGCGTCATGTGAAGGACGAAGCCGAAATGGTCGCGGCCCATGCGGCCGATCATCCGGCCGCGAGCGGTTCGGCGGTGGCATTCGTCGGGGTCCTCGGCTTTGTGCTTGGCTATATCTGCGGAACCTCCTCCACCTCACGCCACCGGTGACGACCGAAGCCGGTCTGCGGATGTGCCGCAGGCCGTGACGCCAAAGCTCCGGCCAAAGCTCCGTATGTAGCGGCAAGCATTTGTGCGCCACGAAAAAACCATAGAATCCCAGTCTCGATTTCAGTTCACGGCTTTCGCGATTCGTCGAAAGCCGGCCTGTGCCGTGTCATGTGGGATACGGAGACAGGAAGCGCAATTCTCGCTGGCGGGCGTAGGGATGCGCGAAGCGATCCCGCCGACCGGTCGAGGCGGCGCATCGCCAAGGTTACGCAAGTCCGTTCACGGGGGACGGGCGGGGTGATCGGGAGGTTGACAATGCCGATGCAGACGACGATCCGCAATCCGGTCAGTCCGGATCAGTTAACCTTGCTGCAGCAAGTATTCGACGAGAC
>NZ_JBHFJG010000009.1:225924-239170 GCF_057559155.1 Rhizobium moroccans | reverse complement strand
CCCATCCGAGGATGGAGAAGGCTCGGTCTGGGGCGCCGTGCCACAACGCTCAGGTTGTTTTTCATTTTCTGAGCAACCTCTAAGAACTCACCGCATTATTCGTTAGTCCAGATAGATCAATATTCAATTCTTTCATAACGTCGGATCCATGAATTCCGGTGGTAGACGGCGAATCGCCTTTGCCCTATCGATGGGATATGAAATCGAGCCTCGAACATCTGCCCGAGAAGAAGCAGCGGGAACTGGCCCGCGTCGTCGAGATCATCCACGAGGAGTTTGCCGATACACTCGCGGGAAGCTCGGCCACGTTCAAGACGCGCGGGCGCATCCTGAAGATCATCCTGTTCGGCTCCTATGCCCGCGGCACCTTTGTCGACGAGCCGCATACGATGAAGGGCTACCGCTCCGATTACGATATCCTCGTCATCGTCAGCTCCAAGAAACTGGCCGAGCCGCAATACTGGGACAAGGCGACCGACCGGCTGATGTGGGACAAGGGTGTCTCGACACCGGTCGGGCTAATCGTGCATGGCGCCCGCGAGGTGAACAACTTCCTGGCCGACGGGCAGTATTTCTTCGTCGACATCCTGCGCGAGGGCATCGTGCTCTACGAGCTCGACGACCGGCCGCTGGCCGAACCGAAGCGGCTTACTCCCGCCGATGCCCTCAGGGTGGCGAAGGAGCATTTCGAGAGGCAGAGCCAGAGTGCGAAATATTTTTGCCAGTTGGCGCGCTATGCCATTTCAGATGGACAACCAAATCACGCGGCATTCAACTTACATCAGGCCGTCGAAACCGCCTACTCGTGCCTTCTCCTGACCCTCACCAACTACAGCCCGCCATCACACAACCTCAAATTCCTGCGTGGCCTTGCCGAGGATCACGACCGCCGGCTCATCGAAGCCTGGCCGCGTGACCAGCACCGCTTCACCGCATGGTACAACATCCTCAACGAGGCCTATGTGAAGGCCCGCTATTCAAAGCATTTCGAGATCACCGAGGAAGCACTCGCCTGGCTTCTCGAACGGACAGAGCATCTCCATCGCCTCGTCGAAACGATCTGCAAGGAGCGGCTGGCGGAATTGGAGCGCGAAGCGAGCTTTGACCGCGGCTGACCGGACCGACGAGCGAACAAGCGATCGTCGGTACCGGTCTTGCAGAGATCAGCCCTCGAGCCAGCGAACCTCCTCATCCGAAAGCTTCACCTGAAGTGCCGAAAGGCTGTCTTCTAGCTCAGCCACGGTCCTGGGGCCGATGAGCGGCACGATCGGGAAGGGCTGGGCAATGACATAGGCAAGCGCGATATGGATCGGGCTACATCCACGCTTTTTCGCCAGCTCGATCGCCCGATCGCGACGCTCGAAATTCCGCTCCGAATACCAGACGCGGACGATCTCTTCATCATCGCGCTTGTCGCGTCCGGCTCTTTCCGTGAAGAAGCCGCGCCCCTGGCTCGACCAGGCGAAATTGGGAACTTGCCGCTCGTTCAGCCATCTTTTCCAATCGGCATCGGAGGCGGCGACACATCCTGCCCAGATCGGTTCCAGCATCTCAGCGAGCGAGAAATTGTTGGAAAGCGCCGCAGGCGCGGTCTTGCCGTTTTTGGCGGCATAGTCGGCCGCTTCGTCCATGCGCTCGCGCGTCCAGTTGGAACCGCCGAAAATACCACGGATCCGGCCGCGCCTGACCTCCGCATCCATGGCGTCGACGAACTCGCCGACCGGAATATCCGGATTGTCACGATGCATGAAGTAGACGTCGACATAATCGGTTTTCAGCCGCTCCAGCGACTGATCCAACTGCTTTGCGATCACATCCGGATAGCAAAGCGGCGAATGCGCTCCCTTCCCGATCAGCACGATCTCCTCGCGCGGCACCTTGCGGCTGGTATGCCAATCGCCGAAAATGCTCTCCGTCTTGCCCCCGGCATAGATATACGCCGTGTCGAAGACATTGCCGCCGGCCTCGTAAAACGCGTCGAGCGTGAGCGAAGCCGCAGCAAAATTCGGAAAGAACTCGAAGCCGAGAGCGGCAGCCGAGACCGGCTTTTCGAGCCCGGGAATCTTGCGCTTTGGAATGCTGTTTCCGGGCCTGACGACCTCGCCTGCGATATTCGTGATGCGCTTGGCAGCCGTTTCGACCCCATATGCTAGCCCGACGGACGCACGCCAGCGATCGAGCACACGCAGGTTGCCGAGCGCGTCCTCCCTGTTCATGCCGGGGAAGACGAACTCGGTGCGGCCAGCGCGGATCGCCTCGCCCACGGCATCGACCTCGAAGGAATAGAGGTAGCGCTTTTCCTCCATCTCGACCGTCTGCCGCTCGTTGCCTTTTATGATGTCGATGCGCCCCACCCCGCCCTGCCGACCGGAGGCGTACCAGAAATCCTTGACTTCGATGCGGCCCTTCGAGCCGATGATCCGCAAAGTATTGTCCTGCTGCGCCATGATCGAGCAGGACACTTCCGCGATGATGCCGCTCTCAAACTTCAGCACGGCGGATGCCCATTCGTCGACGTCGGACTGGCCGAGATGAGCGACGCCGGAGACGGTGACAGGCTCGGCAAAGGATTTACCTCCAGCCGCACCCGCCAGCATCCGCACCATCGATACCGGATAGCCGCCGACATCGAGAATGCCGCCGCCTGCCATGTCATTGGCGAACAGGCGGTGTTCGGGGCGGAAAGTGCCCATGTCGAAGCCGAAGCTGGAGCGGATGATCCTGACCTCGCCGATCGCTCCGTCCCTCACCAGTTCGGCGATCCGCGCGGTCTGCGGATGGAAGCGATACATATAGGCCTCGCCGACGAACACGCCGGCTTTTTTCGCCTCATGGAAGATGGCATCAGCATCGAAGGCCGAAAGCGCCATCGGCTTTTCGATCAGCACGTGCTTCCCCGCGCGGATGGCTTTTATCGCCCACTCCGCATGACCGATGTGGGGCGTCGCGACATAGACGGCGTCGATATCTTTGTCGGCAAGCAGCGCTTCATAACCCTTGACGATCCGCGCACCGGGAAAGCCGTCGGCAAGGCCCGGCTTATCGGGATTGCGGCTGGCGATCGCGACAAGCTTGCCCGTCGTGGAATGCGCGATCCCTTCCGCGAATGTCCGCGCGATGGTGCCGGGGCCGATAATGCCCCAGCGGGTCTGTTGTTCTAAGCTCATGGATTTTCCTCTTGGTCAGTCTTGGGAGAGATGGGATCGATCGATCAACGCAGCCGGTTGCCCTCCGCGTCGAAAAGGAAACAGCGTGCGGCGGATAGCCCGATCGTGAGGCTGTCGCTATCGCCGCCATGCCGTGATTCCGGCCGCTCGATGATAAGCGGCTCGTCGGAGATCGTGGCATAGACATAGCTTGTATGCCCGAGATGCTCGGCGACATCGATCCGGACGGTCATATCCGCGGCGCCGGCGCCCGCATTGACGAAATGCTCCGGCCGAACGCCAAGCGTGACCTGCGATCCCGCCGCCACGGCGCTGGAAACGGGAAGCGTCAGCTTAACCGCGGGGTCCGAGAGCAAGGAGACGGTAGCGCCGGATGCGCCCTGCCCCTCTACCTTCGCCTTCAGGAAATTCATCTTCGGCGAACCGACGAACCCTGCCACGAACTGGTTGGCCGGATCGTCATAAAGATCGAGCGGGGCTCCCACCTGCTCGATGCGCCCTGACCTGAGCACGACGATCTTGTCGGCGAGCGTCATCGCTTCGGTCTGGTCATGGGTGACGTAGATCATCGTCGTTCCGAGCTGTTTGTGCAGCCTGGAGATTTCGACGCGCATCTGCACACGAAGCTCGGCATCCAGATTGGAAAGCGGCTCGTCGAATAGAAACACTTGAGGTTCTCGCACGATCGCCCGGCCGATCGCGACCCGCTGCCGCTGTCCTCCGGAAAGCTGGCCGGGACGCCGGTCCATCAACTCGTTGATCTGCAGAATGTTGGCCGCCTGTGCGACGCGGCGCTCGGTGTCTTCCTTCGGGTTGCCGTTCATCTGTAGGCCGAAGGAGAGGTTCCGCCGCACCGTCATATGCGGATAGAGCGCATAGGACTGGAACACCATGGCGATGCGCCGCTCCGAAGGCTCGACATCGTTGACCGCCATGCCGCCGATTTCGATCGTCCCCTCCGACACGTCCTCCAGCCCGGCGATCATGCGCAGCAGCGTCGATTTTCCACATCCAGAGGGTCCGACGAAGACGACGAATTCGCCGTCTCCTATCTCAAGGTTCGCGCCATGGACGACCTCATAGGCTCCGAACCGCTTGACGACGTTGGTGAGTGTAAGTCCGGCCATGCTGCCTCCGGTTACTTGATCGCGCCGGCCGCAATGCCGGAGATGAAATGGCGTTGCAGGAAGACGAAGACGGCAAGGATCGGGGCGGTCAACAGCACCGCTCCCGCCATGATCCCGCCCCATGAAACCTTGGTGAGACCGATCAGCGTGCCGAGCGCGACCGGAGCCGTCATCATTCCCGGTCGCGAGTTGATCAGCAGCGGCCAAAGATAATTGTTCCAGGAGGCCAGGAAGAGAATGATCGAAAGCGCCGCCATGGTGGGCCGCGCCAGCGGCAGGGCGATATGCAGGAAGATGCGCCATTCCTTGATGCCTTCGACGCGGGCAGCGTCGAACAGCTCGGTCGGCATCATCGAAAAGGACTGCCGCATGAACAATACGCCAAGCGAGTTGAACAGCGGCGGCACGATCAGCGCAACCCAGGTATTGGCAAGCTTGAACTCACGCGCCACCATGATGAACTGTGGGATGACAACTACCGCGAACGGCAGAGTGATCGTGCCGAGAATGATGGCGATAACCATGGAGCGGCCCGCGAACCGATAGCGCGCCAGCGCCCAGCCCGCCATCGAGGTCAGCATCACCGAAAGGACCGTGTAGATGACGGCGACGGTGATGGAGATGAACATCGCCCGCAGGAAATTGGTGTCCGCCTGCAGATTGTTGAAGTTCTCGACGAAGTTCGTCGAAGGCCAGAGCACGATATCAGGGCTGAAAATGCCGTAGTCCGGCATCGTCGAGAACACGAACATCATCCAAAGCGGAAAGAGCCAGATAATCGCAAGCGGCGTTAGCACCGCATGCAGGGCAAGCCTTTGCATCATCAGCGTGCGGGATTTCGACTTCATTTCGCCTCCCTCCCGATGAACAGATTGAGAAGCGAGATGGCGACCGCGAGCGCCGCAATCGTATAGGCGATCGCCGAGGCATAACCAAAATTGAGCGAGGTGAAGCCCTGCCTGTAGAGAAGCAGGCCAAGCGTCTCCGTGGCGCCTCCAGGACCGCCGCGGTTGGTGATCAGGAAGGGTTCGGTGAACAATTGCATTGTGCCGATGACCGAGAGCACCACACAGAAGAGGATGATGGGTTTCAAGAGCGGCAGGGTGATATGGAAGAACTGCTGCACCTTGCCGACGCGATCGAGTGTTGCCGCCTCATAGACGTCGCCGGGAATGGACTGCAAGCCCGCCAGGATGATGATGGCGTTGTAACCGGCCCATCGCCAGGTCACCGCAATGATGACCAGCGCCATGGCAGCAGTCCCATTGTCGAACCACGAAACCGGGGGGAGCCCAACCGAACCGATCAACTTGTTGATGATCCCGAAATCGATACTGAACATCAGCCGGAAGACCGCCGCATAGGCCACCTCGCCGACAACCACGGGAGCGAAGAAGGCGAAGCGGTAAAGCGGTCGCGCCTTCAAGAGCGGTGAGTTGAGAAGTACCGCCATCACCGTCGCGAGCGCAATCATCACCGGCACCTGGATGACCAGGATGATCAGCGTGTTGTAAAGCGCATTATAGAAGGCCGGATCGGCGACGAGCCGGCCCCAGTTGACGGTAAGGCTGAACCTCCAGGGATTGACGCGCGTGTTCTGAAACGAAATCAGGAACGAATTGATGATCGGCCAAAGCCAGAAGGTCGCGAAGATCAACAGATAAGGGGCAAGGAACGCATAAGCGATCCTGTTGCGCAGGGGCATCGTCTTCTCCCGTCACCGAATTTCGATGGAATGGACCGGCCGAGTGTTTTTCCGCCCGGCCGAGCTCGTTCATTCAGCGATGGGAAGTCCGGTTGCCGTTTCGATCTGCTTGGCGGCATCGTCCAAGGCCGCCTTCGCATCGGGATAATCGTTTGCGAAATACTTGGTCTGGGCTGCCCGGTAGATCGATTCAGCGTCAGCCTGGAAGGCGGTCCCTCTGGCCGGAACGATCTTCGGCAGGGTAGCAAGAATGTCCGACCACACAGCCTGACCGCCCCAATAGGGTTGCGGCTCCTTGACGAAGGGATCCTGGACCGCGCTCAGAAGCGAAGGAACCAGACCAAAGGATTTCAGCATCGTGACCTGCCCTTCATTCGTGGTGAGCGCATACTCTGACGAATTTCCAGGCCGCCTCCTTGTTTTCTGATGCCTCGCTGATCGCCAGCGACGATCCGCCGAGATTGGCGGCGCGGGGACCGTCGGGCGTCAGGCTCGGCATGGGATAGACGCCCCACTTCCCCGCAAGATCGGGCGAGCCGGAGCGTACGGTGCCTTCGTACCAGCCGCCATACATCTGACTGGCGGCCTTACCCGCCGTGTTCGCTTGAATTTTTTGATCCCAGATGGCGGCCGTAATGATGCCCGCGTCCTTCATCTCCTTGAGCTTTTCGAGCGTTGCGACACAGGCCGGCTGGTTGATGGTGATGCTCTGCCCATCGGTCGAAAAGTAACCGCATCCCTGCTCGTTGGCGATCATGCGGAACCATTCGCTGTCGCCGTTGAAATCGGCCTGAGCCATCACCGTGCCGGGATTGGCCTCCATGACCTTCTTGCCCGCCGCAAGGAAATCATCCCAGGTCTTGATCGTCGACGGATCGACGCCCGCCTTTTCATAGAAGTCCCGGCGATAAAAGACGGCGACCGGACCCGAATCCCACGGCATCGCATAGGCGACACCGTCCACCTCAAGCTCCGTGCGCTTGAATTCGGGGAAAAGCGCCTGCATTTCAGGGGTATAGCCCAGCTCCGTCAGGTCGGCGAAACAATCAGGGAAGCGGTTCCAGAACACTTCCGCCTCGAAATTCTCGATGGTCACGATATCCGGCAGGCCGTCCCCGCCCGCGGCACAGGCAGCCAGGGCCTTGTCGAAGACCTGGCTGTTGCCGAGATCCTCGACCGTGACCTTGATGTCGGGATATTTCTTGTTAAACCCTTCAAGCGTGGACTTCAGAGCCGAGGCTGCGACGTTCCAGCTCCAGATGGTGATGCCGGTGGACTGCGCGGTGGCAGGCCCTGACCCGAGGAGCGCAAGCGAGACCGCTACGCCGAGGAATTTGGCGCCCATTGAAAACCTCCCTTTTTCAATTGCCGTTCTTCATCGAACATGGGCAGATTATCGCCGCACGAAAATCTGTCTCGTACAAAGGGAATGTGGATTTGGCGGAAAGTAAGGTTGACGAAAGAGCGATCTACCACCCCGGCGCCAGCAGCATCGAGGGATTTCCGACCACGCTGCAGTTGTTCCAGGGCCATCCCAGGATCATGCTCCGCCCCCACTGGCATGCACAGATCGAAGTGAACTACGTCATGCGCGGAACGGTGCATTACCGCATGGGCAGCCACAAGGTGCGGCTCAATGCCGGGCAGATGTGCCTGTTCTGGGGCGGCCAGCCGCATCAGATGGACGAATCGTCGGATGATTCGATCTATACAGGCGCGCACCTGCCGCTCGTGCACTTCTTCCGCATGCGCCTTCCTCCGGCCGTCTCCGGCATGCTGATGAACGGAGCCACGATGCTGACATCCGCGACCGACCGGGCAGACGAGGAGAATTTTCCGCGCTGGGTCCGCTATGTGACCTCGGGTGACGACGTGAGGGCCCAGCATGCCGTGGAGGAGCTGCTGCTGCGCGTCGAAAGAATGTTCTTCGAGCCCTATTCCGTGGTGTCTTCCGACAAAAGTCCCCTGAACGACAATGCTTCCGCCACGCCCTCGGTCAGCGTAGTGCGCATGTGCGACTTCATCGCCGCCAATTTTCTGGAAGAGATCGATGCGGGCGACATCGCCGCCGCCGCAGGCCTGCACCCGAAATACGCCATGAACCTGTTTCGCAGATCCACAGGAATGACGCTGATCAAATACCTGACATTGCTCAGGCTCTCGCGCGCGCAGGCGATGCTGGTGAACGGCAACGACAGCATATTGCAGATCGCCATGGACAGCGGCTTCGGCTCGGTGAGCGCCTTCAACAAGGCTTTCCGGTTGATTGCCGGCATGTCGCCTTCGGATTTCCGCCGCGACGTGCGCGTCGCGGCGGTGTGACTTCTGCGCGGTTCAGACGGCTTTCGCGTGCCTGATCGGCGCCTGCGCCCACTCGGGCAGCCAGTTGCCGTGAGCGGCGATCAGATCATCGACCAGCGACCAGATCTGGTCGAGATCCAGTTCGGCCGCCGTATGCGGGTCCATCATCGCGGCATGATAGATATGTTCGCGATTTTCCGTCATCAGCGCATGCACGGTGAGTTCCTGGACGTTGATATTGGTGCGGATCAAGGCTGTGAGCTGTGGCGGCAGCTCGCCGATATAGGTCGGCTGGATGCCCGAGGCGTCGACCAGGCATGGCACTTCCGCGGCACAATTTTCCGGCAGCGAGGTGATGCAGCCATTGTTGCGGACATTGCCATAGATCACCGACGGCTCGCCGGTCCAGACCGAGTTCATGATCGAGGAGGCATATTCCTTTGACTGGATTATCTCGATCTTCTCGGCCGAACGATAGGCCTCCGCCTGCCCTTTCCAGCGCTCGATCTGCTCGATGCAGCGCTTCGGATATTCATCGAGCGGAATGCCAAATTTCTCGATCAGATCCTCGCGGCCCTCCTTGATGAAATAGGGCGTGTATTCCGCGAAGTGCTCCGAGCTTTCCGTGACGAAGTAGCCAAGCCGCGTCAGCATCTCGTAGCGCACCTTGTTCGGGCAGCGCGGATTCCAACCAGGTTTCGGCGCGCGTCCTTCGCGATAGGCGCGGACCAGATCGGGATAAAGGTTCCTGTAGGAACCGTCCGGCTGCCGGTGCTCGAACTTCAGGTAGAAGGCCATGTGGTTGATGCCGGCCGAGCGGTAGCGGATTTCCTCATAAGGGATGTCGAGGTCGTGCGCCAGTTCCATGGCCGTACCCTGCACAGAGTGGCAGAGCCCCACCTGCTTGATCGTCGGGTATTTTTCCGCGATCGCCCAGGTATTGATCGCCATGGGATTCACGTATTGCAACATGATAGCATTCGGGCAGACCGCGAGCATATCCTCGCAGATCTTCCACAGGTGCGGCACCGTGCGCAGGCCCCGCATGATGCCGCCGACGCCGAGCGTATCGGCGATCGTCTGGCGCAGACCGTATTTCTTGGGCAGTTCGAAGTCAGTCACCGTGCAGGGTTCGTAGCCGCCGATCTGGAAGGCGACCACGACGAAGTCGGCGCCCGCCAGCGCCTTGCGCTGATCAAGATGGGTCTCAACCTTCGCCTTCACCTCAAGCGTGGAGATCAGCTTGTTGACGACGACCGCGCTTTCTTCCAGCCGCTGCGGATTGATGTCCATGAGTGCGATCGTCGCGCCGGACAGAGCCGGACGCTGCAAGACGTCGCCGATAATGTTCTTCATGAAAACGGTGGAGCCAGCTCCGATGAAAGTGATCCTGGGATTTCGTGCCATAACAACCTCCGGCATTCGGCAATCATGCTACCTCGAAAGCGGCCTTGACGAGCCGTTCCGTGTAGTCGGTCTTGGGATTGGATAGAACTTCGTTGACAGGCCCCTCTTCCATGATCTTGCCGTGCTGCATGACGATGACACGGTGACAGAGCGCCTTCACGACCTTGAGATCGTGGGAGATGAAGAGATAGCTCAAGCCCCTCTCCTCCTGCAGCTTTCGCAGGAGGTCGATGATCTGGGCCTGAACCGACAGATCCAGCGCCGAGGTCGGCTCGTCGAGCAGGATGAATTCGGGTTCGAGCGCGATCGCGCGGGCAATCGCGATGCGCTGGCGCTGCCCGCCCGAAAACTCGTGCGGAAAGCGCGAAAGGATGTTTCCCGGCATGCCGGCCGCGACCAGTGCCTCGCGTACCCTGTCCAGGCGCTCGGCCTTGCTGACGCCAAGCCTGTTGACGACGAGCCCCTCCTCGATGATCTGGCCGATCGTCATGCGTGGATTGAGGGAGGAAAACGGATCCTGGAAAACGACTTGCATTCGGGAGCGTAGCGGCCGCATTTCGGCGCGCGAGCGACCATGGATCGGCTGGCGGTCGAAAAGGATCTCCCCGCTTTCGGCATTGGTGAGCCGCAGCAGCGCCTGCCCGAAAGTCGTCTTGCCGGAGCCGGATTCGCCGACGAGCCCGAGTGTCTCGTGTCGTCGTAGCGTCAGGTTCAGGCTGTCGACGGCCACAAGTTCGCGAAGCGCCGGCTTGAAGAAGCCGCCGTGGCGCAGCATGAAGGAGACTCGCACTCCCCTTGCATCGAGGATGACATCGGAACTCTCCGGTATCGGCTTGGCCTGGCCGCGCGGCTCCGAGGCCAGCAGGTGCTTGGTATAGGGATGCTGCGGGTTGGTGAAAAGCTGCTCGGTCGTGTTATGCTCCCGCATCTCCCCATGCTGCATCACGTAGACGTAGTCGGAGAATTTCCGGACGATCGTCAGATCATGGGTGATCAGCACAACCGCCATGCCCCGCTGCTGTTGCAAGCTGCGGATGAGATTGAGAATTTGCGCCTGTACCGTCACGTCGAGCGCCGTGGTCGGTTCGTCGGCGATCAGCACGTCCGGATCGTTGGCAAGCGCCATGGCGATCATCACGCGCTGGCGCTGTCCGCCCGAAAGCTGGTGCGGATATTGCCTAAGCCGCGCTTCCGGATCGGGAATCTGCACCTGTTTCAACAATTCCAGCGCACGGGCCTCGGCCTGTCTGCGGGTCGTCTTGCGATGAACGCGGATCGCCTCGACGATCTGCGTGCCGACCGAATAGAGCGGATTGAGCGAACTCATCGGCTCCTGGAAGATCATCGAAATCCGGTCGCCTCTCAGCCGGCGACGCGCCTTTTCAGAGAATGTGAGGATATTGGCTCCGTCATATTCGACCCTCGCCTTCGGCGACACGCTGGCGCGCTTGGAAAGCAAGCCCATGACGGTACGCGCTGTCACCGACTTGCCGGAGCCGGATTCGCCGACGATGGCGATCGTCTCTCCACGATAGAGCTGGAAGGAAACATCCTTCACGGCCTCCACGTGGCCGTGTTCCACCGTGAAGTTCACGCCGATATTGCGGGCGTCGATGATGGGACTTTCCGACCGGAGGTCGTGGTCGCGGCGGGTGGACGGCGCAAAGGAACTGACGAGTGCAAGGGCCATCTTCATCACCTCAATATGGATCGACCGCGTCGCGCAAACCGTCACCCAAGGCGTTGAACGCAAAGACGGTGACGAGCACGAAGCCGACGGGAGCAAGAATCCAGGGATAGGTCCCGATGACCGAATAGTTTGCGGTATCCTGCAACATCAGGCCCCAGGAGATCAGCGGCGGCTTCACGGCAAAACCGAGAAAGCCGAGGAAGGATTCCAGGAGCACGACATGCGGGATCGCCAGGGTCACCGCGACGATGACGTGGCTCAGGACATTGGGAAAGATGTGCTGGAAAATGATGCGGCGGTCCGTGGCGCCGATCGCCATCGCCGCCCGCACGTAATCGATGCGCGCCAGAGCAAGCGTCTTGCCGCGCACCTCGCGCGACATCTGCGCCCAGCCGAGCGCCGACATGACGAAGATGACAAAGGCAAGAAAGACATTGGTCGGCGCGGTGATGGGGATCAGCGATGTCAGCGCCAGATAGAGCGGCAATTGCGGAAAGGCGAGCACCAGCTCGACGAAACGCTGCACCCAGACGTCGAAGCTTCCACCGTAATAGCCCGAGACCATGCCGATCGTCGTGCCCACGACCGTTATGATGACGACCACGATCAAGGCGATCATCAGTGAGATGCGCGAGCCGATGATCGCACGCGACAGCACGTCACGGCCGAACTTGTCGGTGCCGAGAAAATGCACCGGCTGCCCATCGACGGTACCAAAGAAGTGCCGGCTGGCCGGGATAAAGCCAAAAAGCCTGTATTCGGCACCCTTTACGAAGAACCCGAGATGTCGCGGATTGTCATAGTCCGGCCCGACGATCGGCTGGAAGGTGACTGGATCGAGCTCTTCGGAATCTGCTAGCGCGTAGACGCGTGGCCAGACGAGATTACCCTCCTTGTCGTGGAAGCTGATCGTCTGCGGCGGTGCAAAGCCGATATCCGTCGCCTTCGGATCCATCGGCGCCAGAAAGTCAGCAAAGACGGCCATGATCATCAAAAGACCGACGAGGATCAGCCCCATCATGCCGGTCCAGGAGCGTTTCAGGCGTCGCCAGACGAGCGCCAGATAGCTCTCATTGCCATGCGGGCCGCTCTTGAGAGCCTCTTCCTGCTGCGAAGAAGATGAAGAGTCCAAAGCGTACATCTCAGGCTCCTTCGTATTGGCGGACCCGCGGGTCCAGCATCGCAAGCAGCATGTCGGCGATGATGTTGCCGATGATCAGCGTCGCCGACAGCACCATCATGAAGGTCGCGGTAACATAGACGTCGCCGATCGCCATCGAGCCGACGATGGCGGGGCCAACGGTTGGCAGCGAGAAGATGATCGCCGTCTCGATCTCACCGGTCAGCATGTAGGGAAGCACGACCCCCTGGTACATGACGAGCGGGTGCACCGCATTCGGCACTGCGTGGCGCATCACGACGGCGCCCTCCGACAGGCCCTTGGCCCGCGCCGTCTCGACATATTGCGCATTCAGCGTGTCGAGCAGATTGCCGCGCATGACGCGCATATTGTAGGCGAGCCCTCCGAAGGTGGCGATCGCCACGACCGGCCAGACATGGCTGACGAGATCGACGAATTTCCCCCACGACCAGGGCGCACCGCCATATTGCGGCGAGAAGAAACTGCCGATTTCCGAAACATCGAAGTGGAAGACGAGCAGGTAAACGATGATCAGCGCCATCAGGAAGCGCGGTACCGTCATGCCGAGAAAGGAAATGCCCGAAAGCAGGTTGTCGATCCAGGAATACTGGCGTGTCGCCGCCCAGATGCCGAAGGCGATGCCGAGCACGGAGGCAAGCAGATGGCACACAAGCGCAAGCGCCAGGGTGCGCGGCAGACGCTCGCCGA
>NZ_JBHFJG010000009.1:225529-225904 GCF_057559155.1 Rhizobium moroccans | reverse complement strand
CCGACGACGTCGGCGACCGGCTTGTTGTAGTACATGCTGTAGCCGAAATCGCCCTCGGTGATGATCCCTTTGATCCAGTTGACGTATTGGATGACGAGCGGCTTATCGAGGCCGTGCTCGGCGCGATAGGCCTGCGCCTGCGCCTCGGCCTGGGCGTAAGATGCTCCGCTCTGATTGATGAGCTGCGAACGGATATAGTCGGCATAGTCGCCAGGCGGCGCCTGGATGATCGCGAAAGTCACCACACTCAGGACGAAGAGCACGGGGATCGCAGACGCAATGCGCATGAGCAGGAATCGTAACATCGGACGGTTCGCTTCTCCTTGCGGCCAGTCACGCTTTCTCGCTGCAACCGGCTTGTTGGTCCCGTGCGGG
>NZ_JBHFJG010000009.1:202075-225509 GCF_057559155.1 Rhizobium moroccans | reverse complement strand
CCCGGATTCTCGCTTCGTCAGGGAGGAGCTCTAGTTGATAGGGCCGTTTTCGCCCGGCTTGCCGGGAAGCTGCTCAGGGAAGAGTTCGTATTTTCCCTGCTTGTCGGCCGCGACCCACAGCCGTTCGCGGATGACGGAATCCTCGGCCCAGTTGAACATGAAGATCGGAGTGCCCTGCGGCACGTTTGAAAAGCGCTTGTTGATGATGAGCGCGCCGGGATATTCCGTCAGACCGACGGTATCGACATTCTCAGTCGCGGTCTTCTGATACTGCTTCATCAGGGCCACGCGCTCATCATTGTCCTGGCTGGTGCGGAACTTGTTGATGATATCGGCGAGCTCCTCCTCGTAGGGCATAAGGTCGAGCTTGCCATCCTTGCCGGCGCGGTGATGCCAGCTCGTGCGGGGACCGACGGGGGCAAGCTGCTCCGTGCTCTGGACCACCGAAGCCAGCTCGGTGGTGTTGCGCTGGATCAACCAGTCGAAGCGGCCGCTATAGTGAGCGTCGTCCCGCTTCGGACCGTCGAGCGCATTGATGATGATCTTGAGCCCCAGCTTTTCCATCTGGCCGACAATGCCTTCGGCAAGGCTCTTGTCGGTGTTGTAGCCGTTGTTGACCAGAAGCACGATCTCGACATTTTTCCCGCCTTCGGTGCCAGCCGGGAAATTCACGAAACCGTCGCCATCCGTATCCTTCAGACCGACCTTCTCAAGCAGCCCCTTGGCGCTTTCGAGATCATGGGGATAGTAGACGACGGATTCCCTGTCGTAGAAGCTCGTGCCCGATACCAGGCCACCGGGATAGATCGCCGTGAACGGCCCCTTGACCAGTGAATCTCCCAGCGCCTTGCGATCGATCCCAATGGTAACGGCCTTGCGGAAATCCTCGTTCCGGTTCAGCTCGCGGATCGCCTGGCCGCGGGCATCCGGATCGCCCCAGCCGTTGGCGGAAAAATTCATGCGCAGATTATACCCGATGAGGCGCGGTCCAAACGCGAGACGCGCCGGCGCGGTTTCCTCCGCGGCGCGCTTCAGCGAGGCCACGAAATTTTCCGGCTGCTCGAGATTGGAAATGTCGCCGGAGCCGGCAACCGCCTGCACATCACGGTCGGCCCAGGTCGAGAGCTTGTAATGCAGCTCGTTGAGGTAAGGCAGCTGGTTGCCTTCTTCGTCCACCTTCCAATAATAGGGATTGCGGCGCATCACGATGATATCGTCGGAGCGGTATTCCACCGGCACCCAGCCGCCCATGACCGGCATGTTCAGGAATTCCGGCGGGAAGGCATTCTTGAACTGATTATAGGTGTTCTTCGAATATTTAGGATGCTGGGGCTTAAGGAGATGCGACGGCCCCGGGCAGAAGTTCGGATAGGCCATCGTATAGAGATACTGTTTCGGGAAGGCCTCCTTGAAGGTCCACTCCACCGTATAGGCGTCGATCTTCTTCAGCACCGTGCCCTCGCCGAAGGCTTCCGGCGAGGCACCGCCGCCGAGCGGTGAGACGTTCGGATCGATGACCTCGTCTTCCCAATAGAACATGATGTCGTCGGCATCGAAGGGATCGCCGTCCGACCACTTGGCGCCTTCGATAAGGTGCATGGTCAGCTTGTGACCGTCCTCAGACCACTCCCAGCTCTTGGCGAGGTTGGGAAGCGGTTCGGTGTCTTTTGCCTCGATCTGGAAGAGCGGCGCGGTGCGCGTGAGGCATTCCGAAAGGCCGATGTCGATGCCGCCCCAGCCCTGCGTCTGGCCGGCACCATAGTTCCAGCCTTCCGGCCGGCCGCCGATGACGTGGCGCATCGTATCGCCATAGACCCCGATACCGTCCGGCATGTTCTCGGTCTTGAAGACCAGCGGCTCCTTGGGCAGGCGATCCTTGACGGGCGGCAGCTTGCCAGCCTCGACGAACTTCTTCGTCACCCAACCGGGCTCGCGATATTCCGGCAGCGCCTTGAACTCGAGAATGGAATCGCGGGTCACGTATTTGATTTTGCCTTCCGCCGGGAATTGCGGCGGAACCGGCGGGGTCGTCGGCTCGGATGCCGCGGCATTCACGGCCATCACCGAAACGCCAAACGCCAATCCGGCGCGAATGCCGATCTCTCGTAAATTCGTCATCGTCTTTCTCCTCCTCTTCCGGAGCGCTTCGACGCGCCTCCGCTTCTCCTCGAACGACAATGAAAGAAAGTTCCCGAACGCCTCTCTCCCTCGGAGGCTTCCCGGCGCTTCCGCCGGCCTTAGACAGCCCGCTTGAGCGCCTCCTTTTCGGCCCGCAATTCCTCGATTGAGCGAATGTTGCGCCGCGCAGCGCCGGCCCATTCGCGCGTCTTTACCTTCGCGCTTGCGAGCCGCTCCTTGGCGCCGGGGACCGCATGGGCATATTGCGGCAGCCAGCGGGCCTGGGCGACGACCATTTCATCGACCATCTGCCAGACTTCCTCGGGGGTCGAGACGGCCCCCACCAGCGGATCGTGCAGGACGGCCAGCTTCAGAAGATCGATGTCGCCGCTGATCGCCGCATGCACCGACATGCGCTGCACGTTGATGGAGGAAATGCAGGTCGCGGCGCAGGCTTCCGGAATGGTGATATCGGAGACCATGTTGATGCCGAACCGATCGACGAAACCGGGCGACTCGATGATCGCATCCGACGGCAGGTTGGCGATCACCCCGTTGTTCTTGACGTTGAAATGGCCGCGATAAACGCGCCCCGTTTCCAGCGCTTCCAAGATATGGCTTGCGTGCTCGTTGGAACGCATGGTCGGATCGATCGGCTTTTCGGCCGAGGCGAGAAATTGCGGGAATTCCGTTTCGAACCAGTTTCGAGTCTCGGTGGAATGACGCAGATAGCCGCCTGTCTCCCCATGGATCCAGTTCGACATGTCGATCCATCTGGTGATCTCTTCCGGCCGCTTGCGATACCAGGGCAGGTATTCCGAAAGATGCCCGTTGCTCTCGGTCGAATAGACGCCGAAGCGTTTCAGGACATCGATGCGCAGCTTCTCCTGCTGCGAATAGACCGGATGAGCCTCGAAGGCGGCAATGAGTTCGTCCTTGCCGATCTGGCGACCGTTCAATTTCAGGTCGACGAACCAGGTCTGATGATTGATGCCGGAGCAGATGTAATCCAGCTCCTTTACCGATTTTGCGCCAAGGACCTCGGCGATCTGCTCGGCGCCGTGCTGGACGCCGTGGCAGAGCCCGACGGTGTCGACCCTGCCGTATTCGATGGCGGCCCAGGTGTTCATCGCCATCGGGTTCGCATAGTTCAGGAACTTCGCGCCGGGGGCTGCGATCTCACGGATATCCTTGCAGAAATCGAGGATGACCGGGATGTTGCGCTGACCATAGAGAATGCCGCCGGCGCAGATCGTATCACCGACACACTGGTCGATCCCGTATTTCAGCGGAATACGGATATCGTCCGCATAGGCTTCCAGGCCCCCGACACGCACGCAGCTCATGATATAGCGCGCGCCCTCCAATGCCTTGCGGCGATCGGTGGTCGCCGTCACTTTCGTAGGCAGTTTGTTGGATTGGACGACCTTGTCGAGGATCGCCTTGATCATCTGAAGATTGTGCTCACTGATATCCGTAAGAGCGAATTCGACGTCGGCGAATTCCGGAACGCAAAGGATGTCCGTGAACAGTTTCTTCGTGAAGCCGACGCTGCCTGCTCCGATGATAGCGATTTTGAAACTCATGATTCACATCCTCATTGCGAGCTGAAGGCTAAAGCCGGCGACAGTAGCGACAGGATAACAGCCGCGCAGGCTACGGCAGAAAAAGCTTTTAAAAGCTGGCATAGCAACGCCAAATCCTCCCGAAAACCTTCCTCCAACTTCTCCTCGGACAAGGATTATGCGTATATTCCGACAGGGAGCCAGAGAAGGATTATGCTATTATGGGTAATTTTGTGCTGCGGAATCTCATTGCAGCCGGCCCTGGCATGCGGACCGTTTCGCTGCCGCGAGGACGCCAGACGCTCCATACCATGCCGACCAGTAGCGGTTATGAGATAAGGAAGGGTCCAACCTATGACTGGGACGGGCGCAAGCGTGGTCAGGCGCCCTTCACGGTCCTGCAACATTGCATCAGCGGACGGGGGAACCTGCGCTACGAAAACCGCAGAACGCATGTCAAACCCGGTGAAACACTGCTGTTGCTCATTCCGCATAATCATCGCTACTGGCTCGAGCGCGATGAGGAATGGGAATTTTTCTGGATCTCGATGAATGGCGAGGAGGCTTTGAGGATCCACCGTTCCATTCTGGCAATGACCGGCCCTATCCTGCACCTGCAGCCCGAGACGATCGATCGCCTGGCCTATTGCTGCCATCGGCTCATGACCGGAGGAGAAACACCGGGTGCTGCATCTGCGACCGCCTATGAGGCAGCCATGCTGCTTTATGACGACGTCTTCGGATCACATCCCACATTCAGCCAGGAATATCGAACGATGCAGCATGTGCTCAGCTACATCGACAGCCACCTCGATGAGCATCTCTCGGTCAGCGATCTGGCGGCGGTGGCCGGCCTGAGCCGGGCCCATTTTTCCCGCATTTTCACGGCGAGCGAGGGACTGCCACCAGCCGAATTCGTTCTGCAGAAGAGGCTTCGGCGGGCCGCCAAGCTGCTGACGAAAGCCGCCGAAATGCCGATAAAGGAAGTATCGGCACTCTGCGGCTTCGAGGACCCCAATTACTTCTCGAAGGTATTCCGCCGCCTCTATGGCACGAACCCGAGCGATTTCCGCACGACGGGCATGTATGCGGCCGTCACCACGCAGCGAAAAAGAGCCTGAATACCCCTGTCAATTGTCGCGTAAGATCGCTTTGAACCAAAACGTTGCTCTTGAAAGGTGGTCAGGTAGTAACGCCCTAACGACAGCTCTGCGCCCCATATCGGTCATAGAGGCAAATCTTCGGCCTGCCTGCAAGCAGACATCGGCCTGGCCGGGCGGCGTTACGTCACCTGTGCGCCAAAGCGGAAATCAACTCGCCGGTGGCGGATGTCCGTTCCGGCCCGCAAGGGCAAGCGGTCGTCAATGCAGGACGATCGACTACCACTGAGCCTGATCGCCATTAACGGAGGCGCGTGTGATAGGCGGAACACTAGGGTCCCATTCGCGCGCGCAGGCGGGGGCCGATCCAGTCAAGGAAGCACCGGACCTTCAGCGGCAGCGGATCGACTGGTCCGTAAATAATATTTACTGGCAGCGGTTCCGGTGCGAACTCCGCCAACAATTCCCGCAGCGCGCCAGAGCGCAAATGTTCGTTGATCTGGTAAGAAAGCACGCGAATAATGCCGATACCGGCCAGCGCAGCCTGAATGGCAGCCTCTGTCGTGTTGACCGCGAGTTTGAGGCGCGGCTCGACGGCGAAGGCCGCGCCGTCCCGGCGGTATCGCCATTCCGGGGCGGTCGCGAAGCCCTGGAAGCTTATGCCATCATGCGGGGCGAGGTCTTCCGGCTGACGCGGCACTCCTCGGCGAGCGAGATAGTCGGGGCTCGCGCAGATCACCCGGCGGACGGCGCCAACCCGTGTTGCGATAATCGCGCTGTCCGGCAGGTGCCCGATCCGGAGGGCTACATCGACGTGCTCATCCGCCAGACTTAGTTGCCGATCAGTCAGGGTCAGCCGCAGGTTGATCTCGGGTTGCTCCTTGAGGAATTCGAGCGCAATCGGCAGCAGATGGCGCTCGCCGAAGGCAATCGGCGCGGTCACGTGCAGCCCGCCACGCAGCGCTGCATAATCGCCGCTGGCCTGCCGCTCCGCTGCGTCAAGCTCCTCAAGAATTCGACGTGACGCGGCGACGAAGGTGCGCCCCTCCTCCGTCAAGGCGAGGCCGCGACGGGTGCGCACGACCAAGCGAACGCCAAGATGTTTTTCAAGATCGGCCACTTTGCGGCTGACCGTGGCGAGCGGCGCATTCAACCGCCGTGCCCCGGCAGATAGACTGCCGGCGTCGACCACCGCCAATAGCACCGCCATCGCATCAAAACGATCCATCAAAGCCTTCCATAAAATGAGAGGAATGTTTCCAAAATACCAAGATACCCCGTTGTTTGTGGATGTCATAGCCTTCGCGTCGTCAAGGGGCTTGCCATAAGTCCCATCGTGCTACTGATCGAGAGGAAGATGTCATGCCTCAACTTTCACGTCGCGCCTTTGCCGGCGCCCTGCCTCTCAGCCTTGTCGGGGGAAGCCTCCTCGGTGGAGGCCTGCTCGGAGACTCCCTCGCCCGTGCGGCGACGCGGGATGCTGCCAAGGCGCCTGTTGTGGTGAACCCGTTCGCACAGATCCGCATCGGCCGGTTCACCGTTACGGCGCTGACGGATGGGTATGCCGACATGCCGTATGACTACTTTCCGGGACGCTCGGCACCCGAGGTTGAGAGGGCGGCAAGCGCACAGTTTGCCGCCCGGCCGAGTGGGGTTCGGTTCCTCTTCAACCAATATCTCGTCGAGGATGGCGAGCGCCGCATCCTGATCGATGCCGGTGCGGCAGGCTCGATCGGGCAGACCGGACAGTTACCACAGGCACTCGCCGCGCTCGGTCTGCAGCCCGACAAGATCGACGCGATCATCGTAACGCATATGCACCAAGACCACATGGGCGGACTTGTTCTGGGAGGCAAGAACAACTACCCCGAGGCCGATCTTTATATCGATCGTCGCGACGTCACCCACTGGACCGATCCAGCCAAACGCAACGGCGCCCCTGATTATCTGCAGACCAGCTTCAGGATGGCGGAGGAAGTCGTGCGGCTATACCCGAGGCTCCAAACGATCGATGGAGAGCGCGAGATCATGCGGGGCGTTTCAATCATCGACCTGACCGGCCATACGCCCGGCCATATCGGCGTGCGGATCGAAGATGGCGGGAAGAGCCTGATCATGGTTTCGGATATGATTTTTCCGGTCGTGCATCCTGCCGCGACCGATGTGTTCTTCCTGTTTGAGCAGGACCGTGCCGCTGCAAAAGCCATGCGTGATCGCTTCCTTCCGCGTGCCGCGTCGGAGGGCGCGCTCATCGCTGCCACGCACATGCCTTTCCCTGGTCTCGGCCGTATCGTCGCCGGTCGTGGGGAAATGCGTTGGCAGGTCGCAGATTGGGCCATGCAGGACTGATGTTCGCGCTCAGCGAGCTGAAGGGTAAAATTGCCAAGCACTAAATTGGGCTTAACAAAGATAGATTCGGCTCGCGCCGTAAGACAGCGATGCGAGCCTGCCCGAACAAGGGGATTATTGATGCCATATCATTTCCTGGAGGTCGCAATGACGCCGAGCGTCAGAGCCGCTCAGGCGAACATGGGGGTGGACCAGCTATGGCTGGGCGCTGACAACCGTCCTTCAGATACCCTCACCGAAAGCGAGATCGCCTTCATTGCCTCACGCGACAGCTTCTATATGGCATCGGTCTCCGAAACGGGTTGGCCATACGTTCAACACCGTGGAGGAAAAGCCGGCTTCCTTAAGGTCGTCGATCAGCGAACATTGGCCTTTGCCGACTACCGGGGTAATCGCCAGTACATCAGCGCCGGCAATTTTGCTGCTAACGATCGGACCTGCCTGTTCTTGATGGATTATGTGCGACGGGCACGGCTCAAAATTTATGCGTATGTGGAGCGACTGGCGCTTGATGCTGACCAGGAACTCACGGAACTGGTCTCCGACACGACCTACAAAGGAAGGGCGGAACGGATCTTCAGGCTTCGGCTTGTGGCGTTCGATTGGAATTGCCCACAGCACATCATTCCGCGCTACACCGAACAGCAGGTTGAACAAGCTGTCGCTCCTCTTCGTGAACAACTGCAGCGATTGGAAACCGAGAATGCGACTTTGCGCGCACGGTTGGAGAACCCAGAAAGATGACCGAAGCTCAACGACCACCCCTTCCGCCTTTTACGTTCGAAAACGCAGTCGAGAAAGTTCGTCTTGCTGAAGACGGCTGGAACAGCCGCGACCCGGCGAGGGTCGCTCCGGCATATACGGTAGACTGCCAGTGGCGTAACCGTGCTGAATTCGTGAGCGGGCGCGAAGCGATCGTAGCGTTTCTTTCGAGAAAATGGCGGAGAGAGCTGGATTACCGGTTGATCAAGGAACTCTGGGCTTTCGGCGGCTACCGAATTGCCGTCAGGTTCGCCTATGAGTGGCGTGACGACAGTGGGAACTGGTTCAGATCGTTCGGCAACGAGAATTGGGAGTTTGACGATAGAGGCCTGATGCGGAAGCGCTATGCCTGTATCAACGACCTGCCTATCAGCGCCGACGAGCGCTGCTTTCGGTGGCCGCTTGGCCGCAGGCCTGATGATCATCCTGGTCTCAGCGAGCTCGGTTTTTAGTCGAGACTAACCTGTCTCTTAACGGTGCACGTCCTGGCGGCTATCACCCGCGGCTACCGCTCACGGCGGATGCCATTGCCCTCGACGGTGCAGCATGCGTCTCCGCGGGGGCTGCCGAACTTCACATACACCCACGCGGCCCGAACGGACGTGAGAGCCTCCTGGTGGTCGACGAGGCGATATGCGCCGTGCGGCGCGTTTGTCCGGGAAGTCTTGTCGGAGTGTCAACGGACGCGTGGGTAGAACGCGACGAGAAGCAGACGCGAGACTGCATCTCTGCCTGTCGGCTTCCGACTACGCCCCCATCCGCGCCCTCCCGAGGTCAGTTGGTCCGCGGGTTCGAGAGATCAACACCCCATCACGCCACCGCTCCCCAAGCCATAGGATGAGCATCAGCAGGAAGGGATTCATCAGTTGCAGCAAGACAACCACAGTCGCACTCAAGCCAAAATTGACAAACAGCACCAGCGGAGCCGCCAAAACCATGTGAACTATGATCCCGCCAGCCACAAGAAGGGCGAGCGCGCCGTAGCTCATCCGCCCTGGACCGAAGCAGGCGCGGATAACCCACACGGCCAGGACCACGAAAAGCAGTGAAGTGAAAAAACCTCCACCGAAGCTACCCCCAAGCGCGGCTGCCATATGTACCAGGGCGTTGATGATTATGATGCCGTATATAGAAAGACCGACAAGCGGGTGTCGTCGGCTGAGCAGGGCTGCAATGGGAGCCGCGACCCAGAACGCAGTGACATTGACCGCAAGGAAAAACACCGGTGGGATCGGGCAATTCGGATACGGCGGCAAACCAGGCTGTGCACAAATCATGCCTGGAAATGCATGGAACGTCCCAAGCAGATCGATGCCGTATTCTTCGAAGTTGTGAAGCAGGTAGGCCGCCGTCCCGATCCAAGACAACCACACCCAGTCATGCCATCGCGAGCGGCTTGGATCGCTCCGGAGACGGTTAGTTGCAAAAAGCAGAACCGACAGGACGATTGCTCCAACGCCGCCAATCCAAGCAGAGGCGATGTCGAACCAGTGCCAGTAATGCATGATTGAGGAGGCCCTTTTGATAATATGCAGGCCCGAGCACGACTGGAGAATGTTGCCATAACGCGCCGCAGACTGAACACCGGCCTGCTCTATTCCACAACTGCATCCCTCAGCCAATTGCGAAAGAACCGGAAACTGTCGGACCGAAGTTTCGGATCGGCGAACATGAAGAAATAGTGCTCATGCACCATGTCTTTCTCAAACAGCGCAACGAGTTGACCATCCGCCAGTTCCTGCTTGACCAGCTTTTGGCGAACAATGGCGATGCCAAGTCCTTCGACTGCGGCCGTCAGTTCGAGGCCAGAGCTTTCGAGATCGATGAAGCGCGTCCTGGAAAAAATCCTCGGAGCGCGCGCCCCCAGCCACCGCTCCCAGTTGCGTGTGAATTCCGCGGAACGCAGCAAGGTATGCCGCTCCAGGTCGTCCGGTGTATCTAGGGGCGGCGCGCGGTGAAGATAGGCAGGGCTACAGACTGGTGTAAGATCCGCGTCGCCCAATATCTCGCACACGAATCCCTTCTTGCTGATCGCCTCCCCCACATGGATCGTACCGTCCAACCCTTCGATATCGTGCCCGCCAGTGACGAACTTTACGACAATATCGGGACGACGTGCGTAAAGCGTTCCAAGCACCGGCATGATGCATTTCTGCAGAAAAACGCGCGGGCTGCCGATGACGAGCGGCCGCCGATCGATACCGACGGAGAGATCGCTCGTCACCGCGCGTATCTGGCCGAGGGACGTATGAATCTTGTCCCAGTAGACTTCGCCGGCCGGCGTAAATGTGATCCTTCGATGCGACCGCTCGAAGAGATCGCAACCGAGGAATGATTCAAGATTCTGGATCTGCCGACTAACGGCACCGGGAGTGAGACAGAGTTCGTCCGCCGCCTTGGCAATGCTCATGTGCCGCCCCACAGACTCGAACACCGGAAGCGCGGTCATCGGCGGCAAGTCCTTGCGCTTTGTCTGCATGTGGCTTCCTCCCCACGGCTATCTCTATCTTTCGATTGAGAAAAACTCAATCGAATCCAGAAAAATTCGATTTTTCCCCGGACAACACAGCGATACGGTCCCACAAAATAAATGGGAGGAGGACCATGAAAAACTTAACACTGGCATCTTTTGGCGTAGCGCTCGCGACCGCGACGTCCCTTTCCGCTGTCCCGGCTGCGGCTGAACAGCTGCGCGTTGGTCTCGCGGCGCTCGCGACTTCGGTCGATCCGCATTTCCATCGCGCCGGCTATAATTTCGACCTTCGGGAGAACATCTCGGACGCACTCGTCTATACGAACGGCGTCAACGGCACCGTCGAGCCTCGCCTTGCGAAATCATGGGAGATTCAGGGCGATACCAAATGGGTCATCACCCTCGAGCCGAAGGCGAAGTTCGACGATGGCAACCCGCTCGGCGCCGACGACGTGATCTATTCCATCTGCCGGGTACGCAATGTTCCCAACAGCCCCGGCCTCTTCAGCAGCTTCATCGCCACGATCGCCAATATCAAGGACGCCGGCGATGGCAAGATCGAGATCGACACCAAGAAACCCGATCCGAACCTGCTGCGCAGCCTGAGCAATATCGGAATTGTCCAGAATCCGACGGGCCGCACGCTGGCCTATGACGACAAGAGCTGCGGCAACGACAACTGGCTGGCCACCGGGGACTTCAACAGCGGCAAGACCTCGCCCGGTATCGGCCACTACCACGTCAAGAAGTTCACGCCCGACGTGGAGATCGAGCTGGAACGCAACGACCAGTATTACGGCACGCCGGCCGCCTATGATTCGGTGCTGGTCAAATCCCTGCCGGACAACAGCGCCCGCATCGCCGCCCTGCTCGGCGGCTCGGTGGACGTCATCAACGCGGTGCCGATCAACAGCATCGACAGCATCCAGTCCTCGGGCAAGTACCATCTGTCGTCCATGCCCTCGACGCTCCTGATCTTCCTGCTTCCCGACCAGGGCCAGGAGAAGACGCCGAAGGTTTCCGGTACCGACGGAAAGAACCCCTTCCTCGACCCGCGCGTCCGCAAGGCGCTCAATCTCGCCATCAACCGCGAGCAGATCGCCGAAACCGTGATGGGCGGCATGGCCCAGCCGGCGAGCCAGATCATCGTGGACGGTGTCTTCGGTTATAATCCCGATCTGCAGGCGTATCCTTATGACCCGGCGGAAGCCAAGCGCCTGCTGGCCGAAGCCGGCTATCCGAACGGCTTCTCCCTGACGTTGAACGCGCCCAGCGACCGCTACGTCAACGGCGCCCAGGTGGCTCAGGCGGTCACCGCCATGCTCTCGCAGGTCGGACTGAACGTGACGCTGGAGACCTTTCCCTTCAGCATCTATTTCACCAAGGCGAGCGCCTACGAATTCAGTCTCTATCTCGCCGGTGCCGCCGCCGATACCGGCGAAGGCTTGAGCCAGATGATCAATCTCGCCGGCACACGTAACCCCGATCGCGGCTGGGGTGGCGCAAACCGCGGACGTTATTCCAGCGAGGTCACCGACAAGGCGCTTGAAGACGCACAGTCGACGCTGGATGACGCCAAACGGGAAGAGCTGCTGCGTGCTGCAGTCGCCGAGGTCTACAAGGATGACGGTTACGTGCCGCTCTATCACGAGTTCGGCGTCTGGGGAGTTCGCAACGGTGTTCACTATGACGCCAATGCCAACCTGACCAACATCTTCTACACCGCCCGCCCCGAATAAGGCGTGCCGGCAAGGCCGTCATCCCTCGCTGGCCTTGCCCTCTCATTCATGAAAGTGCGAAATCCAGATGGGTACAGAATTCAACGACGCCCTCACGTCACAATATGACTACCGGGGACTGCGGGACGCTTTTGCGCCGCCGGCCATGTACCAGGCCTTCCTGGATGTCGAAAAGGCCGTCGCGCTGGCTCAGGGAGAGCTTGGCATGATCCCGGCCGCCTCGGCGGAGGCGATCGCCGGACATTGCCGTTTCGAATACCTGGATACGGACCGCCTCGATACGTCGTACCGGACGACCCGTCACCCGCTTATGCCGCTCATCAACGAACTTGTCCGGCTTGCCGGTCCACAGCATGGCGGGTATGTCCACTGGGGCATCACCACGCAGAACGTCATCCAGACCGGATTGCTGCTGCTCGCCAAGCGTGCCCAGGCGACATTGGATGGGTTGCTCGCCGACATCCTGCGCCATCTCGGTCGCCATGCCCGCACCCACGCGAAGACCATTATGGCGGGGCGGACCCACTATCGCCATGCGGTGCCGATCACCTTCGGCTTCAAAGTGGCGGTCTGGATCGATGAATTCTTGCAGGCCGCGGACCGGCTTCGGGAAGCGGAAAGCCGGGCCTTCGTCGTCATGACCGGCGGTGCGGTCGGCTGCTTCTCCGCTCTGGGTAGAGAGGGTCCGGCCCTCCAGTCACGCGTGGCAGCTCTTCTCCGCATGGGCGAGATGGCTATTCCCTCGCGCGCAATCCGCACGCATATGTGCGAATATGTCAATGCGCTGAGCCTGACGGCCTCCATCTGCCATAAGATCGCGGAAGAGATCTACCAGAGTTCTTCGGAGGAATATGGCGAGCTGCATGAAGGCCGCGTCGAAGGCTCGATCGGTTCCTCCACCATGCCACAGAAGATCAACCCCATCCTCTGCTACGGCATCATCGCCAACAGCAACAAACTCTATTCCTGCGCCGGCATGCTGATGGCAAGTGCCCACCGCCCGTTCGAATCCGACGGTAGCGCCAACCAGATGTTCGAGGACGGATTGGCGGAGGTGATCGGCGCCATTTCCGAAATTCTCGTGCGGACCGAACTTCTGGTGCGCGACCTCTACGTCGACAAGGAGCGGATGCGGTCCAACCTGGACCTGTCGCACGGCGCGATCCTCGGCGAGTTCGCCATGATGCGGCTCGGCGAAACCCTTGGCAAACACAAGGGCCACGAATTGGTGCACGACGCCGCCATGGCTGCCGCAGCCGGCAGAGCGCCTTTCCTGGATGAGCTTGCCCAATTGCCGGGCGGCCAGGCGCTGCGCACGGAGATCGAGGATCGGCTTGAAACCGGCAGCACTGGCGGCATATGCGCCGAATATGCGCTGCACTTTGGATCGCTGGTTGAGAACATCGGAGCCGGATCGATGCCGACAGCCGAGCAACGCAATATCAACGCCTATCTGAAGGCTGACCGCTGATGCTCTCCTTCGTGCTGCAGCGCCTGTTGCAAAGCGTGGTCGTGGTCTTTGTGCTGTCGATCGTGCTGTTCGTCGGGATCTGGCTGATCGGCAATCCGGCCGACATCCTGATTTCCTCGGAAGCTTCGGAGGCCGACCGGCTGGCCGCCATCACCGCCCTCGGCCTCGACAAGCCGCTCTGGCAGCAATACCTGACCTTCCTCGGCAATGCAGTGCAGGGAGATTGGGGTACCTCCTTCGTCTACAAGGAACCCGCCACCAGTATCCTGCTGCAGCGTCTGCCGGCGAGCCTCGAACTCGGGCTAGTCGCCTTCGTCATCGCGATTGTCGCTTCAGTACCGGCCGGGCTCTATGCGGGGCTTAAACCGGAATCGCTGCTCGGCCGGGGCGTCATGACCTTTTCCCTGATCGGCGTCAGCATCCCCACCTTCTGGCAGGGCATGCTCCTGATCGTCGCCTTCGGCATCGCTTTGCCGATCCTGCCGGTGGGTGATCGGGGAGCGGTCGCAACCCATTTCGGCATCACCAGCAGCCTATGGACGCTCGATGGCTGGTCGCATGTTATCATGCCGGCCTTCAGCCTGGCGCTCCTCAAGATGTCGCTCCTGATGCGCGTCACACGCGCCGCGACGATGGAAATCTCCCGCCTCGACTTCGTGAAGTTCGCCTATGCGAAGGGAGTGCGCAGCCGCAAGGTCGTCGTCAGGCATATCCTGCGCAACGCCTTGGTTCCACTCATCACCGTCACCGGGATCGAGCTCGCCAACCTGCTCGCCTATGGCGTGATCACCGAAACGGTGTTTTCCTGGCCAGGTCTCGGCAAGCTATTGATCAACTCCATCAAGGTGCTAGACAGGCCGCTGATCGTCGCCCAGCTCACCTATACCGCGCTGCTGTTCATCGCCATCAACTTCATCGTCGATATTCTGCACATGGCGATCGATCCGCGCGTGAAATCCGTTCTGAGGCGCGCGGCATGAGCACGACTGGTTTCAACGATTTTGCGCAGCGTTTCGCGGAGAGCCGCACGGCCGTCATCAGCCTGCTGATCAGCCTCGTTTTCGTCGCCTGCGCCCTATTCGCGCCGCTAATGTCGCCGACGGACCCTTACGACCTGACCCAGCTTCAACTGTCGGACGCCTTGAAGCCCGCCGGCTCGACGCGGATGCTGCCCGGAGAGGAAGTCCGCGCCAATATCCGCTTCCAGGGGGGCACGGCATCTGTCGAGCCCGCCTCACCCGCACAGACCCGCCAAAGCATCACAGCCGAGTCGTGCGGAGCAAACTGTCTCGGCGTCGGGGTGGCCCCGGAAGGCACCAAACTCGCCAGCCTGCAGATCCGCAATCTGCCGGCGGGCGCCAGCGTGGAAGGCGGAAAGAAGCATATCGTCCAACCCTGGTGGACCGTGGACAACCCGGAGGACGGCAGGGTCAGGATCGTCTCCAACAGCCAGCTTCCTGAAAACTTCACTGTCCTCGCCATCGCAAAATCCCTGGATCGGGAAACGGATTTCGTCTTTCGTCTCGGCACTGACGGTTTCGGCCGCGACATGCTCTCCGCCATCCTCTACGGCATCAGGATCAGCGTCTTCGTCGGACTTGTGGCTGCGGGTGCCGCGATGGTGCTTGGTACCGGCTTTGGGCTTCTCGCGGCCTGGCGGGGCGGTATCACCGATGCAATCATCATGCGTGCGGTAGATTTCATGCTTGGCCTTCCTGCGCTGCTCGTTGGGCTTGCGATCCTCGCCATCTTGGGCAATGGCGTCAGCAAGGTCGTGCTTGCCATCGTCATCGTGCAATGGTCCTATTACGCTCGCACGGCCCGCTCCTTCGCGATCAGCGAGCTTGGCAAGGAATATGTCGAGGCCGCCCGATGCCTGCGGCTTTCCCCGACGCGCATTATGCTGCGCCACGTGCTGCCCAACTGCATGCCGCAGATTATCGTGCTCTTCACTCTCAATATCGCTGCCGCGATCTCGCTCGAATCCTCACTGAGTTTCCTCGGTGTTGGCCTGCCGCTCACCAGACCCTCCCTCGGCATGCTGATCGCCAGCGGCTATGAATTCATCTTCTCGCACAAATACTGGATCAGCATCTATCCGGGCGTGGTGCTGCTCGTGATGATCGTCGCGATGAACTTGCTCGGCGACCGGCTGCGCGATCTCAACAATCCGCGGCTTGACCGCTAGGAAAGGTGCAGGGATGACGGAACCCTTTTTCCAAGTCGACGGCCTCAACACCTGGTTCTTCACGCGACAGGGCGTGATCAAGTCGGTGCGCGATATTTCCTTTGATCTTCGTCGTGGCGAGGTGTTGGGCATCGTCGGCGAGTCCGGATCCGGCAAATCGGTGACCGGCATGTCGATCATGGGTCAGATCGACGAGCCGGGGCGTATCGTTTCCGGCTCAATCTCGCTCGACGGCCAGGAGCTGACTGCCCTTACGTTCGAGGAGATGCGCCGCTTTCGCGGCCGCAAGATCGCCATGGTCTTCCAGAACCCATTGATGACCCTGAACCCGCTGATGCGGGTGCGCGATCAGATGTACGAAGCGATCAGCGAGCATGAAGATGTTTCCCGCAGACAGATGCACGACCGCTGCATCGAAGTGCTGATGGCCGTGGGTATTCCCTCCCCGGAGGAGCGGCTGAACGCTTATCCGCACGAGATGTCGGGCGGCATGCGCCAGAGGGTCGTCATCGCGACCGCCTTGTTGCTCGGACCGGACATGATCATTGCCGACGAGCCGACGACTGCTCTCGACGTGACGATCCAAGCCCAGATCATCTACCACATCCGTCGGCAGATCGACGAGCGTGGCCTCGGCATGGTCTGGATCACTCACGATCTTTCGACACTTTCCGAACTCGCCGACCGGATTATGGTGATGTATGCCGGCGCGATGATGGAGATCGGCACGACGGAGGACATCATCGGCGTTCCGCGCCATCCTTATACCCGCAAGCTTCTCGGCTCCGTTCCCTCGCGCAACACGCCGGGCGAGAAGCTAAGGCAGATCCCCGGCAACATGCCCTCGCTCCTTTCTCTGGGAAAGGGCTGTCCCTTCGCCAGCCGTTGCGAACGGGCGACGGAGATCTGCGGCGAGCCGGTACCGGCGACGCAACTATCGGCTACGCATCACATCTGGTGCTATCATCCATTCGAGGAGTGACGCGTGAACGAGATGATCTTCGAGGCAAAGGATTTGTCGCGCAGCTTCACGGTGGGGCACAGGGTATTTGGCGATCTGGCGAACCGTTTTATGGGTGACCGCCCTCCAACGGTACTGCGCGCGGTGGACAATGTCTCGCTTACGCTGCGCGAGGGAGAAACGCTCGGTGTCGTCGGGGAATCCGGCTGCGGGAAATCGACCCTGGCGCGAATGATCGCCGGCATCCTGCCGGTATCCTCTGGCGAACGGCACTTCCGCGGTGAGCCTTACGATAGCCTCCTTGCCCGCAAGCGCGATGCGCTGAAGATCCAGATGGTCTTCCAAGACCCGCTTTCCTCTCTCAATCCGCGCCTGCGTGTCGGCGAAATCGTCGGCGAGGCGGCGGTCTTGCATGGGCTGGTGCCGCGCTCACGGGTGAAGGAATACGTGATCGACATCCTCGCCCGGGTCGGTCTGCCTGCGGACAGCCTCGGACGCTATCCACATCAGTTTTCCGGTGGCCAGCGCCAACGCATCGGCATCGCCAGGTCGTTGGCGGTAAAGCCCGACATGCTGATCTGCGACGAAGCCGTTGCCGCGCTCGATGTCTCGGTCCAGGCGCAGATCATCAATCTCCTGATGGACATCAGGCGCGACAGTGGCCTTGCGATGATCTTCATCAGCCATGACCTCAGCGTCATCCGCCACCTGTGCGATCGGGTGGCCGTGATGTATCTCGGCCGCGTCGTGGAGCTTGCCGAGACCGAGCAGCTCTTCGCATCGCCTGCGCACCCCTATACCCGCATGTTGCTCGACGGCATGCCGAAGATTTCGCTTGAGCGACGTAAGTTCATGCCGATCAAGGGCGAAATCCCCTCGCCGCTCAGCCCGCCTTCCGGTTGCCATTTCCATCCTCGCTGTCCAATTGCGACGGAGAATTGCAGACGGACGCGTCCGGAGTTGCGAGAGATTGCGTCCGGCCAGGTTCACGCATGCTTGAATGTCGAAGCTATATAAGGAGAGGCGGGCTTTGATTGGAAGTTTGGTTGGCGGGGCCTGACTGCACAGAGACTTTTAAAATGGGCATATCGCGCCCTCAAAGCGGAACGGTCCGTTTCGCGTGGAAATGTACACGCACCGTAATCGCCCTGGCCGAGACGGGGCCGTGTGCGGCCTGGCTGCTTCTGCAGCGTGGAGAAACAAAAGTGGACATGCCACCGTGGTGCGCGGACGCCTGCTATCGACCAATCTCGGCCACTCAGAGCACGTCAGCGACTACCTGAAACCTGCCCTTGCGTGCGCTTCCACTACTGGCAATTCGGAGGCCCCCGTCCGGTTTCGGATACCGCCCAGGGGATAGCTGCCATTAGTCGCGAAGCTATCAACACGACCACTTAAGACCTTCCGAGAACCGTTCATGACTTCTATCGCAACGCACTCGATCCCATGACTGTGGGTGCGCCATCCGAAGATGGAATGCCTGAGCCATTGCAGTTCGCCTTGGATGCACGGACAAGCCCGTTACTCATTGCATCTGACGGTATGGAATGGGTGATCGGCAAAGGGTGGCTGGTTTTTGACGGCAGGAACGAATGTCTGCTATCACTCGAAGTGGCAAATGAGACGGACGTCTAACGCGTTATTCAGCGGTGCGTCGGTGCGGGAGCATTTGCGGTTAGCGAGCCGAGCAGAAAGAATGGGGATACGAAGGCATATTTGCTGACCCCGACGGCATCTGTGGATGGTCGCCGCAGTTTCCAAGGAGAGAGAATAATCAACGATCGGCTGGGGGTCTCCGCTCGCTCCGTGGGTATTCGATAGGCGACTTTCCGCCCCCACCCTTTGACGATCCCTCGGCACTCCGAGAGGCTGTCATGTTCAGATTTCAGTTCCTCAGCGAGGGTGAGGCAAGCCATAGGGGTCGGCGTCTTCAAGCAACCACGCCGCGATGATCGATTCTGCTGTCGCTCGCCGCCCGGCCGACTTGCTGCCCCGTTCGGGTTCGCGTCCGACCAGCGTCTCGCATCGGCAAAAGAAATCGGCAACCAACATCGGCAACTGTACTGACTTCCAGCCTCGAATGCCTTATATTCCAGTCGATTAACTCGTTACCGAGATCGGCAAAAAAATGTTTGAAACACCTGCCCGTATTGAACCGCTGTTCTTTGACGACACGGTGCCGACCGTGCTGGCCGATCTCGTTCGGGTCATGAATAACTACTACAGCAATGATTACAGGGAGCGGCTGTTTCCGAACTTGTTCACCGATGCTGAAGTGCCGGCGCCCGAAGCACCAGCGTTGTCATTCAGATAGATTGAGGTAGTTGCTAACGCTTGGTCTTGGGGGATCCTTTGTGCAAAGCTATGGACAGCTTGCGGCCCTATGCGGTCGGTCTAGTTCTGATACTTCAGCGATAGCTGACGCACGCGATTCGGACATCGAAACTACGACACACGCGCTCGAGGTGGAGCCATTGCTGCAGTTACGGAAACCTGTCGATCAAACGGCTCCCGCTTCAAAATCCCTCTACCGTGGAATTGCTCGCAGGACCGAGAACCAGCTCAGACGGCGCGTCCATAACGCTGCTTAGCCCGCTCCCTCGCCCTAGAGGCGACGACCTCGCGGTCTTTGGGCGGTGCTTTGGTTTCCAGAGCCTGCAACAGCTTGTGCACAGATCTTTTGATCTCCTCTACCGCGTCGTAAAACGCGGCTTCATTGGCTTGTGAGGGGCGAGTGGACCCAGAGATCTTGCGCACGAACTGTAGGGCTGCGTCGTGCATCTCGTCCTTGGTGGCTGGTGGGTCAAAGTTGAACAGCGACTTGATGTTTCGGCACATGAGGTCCTCCTTCGCTGGTGGTGCAGTGTTGCACCAGCCCTGCGCCGATGCAACACAACGCAGGAGCCAGGTAGCCACTTCACTGGCTTGTCCGCTTCGCGCGCCAGTCAGAAAACGCGGCTTAGTCCTTTCACCCTCTGTGAACATGCCGACTCTTCCCTGCGATATAGTCAGCAATCCGATCCTAATCTGCTGTGATTAGGGTCGGTGATGCCGGCATGGACCGCCCGTTCATGGACAGCGCAGAAATAGTGGCGTACTCCATCATGCCACCGTTCCTGCGGCTGAAGTCTGGTGCTGGAGCAACCCCGCCACCTCTCCGGCAACGATCTCCTGCCATGCGGCATAGGCCGAAAGAACCGTCTCCATCTGCGCCGTATGGCCGGCGATGAAGTCGTTTCCGTAGATCGTTTCGTCCGGATATTCGGTTATCAGCGTCATCGGCACGGTATGGCGATCGTCGACCGACGAGAGGCACGGGAAACCATTGATGATCCGGAAGCCTGTCTCCCCGGCGTGGATCTCGTAAAGCGCGATCTGCCGGTCATTGTATTCCAGGAGACCCGGGATGGCACCGAGATGGCGCGTCACCCGATCAAGCAGCGCTTCGGCCGGCACTTCCCACTTCGCATGGTGACGCATGACGAGGAAGAAGCCCTTCGGCAGCGTCCACATGGCGAAATTGCGCGGCACATAGCCCGAAAGCGGCCGCGTCCACTCATGCGAGGGATAGCCGTGCAGATTCACATGCAGCTTAGCGCCGCTGAGTTCCTGTGCCCTGAAGCGGATCTCCTTCTCGTTGATGTGCTCCCCGGAGTTCTCGCGGGTACGGTATTCGAGATCGTCGCCGAGCGCCGTATAGCGCGCCGCATGGTGCATGTGGCGCGGATTATCCATGCGCAGCCGCTGGTGCAGCGCGTAACCGTCGGGGTTTTCGAGCGGCGAAATGGTGAAATGCGCCCCCTTCATCTTCGCCAGTTTGCTGGCAGCCCTG
The DNA here is from genome assembly GCF_057559155.1 of Rhizobium moroccans. Lineage (NCBI taxonomy): Bacteria > Pseudomonadati > Pseudomonadota > Alphaproteobacteria > Hyphomicrobiales > Rhizobiaceae > Rhizobium > Rhizobium moroccans. Next base: position 204,951 of record NZ_JBHFJG010000009.1, on the reverse strand, counting down.
AGCGCGCCGACAATACCGGTCGTCTCGTTGGGGTGCTGGCCGCCGCTGATCATCACCGCGGCATCGCTGCCGGCATGATAGCGCGCAGCAACAATCCGGCCCGAGCGTGAACGGGCCCTGAATTCCTCACCGCCAATCTTCTCAAGCAGCCTGGCGACCTGTCCTGCGGCCGGCGGCTCGACAGCCGTGTCGATTGCCTGATCGCCGCAATCCAGGAACGACGTGGAGAGCGCCTTCGTCTCGATACGGACCGATATCTCGCCTTCGCTCAAGACGATCTCCGGAACGATCTGGCCCGGTTTCAGGCCGCGATCGCCGAGCGGGCGGCCGGATTTCTTCTGGAAGAATTCGAGCAGCGAGAAATAGAAATCCTCGTGGAGCGCTTCGCGCAGGCTGACAGCCTCGTCCCCCACGTCGAGCCGCTCGTCTTCTGCCGGATGGCGCACACGAATGGCCAGCTCTTCGAAATAGGGCTCCTGATTGCCCCAATCGTGTCCGGAGATCGCTGCGATCGCATCCTCGAACAGTGCCTCATATTCGGTTTGCAGGCGCTCGCCGTCCGCATCGCCCGCCAGCCGATACCAGCCGGTCGGGGACACATTCGTCTCGCCGACCGCGTCGGTATGAATCCGGTTGGGGGCAAGAACCTTCAACGTCTCCGTTCCGCCGGCGCGCGTCAGCAGAACGTCATAGAAGAACCCGTCGTCCTCGCGGGGCACGAAACCGATCTTCGCCTTGCCGACAAGCGATGCAAGCGGATAGGCCTCGAGGCGAAACCGGTTGGCCGGCGCCGCCGCATGCACCGGATAGCGAATTTCGATCGCCTGCACGCCCGTGAGGTCAATGTCCTCGCGGAAAGAGAAGAGAAGCGGCTTGTATGCGCTGCGTATGCGGGCGGTCACACCCCTTTCCGCAAGCCGACGTTCGGCCTCGCGGCGGCTCTTCGCATCGTCGAAGGTCCAGGCTTCGAAGGATTGGCCGGCAACTGCCCGCGCCACCAACTGGTCAAGCGTGCGTTCGAAGGTCTTGCTGAAGATCTCGGTCATGCGAATTCACCTTGAGGTTCTGCCGGTCGGGTCGAGGCTGTCGCGCAGCCAGTCGCCCAGGAGATTGAGACCGAGCACCGTCAGCAGGATGGCGAGCCCCGGAAAGACGCTCACCCACCAGGCCGTCTGCAGATAGGTGCGTCCGTCGGCAAGCATGCCGCCCCAGCTCGGGATGGTCGGATCGACGCCGAGGCCGAGGAAGGTCAGGCTGCTTTCGAGCAGGATGTTGTTGGCGACATTGAGCGTCATCAGCACGATCACCGGTCCGATCAGGTTCGGCAGCAGATGCTGGAAGATGATGCGCCAGTCCCTCACCCCGATTGCTCGCGCCGAGAGGATGAATTCACGCTCGCGTAGCGTCAGGACCGAGCCTCGCACAAGCCTGGCATACTGCACCCATTGCGAGACGATCAGCAGGATGATCGTGTTCGTCAGACTGCCGCCCACGATGGCGATGAAGGTGATCGCCAGGAGAATGAAGGGCATGGCAAGCTGCAGGTCGGCGAAACGCATCACGAGCATGTCCCAGAAACCGCGGTAGTAGCCGGCGATCAGACCCATGAGAACGCCGATGATGACGGCGCCGATCACCGAGGTGAAGCCGACGAGCAGCGAGATCTTGCCGCCGGCCACGACGCGGGCCAGCACGTCGCGCCCCAGCGGATCCGTTCCGAACGGGTGGGCCGCATTGGTAAAGGGCTTGGCAAGGCGCGCCATCAGGTCGATCTTGTCGGCGCCGCCCGGAAACAGAAGATCGGAGAAAACGACGGCGAGGCAGATGATGATGGTCAGCGAAGCGCCGAGGATGAATTCGAGGCTCGAAAAGCGCGACAGGCGGGAGATCTTGGAGGCCATCGTCATCACTCCGTACGGATGCGCGGATCGACAAGCCCGTAGGCGATATCGACCAGAAGATTGATGCCGACGATCATCAGCGACAGCACGGTGATGACGGCCTGGAGAACGGGATAGTCACGTGCTGCAACCGCATCGAAGGCAAGTGTACCCATTCCCGGCCAGTTGAAGACCCGTTCGATCACGACGATGCCCCCGAGAAGCCCGCCGAACTGCAGGCCGAAATAGGTGATGAGTGGAATAGCGCAGTTGCGCAGCGCGTGCTTGTACAGAACCTTGCTCTCGCTCAAGCCCTTCGCACGCGCCACCATGATATATTGCGACTGGAGCGTCTCCAGCATGGATGTGCGCACGAGACGGACATTGGTCGCAGTCAGGATGATCCCCATGGTGACGGCCGGCATGACATAGCTTGCCGCGCCGGACATGCCGCTTGGCGGCAGCCAGCCGAGTGCGACCGCAAACAGCAGGATCAGCATGGTCGCGAGCCAGAAATTCGGGAAGGACAGGCCGAGCAGCGAGAAGATGCGGATGAACTGGTCGGCGCCCTTGCCGCGCGCCGTCGCGGCCTTGACGCCGAGCGGGATGGAAAGCGCGATCGATACCGCCATGGAGATGAAGGCAAGAAGCAGTGTCGCCGGCAGTGCATTGCCGATCAGCAGCGAAACCGGTGTGCCGCCCGAAAAACTGCGACCAAAATCCAGCGTGACGAGCCCCTTCAGGAAGGTCAGGTACTGGACGATGAACGGCTGATCGGTTCCAAGTGCCGCTCGAATGCGCGCCAGATCGTCTTCCGTCATGCTGCCACCGCCCTGGAACATCATCAGTGCGGGATCGCCGGTCAGGCGAATGGCGAAGGAGACGACGAGCGTGATCGCAATGACGACGAAAATCGCCTGCAGCAATCGTTTGATGAGGAAACCGGCCACGTTCTTTTCCTTGAAAACGGTGGGGTGGCGCCCGGTTTAAGGGCTG